>DNSZ01000302.1:19402-19524 GCA_003500165.1 Paracoccaceae bacterium | reverse complement strand
ATCCGCAAGGGATACCGCCATCACATCGACAGCTATTCGGCGTTCTTCGAAAACGACCGGGTCACGCCCACGGGGCTGGAAGGCTACCTGCGCACGCGCGGCATCGCCGATCTGACGCTGGT
>DNSZ01000302.1:16035-19375 GCA_003500165.1 Paracoccaceae bacterium | reverse complement strand
CAGGGGCGTCCCGGCAGAACCCCTGTTGCCCGCGGCACTTGCGCGCGAACGGCGCAACAGCCTTGCCCGTGGACGCACCATGAAAGTATAACGACAATGGTCGACAGCTCAGGCCCGTGCCGGTTTCCAGCACAGGCCGAGGCGTGCGCGCAGAATGCGCGACAGCGGTGCGGGAAACACGACAATGGGACGGACCGCTGTGCGGTCGACCCTGTCGGCCCGCAGAGGCATGCACGGGCAATAACAGACTGGATGCGACATGGCTGATGTAACGGGCACCGACGAACGCGACTATGTCGAATCCTACGGCATCGACAGCGATGCCGGCCCGATCTTCATCGGCGCGGGCGACGACGTCATCGACACGCTGGGCGGCGACGACTGGATCGTCGTGACCGGGGGCAGCGACACGATCAGCGGCGGGGACGGGCACGACACCTATGTCGCCCATCTGGGCACGGCGATCACCATCGACAGCGCGGCTGACGCTAAATTCGGCGGCTATACCGGGTCGGCGGGCGATGTCGACGGCGACGGTCTGGGCGACCTGCTGATCGGCGGCGGCGAGGCCGCGGTCTATCTTGTCACCGGCGCGGCGCTCAACGATGGCGATCTGATCGGTGCCGATGCCGCGGTCGATATCGACGACGATCTGCTGGGCCAGCACGGCACGGTCAAGCTGGTGGCGGAAGGGCTGGTCGATTACGGTCTGGGCGACAGCGGACCGAACTATACCAATTACACCGCGCTGGGCGATATCGACGGCGACGGCAAGGGCGATTTCCTGATCGGGGCGCCGGGCAGCGATGGCGATGCGGGCACCGTCTGGCTGGTCACCTCGACCTTTCTCGGCAGCTACGATGCCGGGTCGGACAACAGCATCGATCTCGACGAGGCGCTGGGGGCCAATGCCGCGGGGCTTTATGCGATTCGCGATTCGGATCCCGCGGCGAACGGCACCGGGGCGATGCTGGGGGCGGCCGATCTGATCGGCTCGGACGGGGCCATCGACCTGGTGATCGGCTCGCCGGGCAGCGCGACCAACGCGCCGTTTTTCCCCGGCGTGACACGGGTGATCGACGGCGCGCGCCTGCTCGATCTGGCGAATTCCGACGGGGTGATCGATCTGGCCAACCTCGATTCCGCAGACGCCGACGCCATGGTGTCGCTGCGCGGCACGTTTTTGTTCCCCGCCGCAAACGCGCTTGCGCCGATAACCGATTTCAGCGGCGATGCGCAGGCCGAGCTGGGCCTTTCAGCGCCCTTTCAAGGACGCAACTATGTCATCACCTCGCAGGCCCTGGAGGAGGCGCGGGGCACCGATATCGACATCGACGCGGACTTTACCGACCGCGGAGAGGGCCATTACGAGTTCTTTTCGTCCGGAGGCTCTATCGGGACCGCCATCGCCGGGGCGGGCGATGTGGATGGGGACGGGGTAGGCGACCTGCTGGTGTCGGGAGCCGCCTTTAATGCTGCCCCGGGATTTGCATATCTTGTCAGCGGCGCGGCCCTGCGCGGCCAGGACGGCGTTGTCGATCTGCAAGATCTTGTCGACCAGGGCGGCGCTTGGCGGATGACGGGGGGTGCAAATGCCAGTGACGGGGCCAGGATGGTGGGTCTCGACCTGGCCGGCCTTGGCGATGTCGATGGCGACGGCGAGGACGAGTTCGCCGTGACGTCGTCGGGCTACTTTTCAGACGCGAACCGCTTTGACGCCAGTCTCATGATGTGGGTGTCGAAGGACGACCTCGAATCGCTGTTCGGCAGCGACGGGACGCTGGAAGTGCCCGAACGGCTTTCTTCCGCCCTACTTGACGGTGACTTCGAAGATATATCAGGCGGTTTCATCGGCGGCAGTAGCCTTCAGGACCCGGGTTCCCCACCCGAACCGCTTGGGAACAGCCCGGCGAGCTTCGTGTCGGCGGGCGGCGATATCGATGGCGACGGGCGGGCCGATATCGTGACCCATGCGCGGTTCAATTTTCAAGATCCCCTCGGAGCGCCCAACCCTTCGGTCACCGATATCTACGTCACCATCGCGCCGTCGGCATCGCTGGGCTATCAGCAGGTCACGCAGACCGAGGGGATCCCGGGTGCCAATCCGGTCGGTTTCTATGCACCCGGTCTGACGGGCTATGCGTTCCGGACCATCGACGTGACGATCGGTGCCGAGGGCGACCCGGATCAGGTCGAGAAGGGCGATGGCGGGACCGACACCGTGCAAGGTGTCGAGGCCTATCGCGGCAGCGGCGGGGCGGGCGACAGGATCGATTTCACCGCGCTGGGGGGGCTGAGAAGCAACCAGATCGACTTTGATCAAGCGGCGCGCGACAACGCGGTGGGCACGTTTACCCCCGACGATGGGGGCGCGGTGGTGAATTTCGGGCCGAAGGCGAACCCGGACGATCCGGACGATCCCGATAATCCGACCTTGGGCTATATCCTGGACAATCCGAAAATCTATGGCATCGGCGAACTCGCGATCACCGAAAACGGCGAGACCGGCGAGATCGCCGGTGTTGACTTCACGGAAATGGAGAATGTGGTTTTCGACCTGATCTGTTTCGCCAATGGCACGCGGATCGCCACGCCCCGGGGCGAACGCCCGGTCGAGGACATCCGCCCGGGCGATCGGGTGATGACCCGCGACAACGGCCCGCAGCCGGTGCGCTGGGCGGGGCGGCGCACGGTCGGCACCTCCGAACAGATTGCCAACCACAGGCTGCGCCCGGTGCGGATCCGTGCCGGCGCGCTCGGCCCCGGGGTCCCGGTGCGCGATCTGCGGGTCTCGCGCCAGCACCGGGTCTGGGCGAAGGGCCGGCTGATCGCCGCGGTGAAGCTGATGGGTCGCCCGGGCATCGACCGCGACGACCGCTGCGTGCCGGTCAGCTATCACCACTTGTTGTGCGACGCCCACGAAATCCTGTTCGCCAATGGCGCCCCGGCCGAAAGCCTGTTGCCGACGGCGCGGCCGCTCACCGAACGGGCACCGCCGCGACATGCGCTTGCCGCCGTTGCCGAACCCCGACCGGACCCCGCGCGGAGCGCGATGCAGGAGGCGGTCGCCACGCCAACCGATCAGTAGGACAGCGCAAGCGCGCGGCCCAAGGCGGGGTCGTCCACATGCTTCAGCAATGCATCGGCCACATCGGCGCGGGCGATCTTCATGGTCAGCCCCTTGGCATCGGTCCCGAACCCGACATGATAGCTGCCGGTTCGCGGCCCGTTGGCAAAGGCGGCCGGGCGCAGGATGGTCCAGTCGAGGCCCGAGGCCCGCACCAGCGCCTCCTGTTCGTTGTGATCGGCCAGCACGGCCCGCAGCAGCAGGCCGAACATC
>DNSZ01000302.1:0-16012 GCA_003500165.1 Paracoccaceae bacterium | reverse complement strand
CGCGGCCCGAGCGGGTGAAGGCGGTGACGCGATGCCCGGCCGCGGCGGCCCGGGCGGTGACATGGCGGCCGACGCTGCCGGTCGCGCCGAAGATGACGATATTCATGGCGGTCTCCTGTTGCTCCGCGTGCTTGACACGGCGTCAATTGACAGGGCGGCGGATATGTGATCGTTGACGCCATGTCAAGTGATGCCAGCCCGACCCGCGAAAAGATCCTCGATGCCGGCCTCGCGCTCTTGCAGGCGCAGGATGGCCGCGGCGTGCGCATGGCCGATATCGCCCGTGCCGCGGGGGTGTCGCGCCAGGCGGTCTATCTGCATTTCGACAGCCGCGCCGGACTGCTGACGGCCGTCGCCCGCCATCTCGACACCCGCCTTGGCGCCGATGCCCGCCTTGCAGCGTCGCGCGCGGCACCGACGGGGCGCGACCGCATCGCCGCCTATGTCGCGGCCTGGGCCGGCTACATGCCGGAAATCCGGCCGGTGGCGATGGCGCTGATGGCGATGGGCGAAACCGACCCCGAGGCCCGCGCCGCCTGGGGCGACCGGATGGATGCGATGCGCCAGGGCTGCCATGCCGCGATCCGGGACCTCCACCGCGACGGCGATCTGCGCCCCGAATGGACGGTGGAAACCGCGACCGACCTCTTCTTCGTGATGCTGTCGATCCGCAGCTGGGTGGCGCTGACCGAGGGCTGCGGCTGGACCCAGCAGGACTATGTCGCCCGGATCACCGCCCAGGCGCTCGCCAGCTTTGCCCGCTAGGGTCGGGGCGCCTGGCGAAAGTCTGACAACGACGCGCGCGGCGCTGGCGGACAGGGCAGGGGGCAGACCAAGGCCACGCGCGATGACCGCTGGTATCTGGCGGCTGTGTTGCACGGCTTCCCGGCAGGGATGCCGGCCCGCCTCCCATCGGCATCAGGCGCCATGGGCCCCATCGGCGAGGCCCCGGACAAAGCCCAGTATCTCGGCCACCGGCCGGCCCTCCCCCGCCATCGCCACGATTGCCGAGCCCACCACCGCGCCGTCGGCGACAGCGGCGATCGCCCCGGCGGTTTCCGGGTCGCGGATGCCGAATCCCACGACCACCGGCAGGTCGGTCGCCGCCTTGATCCGCGCGACATCGGGGGCCACCGCGGCCGGTTCGGCCGCTGCGGCGCCGGTGATCCCGGTGATCGAGACATAGTAGACAAAGCCGCTGGCGTTCTTCAGCACCCGCGGCAGACGGGCGTCATCGGTGGTCGGTGTGGCCAGCCGGATGAAGTCGATCCCGGCCGCCCGGGCGGGCAGGCACAGCTCGTCGTCTTCTTCGGGCGGCAGGTCGACCACGATCAGCCCGTCGATGCCGGCATCCCTTGCTTCGGCAAGGAAGCGCTCCACCCCGCGGGCATAGATCGGGTTGTAATAGCCCATCATCACCAGCGGCGTCCGGTCGTCGCCTTCGCGAAAGGCCCGGGCCAGGGAAAGGGTGCGCTCCATGGTCTGCCCGCCAGCCAGCGCGCGCTGGCCGGCCAGTTGGATGGTCGGGCCATCGGCCATCGGGTCGGTAAACGGGTGGCCAAGTTCGACGATGTCCACGCCGGCCCCGGGCAGCCCCCGAACCAGTTCGAGCGAGGTCTCGAGATCGGGATCGCCGGCCATGACATAGGTGACGAAGGCCTTGCGGTTTTCGGCCCTGAGCCGGGCGAAGGTGGCAGCGATCCTGGTCATGGGCGCCCTTCGGTATCTGACCGGCGCGGTGTGCCGCAGCGGCGGGCCGGGGGCAAGGGGCTGCCCGGGAGGTGGCACAACTGCAATGCGTCACACGCATTGCAGCCCGGTCTCAATCGCCGGGTGCCGGGCAGCCGTGAATATCCACCGCACCGTTCGGCCCGATCAGCGTGATCCGCAATGCCTCGCGGTCGATCCAGGGTGTGCCGTCGCCGGCCATGGCGCCCAGCGTGGCGGCGACGGTCACCGTGCCGCCATGGCGCTGCAGCGTGGCGTCCGAGGCCCACAGCATCGGGCTGCCGGGTTCGACCACCGCAACCCTGCGCGGCGGCCGCGCCGCGGGCAGGGCGATTTCGGCAATGAGCGACATCCGGCCGTCCGGCGCCACCGTCAGACGGCAGACGACCCGGCTGACGCCCGCTTCGGCGGCGCTCAGCGGCCGGTCGGCCAGCGCGGCGGCGATCGCGGGCGCGGGGCGCGCACTGGCGGCCGGCAGAACGCCCGCCACCGTCACATCGACGGGCACGCAGACCTCGTGGCAGATGCCGATCGACAGATGCCCCTGCAGCGCGGCCGGCGCGGCCGGATCGTTCAGCGACACCGCCAGCGGCAGGGTCAGCACGTCGCCATAGCCGATGGTCTGAACGCCGGCGGTCTCGAACAGCTGCGGACGCGGCCACAGCGGCGCTACGGCCGCGACATTGGTCGAGCCGGTCCAGTCGAAACGCGGCGGCAGGCCGATTTCCCCGGGCGCCCGCCAATAGGTCTTCCAGCCCGGCGCCAGCGCGATCCGAAGCGCCGCCATGTGGCGCCCATCGGCCTGCCGCCAACCGGGCAGCAGCGAAATCCGCGCGAGGCTCGCCTCGCCAACGGTCGGGCTGGCCGGCGCCGACAGCGGCAGCGCCAGGGCGAACAGCAGGAGAAACAGCAAACGCATCATGGATCAGGCGGATAGACCCGCGCCGGGACCGGGTTGAAATCACGTTCCGGCGAGCGGGGTGTCGGGCATCGCCCGCGCGGGCCTTGCCAGCAGCGCCGTCAGGCCGCATGCTCGGGCGCATGACCGATGCCGACGATCCTGCCTCGCTTGCCGGCTCCCTGCTGATCGCCATGCCGGGGATGGGCGACCCGCGTTTCGACCGCACGGTGGTGTTCCTGTGCGTCCATTCCGGCGAAGGCGCGATGGGTCTGATCGTCAACAAGCCCGCGCCGGGCATCGCCTTTCGCAACCTTCTCGAACAGCTCGAGATCGAACCGGGCCCGGAAGCGGCGCAGATCCGCGTGCATTACGGCGGCCCGGTGGAGCAGGGGCGCGGCTTTGTCCTGCATTCGATGGATTATGCCGGGCAACCCGCCACGCTCGACGTCGATGGGCGTTTCGGTATGACGACGACGCTCGACATCCTTGAGGACATCGCGCGCGGCAACGGGCCACAGGCGGTGCTGATGGCGCTTGGCTATGCCGGCTGGGGGCCCGGCCAGCTGGAGGCCGAATTGCAGCGCAATGGCTGGCTGACGGCGCCGGCCGCACCCGAGATCGTGTTCGGCCGCGACGATGGCGGCAAATGGGAGGCAGCGGTGAAGACCCTGGGCATCCGTCCAAGTTTCCTGTCCGCCGATGGCGGGTCGGCATGAACCGGCGCGGGTTCGGCCTTGCGCTGTTGCTGGGCGCAGCGCTGGCTGCCGGCTGCACGCTGGACGGGCGCAGACGCGAGGTCGCGCTGGTCGCCTGCGCCGAGGCGGTGGGTGTGCAGCCGCCGATCAACTTCACCTTTCTCGGTCCGCCCCGGCCCGGCACCGCCTATGTCTGGGCGGCCGAGACCGAGGTATCGCCGATCCAGCAGGACCAGATCGACACCTGCATGCGGCTTCAGGCCGACCGGCCGATGCTGCACTTGCCCCGCGTGATGGAATAGGGGCCTTGCCGCCGTCCTCCGCCTGGCTAGGGTTTCGGCAACCGCTGTGAAAGGCCCGCCGATGGCTGCCGCCGACAACCCCGCCGATCCGTTCAAGAAGGCGCTCGCCGAAGCGTCGCGCACGCTGGCGGGCGATTTCGAACTGGGGGTGACCTATTCGGCCGATGCGCCGGGTCTGGCCGAGGGCCAGATGCGGCTGCCCCAGATCAGTCGCCGGATGCGCCGCGACGAGGTGCTGCGCGCGCGCGGCACGGCCGATGCGCTGGCGCTGCGGCTCCGCTATCACGACGATGCCACCCATGCCCGCTTTGCCCCGCAGGGCGATGTCGCCCGGGCGCTGTACGAGGCGATGGAAACCGCCCGCTGCGAGGCGATGGGCGCCCGGCACATGCCCGGCACGGCGGGCAACATCGATGCCTGCATCGCCGAGGATGCGGCGCGCAAGGGCTATGCCGATATCGAAGAGGCGTCGGGCGCGCCGCTGGCGGTCGCGGCGGGCTACATGATTCGCCATGTCGCCACCGGGCGCGACCTGCCGGCCGGCGCGGACCGGGTGCTGGCGCTGTGGCGCGACCATCTGAACGCCGAGGCCGGGGCGACCATCGACGGGTTGTGCGACGCGCTGGCCGATCAGGTGGCGTTCGCCCGGCTTGCCCGCCAGGCGATCGTCGATCTGGGCTATGGCGACCAGCTGGGCGACGACCCCGACGAAACGGCCGAGGACGAGGACGACACCGACAAGGACGCGGCCAGCGACGACGAGGAGCCCGACAGCGCCGGCTCTGAGGATGGCGACAGCGGCGAGGATCAGGACGCGCCCCGGGACGGGCCCGAGGAACCCGCCCCCGACATGGCCAGCGCCGATGTCGCGCCCGACGACGATGCCGAGGCCGAGGATCAGATGGCCCAGGCCGAGGCCGAATTGCCGCCCGATCTGCCGCCCGCCCCGGTGTCCGAGGCCGATCCGGGCTATGCCGTGTTCGACGCCGCCCATGACGAGGAGATCGCTGCCGAGGAGCTTGCCGATCCGGCCGAACTCGAACGGTTGCGGGCGTTTCTCGACCAGCAGCTCGAACCGCTGAAGGGCGCGGTGTCGCGGCTGGCGAACAAGCTGCAAAGGCGGCTGCAGGCGCAGCAGAACCGGTCCTGGGCGTTCGACCGCGAGGAGGGGATCCTCGATGCCGGCCGGCTCGCCCGGGTGGTGGCGAACCCCACCACGCCGCTGTCCTTCAAGGTCGAAAAGGATGTCGAGTTCCGCGATACCGTGGTCACCCTGTTGTTGGACAATTCGGGCTCGATGCGGGGGCGGCCGATCTCGATCGCGGCGGTCTGCGCCGATGTGCTGGCGCGCACGCTCGAACGCTGTTCGGTGAAGGTCGAAATCCTCGGCT
The DNA here is from genome assembly GCA_003500165.1 of Paracoccaceae bacterium. Taxonomy (GTDB): domain Bacteria; phylum Pseudomonadota; class Alphaproteobacteria; order Rhodobacterales; family Rhodobacteraceae; genus UBA10424. The sequence goes on along the minus strand of DNSZ01000302.1, from coordinate 10,995 downwards.
TCACCACCCGGGCCTGGAAGGGCGGACAGGCGCGCGAGGCCTGGCTGAAGGCTGGCCGCCCGGTCAATCCGGGGCGGCTGAACGATCTGCGCCACATCGTCTACAAGCGCGCCGATGCGCCCTGGCGCCGGGCCCGGCCCAATCTGGGGCTGATGATGAAGGAAGGGCTGCTGAAGGAGAATATCGATGGCGAGGCGCTGGAATGGGCGCATCGCCGGATCGCGGCGCGGGGCGAGGCGCGCAAGATCCTGATGGTGATCTCGGATGGCGCGCCGGTCGACGATTCGACCCTGTCGGTGAACCCGTCGAACTATCTGGAAAAGCATCTGCGCGACGTGATCGCGATGATCGAGAAGAAACGGCTTGCCGAATTGCTGGCGATCGGGATCGGCCATGATGTGACGCGCTACTATGGCCGGGCGGTGACGATCACCGATGCCGACCAGCTGGCCGGCGCGATGACCGATCAGCTTGCCGCGCTGTTCGATATCGACCCGCGCGCGTCCGAGCGGGCAATGCGCGTGGCGTTGCGGCGCGTCGGCTAGGCCGGGGGCGCGGCGGCCCGCCCCGCCGCGACGTCCCTATTGGCGCCGCATGATCACGCGCCCGGCCGTCGACGGCGCATCGGCGCTGATCATCCGCCACCAGCCCTCGCCGATCGGCGCATAATGGACGGCAAAGGGAAACTCCCGCTGCTCGCGCAGGTCTTCCCGGGTGTAGCCCGCGACGCGCTCGAACACCCCGTCGCAGATCCGGGCCGCGCCATCGCTGCGCGGGCCGCTCAGCCGGATGCGGCCGCGCCGCTCGCCATCCCAGACCTGCAGGTCGAGGCTGCACAGATCGGCCGTGCGGGTATCGCGCATGATCGCGAAGGCGGCGGTCATCGGATCGACCGTGCCGCGCTGATCGGCCGGGTCGAGCGGCAGGTCCTCGGGGCCGCGCGGCGGTTCGTAGGTCTTCGGCAGGGGCACGCCGCTGCGGAACGGGATCTCGGCGCTTTCCGTGTTGTCGCGGCCGATCCGTTCCTCGCGATAGAAGCGCGGCACATAGCGCCCGCCGGACACCCGGCCTGCCGCATCGGTGACATAGGCGACCTCGTAGAAGACCCGCGCCAGCCCCGACGCGACGGCCCGCGCGCGCACCCGATAGTTTTTGCCCTCGATCGAGAACGCATAGCCCAGCGTGCCGACCCGGATGCCCCCGATATGGACGGCGAAACTGCCGGTTTCGGTGCGGGCGCCGGCCGGTGCGGCCAGCCCGGCGGCAAGGGCAAGGGCAAGCAGGGCAGGGGCCAAGCGGCGCATCGGCACCTCCTCTGGACAATTCGGCAAGACCAAGGCCACAAGCCCGCGCGCAATTCAAGGTCCGGGGCGATGACCGACACCGCCGAACTTGCCAACCGCATCCGCGCCGGCGACCGCCGCGCGCTGGCGCGTGCCATCACGCTGATCGAAAGCACCCGACCCGACCATCGGGCAGCGGCGACCGAATTGCTCGACCGGCTGGCCGAACGCGGCGCCGGGGCGATGCGCATCGGCCTGTCGGGTACCCCCGGCGTGGGCAAGTCGACCTTCATCGAGGCGTTCGGGCAAATGCTGACCCGGATCGGCCTGCGGGTCGCGGTGCTGGCGGTCGACCCGTCCTCGACCCGGTCGGGCGGCTCGATCCTGGGCGACAAGACGCGGATGCCCGAACTTGCCCGCGACCCGAACGCGTTCATCCGCCCGTCGCCCAGCCAGACGGCGCTGGGCGGCGTGGCCCGCCGCACGCGCGAGGCGATCGCGCTTTGCGCCGCGGCGGGCTACGATCTGGTTCTGGTCGAGACGGTGGGCGTCGGCCAGTCCGAGACCATGGTCGCCCAGATGACCGATCTGTTCGTGCTGCTCTTGGCCCCGGCCGGCGGCGACGAGTTGCAGGGTGTCAAGCGCGGGATCATGGAAATCGCCGACCTGATTCTGGTCAACAAGGCCGATGGCGATCTGCTGGCCGCGGCGCGGCGCACCCGCGCCGATTATGCCGGCGCGCTGCAGCTCTTGCGCCGGCGCCCGCAGGACCCCGAGGGCTTTCCCAGGGCGCTGTGCGTCTCGGCCGCCGACGGCACCGGCCTGGACGCCGCCTGGGAGGCGATGCGCGCGCTGGCCGATTGGCGCCGCGACAGCGGGGTATGGGCGGCACGCCGCGCCGAACAGGCACGAAGCTGGTTCGCCGACGAGGTTCAGGCCGGTCTGATGGCCCGGCTGGCGGCCGATGCCGGCCTTGCCAGGATGACCGAAGAGCTTGGCCGCGCCGTGGCCGAGGGGCGCGCCTCACCCACCGCCGCCGCGGCCGAAGTGCTGGCGACGTTCGACGCCAAGACCGGCGCTTGACGGCATCGGGCAGGGCCGCTATGTGCCCGCCTCATTCCGCAGCCCGGCCCGCCGGGGCGGCAGGTATTGTATCTTGAAAGGACGGAACCGATGGCGCGCGTCTGCGAACTGACCGGCAAGGGTCCCATGGTCGGCAACAATGTCAGCCACGCGAACAACAGGACAAAGCGGCGGTTCCTGCCCAATCTCAACGACGTCACGCTGGCGTCCGATGCGATGGGCCGGTCCTATCGGCTGCGCATATCGTCTGCCGCCCTGCGCACGGTGGATCATCGTGGCGGGCTTGACGCCTTTCTGATGCGCGCCAGGGAAGACGATCTGTCGCCGCGGGTCCGCGCGCTCAAGCGCGAGATCGAAAAGGCCGCCACGGCCGGGGCCTGACCCGTGACCGACGCGCGCAGGGCAGGGTCGCGCGGTCCCGCGCGGCGCGTATGGGCGGGCGCCCGGCGTGCGGTTGCCGCCGCCGCCATCCTGGCCGGATCGACGCTGGCCGCCGCGGCCGAGATCGTGATTTCGGATGCCTTCGCCCGGGCCGCCAGCCCGCAGGCCAAATCGGGTGCGGCGTTTTTGCTGATCCGCAACACCGGGGCGCAGGACGACCGGCTGATCGCGGCCGAGGCCGCGATCGCGCAGCGCGTCGAACTGCATACCCATGTGATGACGGGCGACGGCATCATGCAGATGCGCGAGGTCGAGGACGGCTTTGCGATCCCGGCCGGCGGCGAACACCGGCTGGCACGCGGCGGCGATCATGTGATGCTGATGGGGCTGACCGCGCCGCTGCTTGACGGCGACAGCGTGCCGGTGACGCTGATCTTTCAGAATGCCGGGCCGGTTGCGGTCGATATCCCGGTCGACCTTTCGCGCTGAGCCGCGGTCACGGCCGCGTGCCAGGGGGCGGAAGGCGGCGCAGCCCGGCTTCCAGCCGATCGGCGAAGGCGGCCCGCGCCTCGGGTGGCATTTCGGCAAGGCGATCCACCAGCAACGCGCGGCCGATTTCCAGTTGCCGCATGACCGCACGGCCCTGCCGGTCCAACACCGCCTGAACACGCACGGGGTCGAAGGGTTCGGCCCGCACCGCCGTGGCGAGCGCGGCCATGCCCTGACGGATGTCCCGGTTCGGGGCCTGCAACGCCGCGCGCTGCTGGCGTGCGGCACCCAGCAGCGCCTGCCGATCCTCGGGGTCGAGCGCCCGGGCGTAAAGCCCCAGCCCCAGCGGGATCAGGGTGCGCTCGGACACCCGGTGATCGGCCCCGGCGTCGCGCCGTTCACCGATGAACGCGCCCAGGATCGCGCCGACGATCAACAGGTTGAGCGCGAGCGAGACGAAAAGCGCGATGCGCAGCAAGCGGCCCGGCGCCGGCGCGGCGGCGGGCGGTGCGGGGGTGCTGTGGGGATCGTCAGCCATGCTCAGCCCTCTTCCAGGATGACGGCATAGCCGCCGAACAGGTCGCCGGTTTCGACGGCTGTCGCGCTGCCGACCAAGGTCGCGATCGGACCGGTCCCGGCCAGGCCGATGACGATCCCCGCCACCGCCGCCCCGGCCAGCGCCGTTCCGCCCAGACCGCCGCCCAGCGCCGCCCAAAGCGTCGGCCAGAACGGCGCGGGCGCCGCGACCCGGCCCGGCCGGGCGAACCCCGCCTGCACGGCATCGGCATCGCGCAGCACCGCCGCGTGCAGCCCCGGCGGCAGGGGCGGCGGGGCATCGCGCAGCGCGCTCAGCGCGCGGTCCACCGCGATTTCGGCGCCGTTGTCGTGGCCCATGGTCATCTCATTCCTCCGCATGCGACCCGCCCGACCGCCCAAGCGCGGCGGCCAGGGCGCGGCGCCCCCGCGCCAGCAGGCTTTCGACGGCCTCGGTGCTGGTCCCAAGCGCCGTGGCAATGGCGGGGTTGCCAAGCCCCTCGACATGGCGAAGCAGGATGGCGGCCCGTTGCCGCGCCGGCAAGCTGCCAAGCGCGTCGGCGGCCTGTCGCGCGGTGTCGGCCGCGATCAACCGGGCCTCGGCCCGGGGCGCCGGGTCGGCCGGCTCTCCGGCCGCTTCCAGCGGCATGTCGCGGCGGCCCTTGCGGCGCCGGTCGATGCACAGATTGACCGTGACGCGGTAGAGCCAGGTTGATAGCTGGGCGCGTCCCGGCTGCCAGGTCGGCGCCGCGCGCCACAGCCGCAGCATGGCCTCTTGCGCCACATCCTCGGCCTCGGTCGGGTCGCCCAGCATCCGCGCCGCCAGCCCATGAACCCGCCCCAGATGGCGCGCGGCAAGCATCGCCGCGACGCGCGGATCGCCCGCGGCATAGCGGGCCATCAACGTATCGTCGTCCGGCTCTGACATGGCATCGAAAGGCATGGTCATCGGTCATCGGCCTAGCGGCGGGTGCCGCCCCCGTCCATGGCAGGGCCCGGGCGTGCGGCCCGGGCCGAAGCCGGTGTGTTCACGGCCGGTTGCGCTGGCCGTCGGGCCCGCGTGCGCCAAAGCCGTCGCGTGCCGCTTCGAACTCGGCCTGGCTGACGGCGCCGTCGCCATCGGAGTCGAGCCGCAGGATCATCGTGCCGGCCATCTGGTTGCCCGGCAATTCGGCTTCGGAGAGGCCGCCATCGCCATCGGCGTCAAAGGCGACGATCGTCCGTTCGGCGCGGGCGGTGACCTGGGCCAGCCGCTGCGCCTCGCGCGCCGCGACCATTTCCTCGACGCTCAGCACCCCGTTGCCATCGCTGTCGGCCGCGGCAAAGCGGGCGCTGCGATAGGCCTGCAGCTCGGCCCGGGTGACCAGGCCGTCGCCATCGGCGTCGAGCGTGGCAAAATCGGCGGCCGGGCCGTCAAGCGGGCCGAACGGTCCGCCGGAAACGGCGCGCCCGTATTCGGAATTCGGCCTGCCGGCGCCATCGCGGCCGGGCTGGCCCCAGCCCTGTGCCACCACCGGGACCGCCATCGCCGTGACCAGAAGGCCCGCAAGGCCGAGTTTCATCGCGCCTGTCCGTTTCATCGTCGGTTCCTCTTCTTTCTTTCGTCGGCGGGCCCCGTGCCCTGCCTGATACCCTTTTCACGGTGCCGCCCGCCGGTTCCGTCGCGACATCGGACGAAAACCTCAAAGGGCGCTCTGGCATCCGGCGCGGCGGGCGGGCACAAGGTTCGCATGACCGGTGCCGATCCACGCTCGCAGCCCTCCCCGGATCCGCCGGTGCGCGATGCCGCCACGGTGATCCTGGTGCGCGACGCGGCGACGTCGCCGCGCCTGCTGATGGGCCAAAGGGGCGCGGGCGCGGCCTTCATGCCTGCCAAGTTCGTCTTTCCGGGCGGCGCGGTGGATGCCCGGGCCGATTGCCGCGGCCGGCTTGCGGCGCTTCCCGATGGCGAAAGCCGGCGACGCCTGGCGGCCGGCTGCGACCCCGCCTTGCCCGAAGCGCTGCTGCGCGCGGCAATCCGAGAGTTGTGGGAGGAGACCGGGCTGATCCTGGGCATCCCGGCCGATCCTGCCCCCGATCCGGCCGATTGGCACGCCGACTGGCACGGGCTCTTGGCCACCGGCGCGCAGCCCTCGGCCGCCGGGCTGCGGTTCGTGTTCCGGGCGATCACCCCGCCCGGCCGGCCGCGCCGCTTTGACGCGCGCTTCTTCCTGGTCGATGCCGATCGGGTGCTGGGCGATCCCGACGACCTGTCGCGGGCCTCGGGCGAGCTTTCGCATCTGCACTGGTGCGGCCTCGACGAGGTGCGCGCGCTTGACCTGCCCTTCATCACCGAGGTGGTGCTGGCCGAAATCGCCGAGGCGCTGGCGCATGGCGGGCCGCCCGAATCGGTCCCCTATTTCCACCACAGCGACGGGCGGGCCCGGTTCGACCGGCTCTGACCTGGCGCCCCCTGTGCTCGCGGCTGCCCGGCATGGTTGTTGCGGCGGGGCGGAATGCCCCGCCATGAGCGGTTTCTTAACCGGCCCGGCCTAGGCCCCTGAAACAGGGCGACAACGGGCGGGGGCGGACATGACCGAGGCACAGACATTCCCGTTCGACACCGCGACGGAGCCGAAACCGGCCCGGCCACGGCTGTTCCCCGTCCGTGCGGCCTATGCTGCCGCGGCGACGCTGTTCGTCGCGGTGCTGTCGGGGCCGATCTGGGCGGCGGTCGTGCTGGCTGCCTGGGCAGCGGGCGAGGTGGCGGCGCTGATCTGCGCCGCGCTCGCCCCGCGGATCGGGCGCGCCGGCCCCGCGCTGGCCGGGCTTGGTGCGCCGCTCTGGGCGGTTGGGGCTGCGGGCGCCATCGCCGCGATCTGGCTGGGCGACGGGGCGGCGCCGCGGCTGCTGGCGCTGGTCTTTCTGGCCGCCGCGGCGGTCGGCGCCTGGGTCAGCTTTCCGCCGCATCGGGTCGGCGCCTCGGCATGGGCGGCCCAGGCAGTGCTGGCCGCCACCCTGGCCGGGCTGATCGCCGCCGACGGGCTGCGCGATCCCGCCGCGCTGCAGACCGTGGCTGCCATCGGCCTGTCGGGGCTCGTGCTGGCCAGCACGCTGGGCGGGATGTTCTGGCGCTGGCACCACCAGGATCGCGACCGCGCGGATCGGGCGGCGCAACTTCGGGCTGCGCTGGAACGCCAGGCGACGGCCGATGCGGCGCTCCGTGCCGCCGAGACGACGCTTGACCAGAACGCCGAGACGATGCGCGAATTGTCGCGCAAGGCCGAGGCGGCAGCCGCCGCGAAATCGGACTTTCTGGCGGTGATGAGCCACGAGATCCGCACGCNNCTCGCCAACATGAGCCACGAGATCCGCACGCCGATGAACGCGATCCTCGGCACGGTCGAACTGATGGCCGATCGCGAGCGCGACCGCGAGGATCGCGATCACCTCGACACGATCGAGCGCGCCGCGCGTTCGCTGCTGGCGGTGATCGACGATGTGCTCGATTTCTCACGGATCGAGGCGGGTCAGATGGCGTTCAATTCCGAACGCTTCGCGCCGGCCAAGGTGGTCGAGGACATCGCGGCGATGTTCCGCCCCATCCAGGAGGCCAAGGGCCTCGATTTTCGCACCCAGGGGCTCGAGGCGTTGCCGACCGCGCTCTTGGGCGATTCGAAGCGGATCCGCCAGATTCTGGTCAATCTGGTCGGCAACGCGATGAAATTCACCGAACAGGGCGAGGTGCGGGTCGAGGCCGGCTATGCGGCCGAGGATTACACCGCCGAGCTGCGGTTCGACGTGGTCGATACCGGCCCGGGCATGACCGAAGCCGAGATCGAGCGCATCTTTGCCCCTTTCGAACGGCTCGAACCGGGGATGAAGCGCGAGAATGGCGGCACCGGTCTGGGGCTGGCGATCTCGCGTCGGCTGGCCGAGTCGATGGGCGGCGCGCTGGAGGTCGAAAGCACACCGGGCGCCGGCAGCCGGTTCATCCTGAAGCTGCCGCTGATCGAGGCACCGGCCGAGGAGCGCGCGCTCGACACCGAAGGCTTCGGGTCGGAGGCGCCGAATTTCGCCGGCGTCCGCATCCTGATCGCCGAGGACAACGCGACGAACCGGCTGATCCTCGACCGTTTCCTGGCACCGACCGGCGCCACCCTGTCGGTCGCCGAGGATGGCGGCGCGGCGGTCGGGCTGTATGCGGCCGGCGCCCCGGATCTCGTGCTGATGGACATGTCGATGCCGGTCAAGACCGGGCTCGAGGCGACCGAGGAAATCCGCACGCTGGAGGGGCGCGAGGGCCGCCGCCGCTGCCCGATCGTCGCGCTGACGGCCAACGCCCTGGCCGATGACCGCGAGGCCTGCATCGCGGCGGGGATGGACGGGTTTCTGGCCAAGCCGCTCAAGCGGGCGGAGCTGTTTGCCGCCTGCCGCGACGCGCTGGACGCGGCCGAGGCGGCCGATCCGGCGCCGCCGGCGCGGCGCGCGGCGGGATGAGGCGGGGATGCACGGTCGATGGGTCTGGCTCTCCTGCTACCGGGATCAGCCGGCCGCGCCGGGCCAGCGCAGCGTCGCCGTCCCGGCCTGCAGGTCGCCCTGCGCGCGATCGAACCGCAGATGGGCAATGCCGTGCCCGCCGGACTGGGTGTAAAGGGTTCCGGCGTGTTTGTCGCCGGCCGCAACCGGGGTGCCGGGCGGCGCGGTGCCGATCACCTCGACCGTCACCAGGCCCTTCCGCAACTCGGTCCGGTGTTTCATTCGTGCGGTCACTTCCTGCCCGACATAGCAGCCCTTGCGGTGATCGACGCCATGCAGCCGGTCGAACCCCGCCTCGAGGATGAAGCTCTCGCCCGGGATCAGTTCGATGCCCGATTCGGGGATGCAATGGGTGACCCGGATCGCATCCCAGTCGATCTGCGGCGGCCCCCCCGGCGCACCATGGGCGCGCCAGCCAAGCGCGGGGTGGCGCGGATCGGCCAGGCTGCCCCGCGGCGCGGGGCCAAGCCCCCTGGTCACCGCCAGATCGGTCGGCGCGATGGTGACATCGGCGCGCAGCCGATAGAAGCTCAGCCGGCGCAACAGGTCGTCGGCCAGCATGTCGGCCACGTCGATCAGGATGCGCTCCCCCTGCGCGGAAAGCAGAAAGTCGGCCAGATACTTGCCCTGCGGCGTCAGCAGCGCGGCATAGACCATGCCATCGGCCAGCCGGTCGATATCGTTGGTCACGAGCCCCTGCAGGAAGCGCGTCCGGTCCGCGCCGCCGATCGCCAGAACCCGCCGTTCGGGTGCCGTTTCGCCCGCCATCGCATTTCCTTTCTTCCCGAAGCTGACGATATAGCCGCCTTGTGCCCCGGCAGAAAGGACCCGCCGCATGCCCGCGCCGCTTTCCGTGGTGATCCCGACCCGCAATGCGGGCGCCACCCTGACGGGCTGCCTTGCCGCACTGATGCCCGGGGTGACGGCGGGGCTGATCGGCGATCTGGTGATCAGCGATGCCGGCTCGACCGATGCGACGGCGGCGATCGCGCGCGACGCCGGCGCGCGGTTGCTAAGCGGGTCGCCCGGGCGCGGCGGCCAGTTGCGGCGCGGCGTGGCGGCGGCAAGGGGTGCCTGGTTTCTGATCCTGCATGCCGACACCCGGCTGGGCGCCGGCTGGGTGGCGGCGGTCGCGGGCCATATCGCCCGGCAGCCCGACCGTGCCGGATATTTCCGCCTGGCCTTCGATGCGGCCGGCCCGGGTCCCCGGATCGTCGCGGGCTGGGGCAATTTGCGGGCCCGGCTTTTCGGTCTGCCCTTCGGCGATCAGGGTCTGTTGATCGCCCTACCGCTGTACCAGGCGGTGGGGGGGTATCCCGACATCCCGCTGATGGAGGACATGGCACTGGCGCAGGCGCTGCGCGGGCGGCTTGCCCGGATCGATGCGGCCGCGGTCACCGGCTTCGATCGCTATCGGGCGCGCGGCTGGCCGCGCCAGGGCGCGGCCAATCTGTGGCGTCAGGCCCGGTATCTGGCGGGCGCCGATCCGGCACGGCTGGCCCGGCGCTATTGACCCGCGCCCAGCCCGGCGAGAAGCGCGTCGAGGCCCGCAAGCGGCAGGATCAGCAGCATCCCGGGCCCGTCGAACGCCAATCGGACCGGCCCGCCGCAGACCCGGTTCGAGGTGCCGATGCGACCGTCGGGGGCAAAGACCAGCCCGTCGATCGGCCAGGCGAGCCCTTCGGACCGGCCGCGCACCGTCGCCATCGGAAACAGCGACACCCGCAGGCCCGAAGGCAGGTCGCACGCAAGGCACCCGGGCACATGGACCGCGATATCGCCAGCGCCCACCAGCACGACAGGCCGGCCGCCGGCGCGGACCAGCGCGTTGAACGCGGCAAGCTGGTGGTCGAGCCGCCCGCCGGTGAAGCCAAGCGCCAGGATCAGCGGTGCAGCGATCCGGGCGAGACATTTCTCGAAATCGGTGCTGTCCTGTTCGGCCACGCGATGGGTGCGCGCCGGGTCGAGGCGTGCGGCGATCGCTGGATCGAGCGAATCCATGTCGCCGATCACGGCTTCGGGCCTTGCCCCGGCTGCCAGCGCGAAGGCCGCACCGCCATCGGCAGCCGCGACGACCGGGGCGCGCGCCCGGGCATGGTCGATGGCATCCCTGGTCGCCCCGGCCCCGCCGATCAGCGTGACCCCGCGATCCGCCCGCAGCACAGCTTCTGTCATGGCGTCAGTGTCCGGCAAAGCCGGCCGGGCCGCAACGGGGGTTCCGTCGTCGCGCGGGCTGTGACAAACTGAACCCCAGTCAATGGGAGCCGTCCGATGGCCGATCCGCTTTCACCCCTGACCGGCGCCAAGCCCGTCCCGTTGCATGTCGCCTTTGGCGGGTTTCACTTGACCCTGGCCGGTTTCGACCGGCCTTTCGATCTGCTCGAGGCGCTGGGCGGTCCGTTGCGCGCGGCAGCCGATGCGGCCGGGCCGGGCCAGCCGCCGATGATCAACGAAGCGGCTTTTCGCGTCGCCGCCGAGGCGGCTTTCGGCGCGGCGCTGTCGGTCGTGGTCATCGGTACGCGCGCGTTGCTGCAGCCGCTTCCCTACCGCCTGCAAATGCCCGAAGATTTCCCGGCACTGCCGCCTGACATGATGCCCGAAGCGGCGCCCCCCGATCCCGCGCCCGGGGCGGCGGAGAAAACGCTGGCCAGCGCGATCGCCGAGGCGCTGGCGGTGCCATGGCCGGAAGGGGCGCCCGCGCCATCCC
>DNSZ01000007.1 GCA_003500165.1 Paracoccaceae bacterium | reverse complement strand
CACGCCCATGTTCTATGTTCGTTCCAAGGACGGTCCCCCGCCCCGCCGCCTGGCCGCGCCCGCCCGCCGCGCTGCCCCATGCCTGGCTCGACCGGCCGCCCGATGGCGCGCGGGTGGCGGTGGCGGGGCTGGTGACGGTGCGCCAGCGCCCCGGCACGGCAAAGGGGGTGATCTTTCTGACGCTCGAAGACGAGACCGGCGTCGCCAATGTGGTGGTCTGGGCAAAGACCTATGAACGCTTTCGCCGTCCGGTGATCGCGGGCCGGCTGTTGCGCGTCACCGGCCGGCTGGAGCGGCAATCGGGCATCGCCCATGTGATCGCCGACCGAATCGAGGATCTCTCCTGGCTTCTGGGCACGCTGACCCGGCCGCTGGCCCGCGACGAGGCCTGCAAGGCCGGCGACCAGCCATGACACCCGCGGCCGGGGCGCCCGGCCGCATCACCCATCCGGCGCCAGCAAGGCGGCAAGCAGCCGATCCGCGGTGCGGTCCCCGGCTGCACCGCCGGCATTCTGGACATAGGCGAAGACCAGATCGCGCGCGGGCACCATTGCCAGCATCGCGAACCACAGCGAGTTCGAGCCGTTATGCCAGACGACACGCGTTCCATCCGGCTGGTCTGTCACCACCCAACCCAGCGCATAGGGCCCGGCGACGGGGTCTTGCATCGCGCGGCAATCAGCGGCGGGAATGAGGTCGGGACGCCCGCCCCGGCAGGCCGCCAGATGGGCGCGCCCCCAGGCCAGCAGGTCGGCCAGCGACAGATGCAGCGTGCCGGCCGGCCCGATGATGGCCGGGTTATCGGCCCAGGTCGCATCGGGCGAAACGGCCCAGGTCAGGCCCAGCACCCGGCGATGCCCCCAGGGCACCGCCGCGCCGTCGGGCGGGCCGAACCCCAGCGAGTCCAGACCCAGTGGCGCGGCGATTTGCGTGCGGATCAGCGCCTCCCAGGATCGGCCGGTGACCTGTTCGGCCACGGTTCCGGCAAGCACGTAACCGGTATTGGAATAGACGAACCGGCCCGGCCGGCCCGCCACCGGCTGCGCCCAAAGCTGCCGCATCGCCGCCAGGCGCGCGGCGCGCAGGCCCGGCCCGCCCGACCGCGCCAGCCGCCGCCAGGGCAGGTTCGCCGGCATCCCGGCGGTATGGGAGAGCAGGCCGCGCAGGGTCACGGCCGACCAATCGGGATGCATTCCGGCGGCTTCCCCGGGCAGAAGCTCCGGCAATGGCGCGTCAAGATCGAGCTGCCCCGCGGCTGCCAGTTGCACGATCAGCGTCGCGGTGAAGCTCTTGGCGATCGAGCCGATATGCCATGGCCCTGGTGACCCGACGGGTTGCGCCCCACCCCGCCGCGTCACGCCTGCGGCAAGCTCGACGCCCGGCGCATCGCCCCGCACGAAGCCGGCGGCAAATCCGGGCGCGGGCGCGCGCCCCGACATCTCGTCAAAGGCGGTGCAAAACGCCTCGGGTCCCCCCATGGCCGCGACCGGCCACAACGCGACGAGCACGGCGATGGCACGCCGCCGCATCACGCCCGTTCCGAGTATTCCATCGTTTCGGTGTTCACCACCACGGCCTCGTCCTGGCCGACAAAGGGCGGGACGGAAATCCGCACCCCGTTGTCCAGGAGCGCGGGCTTGAAGCTGTTCGCGGCGGTCTGGCCCTTCACCACCGGCTCGGTCTCGACCACGGTGCAGGTGACCTTCTGCGGCAGGGTCGCGTTCAGCGCCTCCTCGCCGAAATACTCGATCTTCACCATCATCCCGTCCTGCAGAAAGGGCCGCCGGTCGCCCAGGATGTCGGCGGGCAGTTCGATCTGGTCGAACGTCTCGGTGTCCATGAACACCAGCATCCCGTCATTCTCGTACAGGAATTGCTGGTCCTTCTGTTCCAGCCGCGCCCGCTCCACCCGGTCTTCGGACCGGAAGCGCTCGTTCAGCTTCGAGCCGTTGCGCAAATTCTTCAGCTCCACCTGGGCGAACGCGCCGCCCTTGCCGGGCTTCACATGGTTGACCTTCACCGCCACCCAAAGCCCGTCATTGTGTTCGAGCACATTGCCCGGGCGGATCTCGTTTCCGTTGATTTTCGGCATGATGCTGTCCCTGCAGGGCTTTGAATCCGTCGTCCCGGCGCTATATCCTGCGGTTCGAGACACGGCAAGCGAGGACCAGGTGCGCAAAGGTATGATCTGCAGGCATGGCACGGGTGCAAATTTTGCATAGCCGAATCACGACAGATGCGCCATAAAGGCCCTTACGCCAAAAACACAAGTTCAAAATCAGGGGCAACGTGATGGTTGGTTACGTTGATGACGCGGCTTTTAACGCCGAACAGGGACAGCGGGCGCGGAAGCTCTTCGCGGCTGTCGTGCTGGCGGCTTTGGATGATGCGATTGCGGACGACAAGAAATATGGCAACGGCCCGGAACAGATCGCCCGATGGGCGCGGTCGCGCGACGGGCGCGAGGTGCTGACCTGCGCGGGCATCGACCCGACCGAGCGTGTGGTCGAAGGGCTGATGAGCTTTGTCGCGAACGGTGTGCGGACGTCGGTCGCGCTGTCGCGGGAAGAAAGCGAGCGGCGCCAGCAGGCCATGCTGGAAGCGGCGGCGCAGGCCGAAGCCGCCTGAATCCGCTCATCGTGGCGCACCCGGCGCGTCCTTCGGGACGCGCCGTTTGCGTTCGCACGCTGTCATGTTTGCCGGCACTCCGACCGGCGCGGGTTTGACACGCTGGCGGGCCTTTGCGACATCATCGGGCCGTGGCAGGGACCGCCCCCGCCGCGACGACCGGGAGTTGCAGTGTCGATGCCGCGCCTGTCCGACTTGCGCCCTGTCCTGGCCGCGCTCGCTTTGGCGGTCGCGACGGCCGCCGCCGCCGAACCGATCGTGCCCGCGATCGGCCCGTCGGGCGAAGCCTACCGCCAGGCGATTGCCTGGCGCGGCGTCGATGCCGCCATCGTCTATGCCGATCCGGCCGAGCCGCTGACCCTGCTGCCCTCCCGGGCGACAGCGCCAGAGCCGCCGCGCCGGCAGTCGGTCCGCGTTCCCGACACGGTGGTGCGGGTCGTCGTCATCGTCGCCTTCGCGATCCTCGTGGTGTTCCTGATCCGGGTCGCGGGGGTGCGCGGCGTCCATTTCGCCCGGACGCCGGGCGAGGCCGCCCTGTCGGAGGACGCGACGACCGCGCCGGCGGCCAGGGGCGCGCCCGCCCTGCCCGCCGGGCTTGACCCGATCCGGCGGGACCCCGACCGCCAGCGCGCCATCGTGGCGCTGTTGCAGCTTGTGCTGGCGCGGGCCGCCGCGACCCACGGGCTGCATCTCTTGCCCAGCTGGACCGCCCGCGACGCGCTGCGCCAGATCCCGCGCGGCTGGGTGCATCGCCCGGCGCTCGCCGAACTGACCCGCACAGCCGAAGAGGCGCATTTCGGCGGCTATCCGGTCAGCGAGGACCGCTTTGCCACCCATCTGCGCGCGGCCGAGACGATCCTTGGCCGGGGGCGCGCATGACCCAGAACGCGCGCTGGATCGGGGCGGTCATGGCGCTGGGCGTCCTGCTGCTCGGCCTTCTGCTGCTGGCCGGCCGGAGCGGGCAGCTCGACCGGGCGGCAACCGGCTTTGACGGGCTGCGTCACTGGCTGGCGGCCAACGGGCAGGAGGCGCGCGGCTTTGCCGGCGGCTATCCCATCGATGCCGAAGCGATCGGGCTGCGCGTCCTGCCGGTCTTCGACACGATGCCGGACTTTGTCTCCGACCCGCCGCGCGATCTGCGCGAAGAGTTGCTCGACGACTCCGAGCGGGACATCGGCTGGGACATCCTGCAGCGCAAGGTCGCCGCCGCGCCCACCCTGGTGATCCTGCCGAAATGGCGCGCCGGCATGCGGTTGACGGGCGTTGCGCATCCCGACCTGCTGATCGGCGACAAGGCGGTGCAAGGCCTTGCGCGCTGGGCGCTGGGCCCCGGCGCAGGCCTGACGACCAACGCAAGGGGCGGGATCGAGGCCGTGCCGCTGACATGGTCGTCCGACGGCACCGCCGACCGGGCCGGGCAGGACTTCGTGGCGGAAATCTACGCCCCGCGCAGCGCCGTCGCGCCGGCCTGCACGCCGCTGCTGGGCGACGCCGTCGCCGCCTATCTGCTGCGCTGCCCGATCCGCGGCGCGGCAGAGGGCGCGGTGTCGACGGTCTTCGTGCTGACCGATCCCGACCTTCTGAACAATCACGGCCTGTCGCTGGGCCAGAACGCCGATCTGGCCGCTGCGGTGCTGCCCGCGCTGGCCGGCACCGGCGCCGTGATCGTGGATAGTTCCACCGAGTTCTGGACCCGCACGACCCGGGTGCGCCAGCCGGCCGAGCGCAGCTGGGCCGATCTCGCGCGGTTCTTCGCCTGGCCCTATGCGCTGATCTGGCTGGGCTTTGCCGCGCTGTTCGGCCTGGCGCTGTGGCGCGGCGGGGTGCGCACAAGGCCGCCGCTGCCCGAGGCGACGGCGCCGCAGCTTGCCACGGTCGAGGCCGAGGCGCGGCTCTTGCTGCTGTCGGGCGACCGCGCGCGCCTGCTGGGCGATTATGCCGCCCAGCGGCTCGCGGCACTGGCCGAGGCCCTGCTGGGGCTGCGCGCCGGTGTTGCCGGATTGCGCCGGGTGCTGGCGCGCCGCGCGCCCGATCTGGCCGCCACCCTGTTCAACGCGGCCGATGCGATGCATCACCTGCCGGCGGATATCGCCCCGGCGGAGGCGCAGGCGCGGATTCGCGATTTCGAGGAACTGATCGAGCGGGTGCGCCATGAACTTGACTGAATTGCGGGAAACCGCGGACCGGCTGCGGGCCGAACTGGCCAAGGCGGTGCTGGGCCAGGACGCGACGGTCGATCTGCTGCTGACCGCCCTGTTCGCGCGCGGCCATGTCCTGCTGGAGGGGCCGCCGGGCACCGCCAAGACGCTGCTGGCCCGCAGCATGGCGGCAACGCTCGACCTTGCATTCGGCCGCGTCCAGTTCACCCCGGATCTGATGCCGGGCGACATTCTGGGCACCAGCCTGTTCGATTTCTCGACCAACAGCTTTCGCCTCGTGCGCGGGCCGATCTTCTGCGACGTGCTGCTGGCCGACGAGATCAACCGCGCACCGCCCAAATCGCAGGCCGCGTTGCTGCAGGCAATGATGGAGGGCATGGTCACCCTTGACGGCAAGGACAATTCGCTGGGCGGGAATTTCTTTGTGATCGCCACCCAGAACCCGATCGAACAGCAGGGGACCTATCCACTGCCCGAGGCCCAGCTTGACCGCTTCCTGTTCAAGATCGTCATCGACTTTCCCGATGAAGAGACCGAACGGGCGATCCTGCGCCGCCATGCCGACCGGCCGCTCGATGCGTTCGGACGGGCGCCCGATCTGCAGCCGCTGATCGGGCCCGACGCGCTGGCCGCGGCGCGCCGCTGCGTCGATGCGATCCGGCTCGACGACGACATCCTGCGCTATATCGTGACGCTGATGCGGGCAACCCGGGCGACGCCCGACATCGCCTATGGCGCCTCGACCCGGGCGGCGGATGCACTGGCCGGCGCGGTTCGGGCGGCGGCGGCGCTTGACGGGCGCGACTACGCGATCCCCGACGATGTCAAGCGGCTGTTCCTGCCGCTGACGCGGCATCGCGTGGTGCTGGGCCCCACGGCCGAGATCGAGGGGCGCGGCGCGGCCGAGGTGCTGAACGGCATCGCCGCCCAGGTGGAGGCCCCGCGCTGATCCGGCCATCGACCAGGCTGCTGGCGCTTGGCGCCGCGGCGGCGGCGGCGACCGCGCTTGTCATCGCCGCGCCGGCCGGTTTCGCGGCGGCGGCGGCGTTGCCCTGGGCCGCGCTCGCCCTGGCGGCGGCGGTCGACCTGGCGCTCAGCCTGGCGCGGCGGCCGGCGGCGCGGCTCGACCTGCCGGCCGAGCTTTTCATCGGTCAGCAGGGGGCGCTGACCATCGCGCTCGAGCCGCCGCGGCCGGGCGCCCGGGCGGCCGCCGATTGGCCCGCGGGGCTGGCCGGGCCTGCCGTCGCGCCGCTCTCGGCCGCCGAAACGGTGACCGCGCTGCCGATCCGGGCGGTCCGCCGCGGGCGCTGGACGCTGTCGCGCGTCTGGCTGTCCTGGCCCAGCCGGCTGGGCCTGTTCGAGATCGTGCCGCTCCTTGCCCCCGATCTCAGCACCGGGGTCGCGCCCGACATCCGCCCGGCCCGGTCGGGCGAAATCGCCACCCGCGTCCGGTCGGACCTGTTCGGGATCAAGCAGAACACCCGGGTCGGCGAGGGGGCGGAGTTTCATCAGCTGCGCGAATTCACCGCCGGGATGGACATCCGCACCATCGACTGGAAGCAATCGGCCCGGCATCGCGCCCTGCTGGCCAAGGAAATGCATGCCGAGCGCAACCACAACGTGCTGATCGGGATCGATTGCGGGCGCCTGATGGGCGTCCCTGCCGAAGGTCTGCCAAAGCTCGACCATGCCATCAATGCCGGGCTGGCGCTGGGCTGGGCGGCGGCGGTGGCGGGCGACCGGATCGGCCTGTTCACCTATGATGCGCGGCTGCGCGCCTTTCTGCCGCCGCAGGGCGGCCGCACCGCCTTTGCCCGGCTGCGCGCCCGAACCGCCGAGGCCGATTATGCCGCGGTCGAAAGCAACCACACCCTGGCGCTCAGCGAGGTCGGCGCGCGCAGCCCGCGGCGCAGCCTGATCGTGGTGTTCTCCGATTTCGTCGACGCCACCACGGCCGAGCTGCTGGTCGAAACCCTGGGCTTGCTGGCCAGGCGCCACCTGGTCATGTTCGTGTCGGTCGCCGATGCGGCGCTGGCGCGGCACACCGCCGCGGCGCCCCGGGCGTTGGCCGATGTGGCGATGACCGTGGCCGCCGGTCGCGCGCTCGCCGAACGGCGCAGGGTTCTGGGCACGCTGACGCAGCTCGGCATCACGGTGATCGACGCGCCGGGCGGGGCGGTGACGCCGCAACTCGTTTCGGCCTATATCGAGGCGAAGCTGAAGGATCGGATATGACATCGCCCATGCCCGGGGACCGATCGGATGGCCGGATCGAGGCGGCGCTGCGCTCGACCCGGTTCCGGCGCCAGCGCGAGGCCGATTGGCGTCGGCTGGAGGCGATCCTGGTCGAGGCCGAACGCGGCGGCACCGCCGCGCTGACCTATGGCCAGGCGCGCGATCTGGCCGGGCTGTATCGCGAGGCCGCCAACGCGCTGTCGGTGGCGCGGGCGATCTCGCTCGACCGGGCGCTGCTTGACTATCTCGAGGCGCTGACGGCGCGCGCCTGGCTGGCCGTCTATGCGCCACAGACGACGCCCGGCCGGGTGGTCGCGCGCTTTTTCGCCGGCGCCGGGCCGGCGGCGGTGCGGCGATCCTGGCCGGCGCTCCTGGTGGCCGGGCTGGCACTGATCCTGGGCGTGGCGGTGGGCATTCTTCTTTACCGCGCCGACCCGTCCTGGTTCGGCGTCCTGATCCCGCCCGATCTGGCCGGGCCGCGCGGGCCGGGCGCCAGCACCGAAGAGTTGCGCGGCTTCCTCTATGACCCGGTCACCGATGCCTCGGGGCTAAGCGCCTTTGCCAGCTATCTCTTCTCGCACAACACGCTGGTCGCGGTCTTTGCCTTCGGGCTTGGCGCCTTCGCTGCCGCGCCGACCATCCTGTTGCTGATCTATAACGGCGCGATCGTCGGCGCGTTCATCGGGCTGCATGTCGAACGCGGGCTGGGCTGGGATCTGGGCGGCTGGCTGTCGATCCATGGCGTCACCGAGTTGAGCGCGATCGTCATCGCCTCGGCCGGCGGGGTCCTGATGGGCGCCGCGGTGCTGTTTCCCGGCCCGCGCGCGCGCGGGGCCGCACTGCGCCATGCCGGCCGCGACGCCGTCAAACTGGCGGTCGTCGCGGCGGTCATGCTGATCGCGGCGGCCTTTCTGGAGGGGTTCGGGCGCCAGCTGATCACCGACAGGGGCGCGCGCTATGCCATCGGCTGGGGGGCCGGCGCGCTGTGGCTGGCGTGGTTTCTGTTCGCCGGGCGGGGCGGGGCCGCACGATGAGCCGCGCCGCCCGGCCCGCAGCCCCCGCGCTGGCCGATCCGCGCGCCACCTGGCGGGTCGAAACGGTGATCCCGCCCGAAGGCGTGCCGCTGCCGTTCCGCATCGCCGAGCTGGGCACCAGGCTGTTTGCGCAGGTCACCGATCTGGTGCTGACGCTGCTGTTTCTGGGGCTCTTGGTGCTGACCCTGGGGCTGACCCTGGGCTCCGGTGAATACCTCGCGGTCATCGCGACGCTCGGCTTCTTCTTTCTGCGGCTGCCCTATTACATCCTGAGCGAGATCTACTGGAACGGCGCGACGCTGGGCAAGCGGCTGGCCGGGATCAAGGTGATCAACGCGCAGGGCGGATCGCTTGACATCCATGCCATCGTACTGCGCAACCTGCTGAAGGAGGCCGAGGTCTTTCTGCCCCTGGGGCTGGCGCTGGGGATGGGCGATTTCGACGGCTTCGGCCGGCTGTCCGCGCTGGCCTGGTGCATCCTGGTCGCCCTGATCCCGCTGCGCAGCCGGCGCAACCAGCGGCTGGGCGACATTCTGGCCGGCACGATGGTGGTCCACCGCCCCGATGCGGTGCTGCTGCCCGATGCTGCGACGGCGTCGACCGGGGCCAGCCCGCAGGCGGGCGGCGCGTTCAGCTTCGGTGCCGGGCAGCTCGACCATTACGGGGCGTTCGAGTTGCAGACGCTCGAAGACCTGTTGCGCAGCCTCGAGGCGAAGGCGCGCGCGCACCGCCTCGGCCCGGGCGATTACCGGCAGATGGCCGAGGTGACCCAGGCGATCTGCGGGCGCATCGGCTATCCGGCCGTGGCGCCGCGCGATCAACTGGGTTTCCTGCGCGACTTCTATCGCGCCCAGCGTCGTTTCCTGGAGGAACGCCAGCTGTTCGGCGAACGCCGTGCGGACAAGCATCACCGGCGCCGGCCACCGGCCGACCCGCGATAGGGGATCGCGCGACGGCCGGGCGGGTTGCCGGGCCGGCGGCATGGTGGCAAACGAGGGCCAGACCAAAAGCGCGACCGCGAAAAGGGAACCTGCGAGCATGACCGACACGTCAACGGCCCCGGGCCAGCCGCTGGGCATCGGCGCCATCATCTCGGAAAGCTTTGCGATCTTCTTTCGCCGGTTCGTGCCGATCTTCCTGATCGGCTTTGTGGTCTACAGCTTTGGCACGCTGGCATCCGTGCCGTTCCAGGGATTCGCCGTGGCAACCGGCCTTGCCGACCCGGACCTTTCCAATGCCGCCGACATCGGCATCTTTCTGGTGGCGACCGTCATTCAGGGCCTGTCCTATGGCCTCGCCGTGGCCGTCACCGGGCTGCTGGCCTATGACGCCAAGCTTGGGCGGCCGCTGCGGATGCGCGG
>DNSZ01000328.1:18360-34688 GCA_003500165.1 Paracoccaceae bacterium | reverse complement strand
AGAACCGGGCGCAGCTGTTCACGCTGTTCGCCCCCGGCAACCTGTTCCTGGTCCGGCGACGGCTGCTGGCATGAGGGGGACTCTGTTCAAAATCGCCCTTCCGGCACTCCGAAGGCCCGGAAACGGCCCAGAAATCCCCGCCCCATGGCCATCCGGCAGCGTCACGCCGCAAACCCCGCGAAACCGGCGGACACGCTGTGCTTGATCAGATGTTCCTCAAGTCCCTTGCACGCCTCGCCGGCCGTTGCCGGATTCAACCCACCCCAGTCAGTGACAGAACTTGTAACCCCCGGGTAGGCCGCAACAAACTTGTCGCTTGGCGCAAAGGCTGCAGAGCCATAAGCCTGGAATACGTTCATATCCATGTAGGCTATACCGTCACCCAATACGCCGCTTGTCGTCGAACCGTCGAAGACCGCAATGCGCGCGCAGACCTCTGTGGGAATCTTTGGCGCGTTTTCAAATGCGACCACGATCAGCGTGCCCGGCAGATTGCCAAAGGGATCCCTGCTGCTGATTGATATCTTTCCCCCCCAGGGCGAGCGGATGGTTCCGCTTGCCGCGTCCCAGGCGTTCGACGGGAGCGCGCCCGACGCCTGCAGCACCCGGCCAAGGGCACGGGGATCGTTGGGATCAGAAGGAAAGTTTCCCGATTGTCGCCACGGCACCCGCGCCTCGACGACAAGGGCCTGCACCAGCCGCACCGTTTCCTCGGTCTGCCGGGCGATCGTCGCCTGCCGATAGAACACCAGGCCGCCGACGATCACTGCCAGCGCGATGGAAATGAACAGCACCGCCTCGATCAGGGTCACCGCGCGGCGGGCGCGCTTGGCAGCGGGCGGTGCCTGGGCAGACATCGGATGTCTCTGCGCGAATATCGTTCCGAAAAGGTAACAGAAAATCCTGTTTCGGTCGAACGGCGACGCGCTGAGCCGGGCCCCTGTTGCCCGGTTGCGTCACCCCGCCGCGGCCTGCGAACGCGCGCCGGGAAGGCCGGTCTGGACGGGCCGATGTCGATGCCGTGCCAAGCGCATGGGCCAGACGGCTGCGCCATCCGTGCCGGGCGCGCTGTATCGGCCCTGGCGTGGTGTTCCGCCGTCCGCATCGCCGCGCTCGCCGGGCCGGACGGGTCGACCGCAGGCTATCGGGCGGGCGGATGGACATGGGTTCCATCTGGGGTATCTAAAGCGGTATGGCCAACGCATCCGCGGTTCGGTTCCTCGACCGGACCACGCCCCCGCATCTTGTAACCCTGGTTCTGCTGACGGCGGTGTCGGCGGCGGCGCTGAACGTGTTCCTTCCCTCGCTGCCGTCGATGACCGTCTATTTCGACACCGACTATCGTCTGATGCAGCTGTCGGTGGCGCTTTATCTTGCGGTCAATGCGGCGCTGCAGCTGGTGATCGGGCCGATTTCCGACCGGTTCGGACGGCGGCCCGTCGTCCTTTGGGCGGGTGTGCTGTTCCTCTTGGCGACGCTTGGCTGCATCTGGGCGCCGACGGCCGAGGTCTTTCTGCTGTGCCGCATGGCGCAGGCGGTGATCGTCACCGGCATGGTGCTGGGCCGGGCCATCATCCGCGACATGGTCGGCGAGGCCGAGTCGGCCAGCCGGATCGGCTATGTCACCATGGGGATGGCGGTGGTTCCGATGATCGGGCCGGCCATCGGCGGGGTGCTGGACCAGGCATTCGGCTGGCAGGCGAATTTCTGGCTGCTGTTTGCCATGGGCGCCGGGGTGACCTGGCTGGCCTGGGCCGATCAGGGCGAAACGGCGACCGCCCGGCCGGCCAGCTTTGCCCGCCAGTTCGCCGAATACCCCGAGCTGTTCGCCTCGCCCCGGTTCTGGGGCTATGCGCTGACCGCGGCGTTTTCGTCGGGCGCCTTCTTCGCCTATCTGGGCGGTGCGCCCTATGTCGGGTCCGAGGTGTACGGGCTCGACCCCGCCATGCTGGGCCTGTTCTTTGGCGCACCGGCGCTGGGCTACATGCTGGGGAACTATGTCTCGGGGCGCTTTTCGGTGCGGTTCGGGATCGACCGGATGCTGGTCTGGGGGGCGTGGCTGTGCGCCGCGGGGCTGGGCGTGTCGCTGCTGATCGCGCTGGCCGGGCTGAAGACCGCGCCGCTGTTCTTTGCCTTCATGACCTTTGTGGGCCTTGGCAACGGCATGGTGTTGCCGAACGCGATCGCCGGGACGCTGTCGGTCCGGCCGCATCTGGCCGGCACCGCTTCGGGGCTGGGGGGCGCGATCATGATCGGCGGTGGTGCCGCGCTGTCAGCGCTGGCCGGGGCGCTGCTGACCGGGCAAAGCGCGCTGCCGCTGCAATGGATCATGTTCCTGTCTGCTCTGGCCTCGGTCGCCTGCGTGCGGTTCGTGATCTGGCGGGCGCGGCGGGTGGCGCGGCACGGCGAGGTCTGAGGCAGGTTCGGATCGGCGCCCGGTGGCCTGGACTGCTCAGCGCAGCACGATCCGGGGTGCGCGGCCCAGCGGCAGCAGACCCAGCCAGACCCGGCCGCCCCGGAAGGACAGCGGGATGTCCAGCGTCTCGGCACTGCCGGCAAGGCTCGCCATCGCCCCAAGCGCCTGCTCGACCGGGCGCGCAAGCCGCTCGGGCAGGGCGCCGGCGGCGCGGGCCTGGTCGACCATCTCGCGCCAGTTGACCGCCTTGACCTGGATCAGACCTTCGGGCCAGCCGGCCGGGTCGACGGCAAGCCGTCCCGCGGCGCGCAGCTCCAGCTGCCCCCAGACGCCGGCAAGCTCGTTGAGCGCGATCCCGGTAATCGCCGGCCGGGCCTGTTCGATGGTGCGCCGGTCGAGCGGGGCGTCGAACGCCACCTCCATCTCCAGGCGCAGCGTATCGACGGTGGCCGGCCGCTGGCCCTGGGGGTCGATCAGCCGCAATGCCTCGGCGTCGAAATGCAGCGATGTCGCCCCGGCCGTCACCGCATAGCGGTTCGCGTCGGGCGCCACTCGGGCGATCCGGGCGTAGGGGGCCGCGAAATCGACCGTGCCGTCGGGATCGGCGATCTGCAGCTCGGCTGCTGTCAGCTCGGCCTGCCGCAGCGCCAGCATCGGACCGGTGTTGAGCGCCAGTTCGCCGATCAGCGCGGTCGATCCGATGGCCACCTCGCCGCGCGGCGTTGCCAGTATCTGGTCGGGCGGAAACGCCAGCTGAACCCGCGTCGGCCGCCAGGCCGCCGCCGCGATGCCCAGTTCGGGCAGCGTCCAGGCCAGCTGCGCGCGGGTGTCGGCCAGCACGATGCCCGCCATCCGGGTGCGAAAATCAAGCGGGAAACCCGCCACGCCCAGGCTGTCATAGTCGGCCGCCCAGCCGGCGGCGCGTCGGGCCTCGAACCAGCCGGCGATGGCGGCCTCCTTGGTGCGGGCCCCGGCCACCCACCAGGCGCTCCAGGCCAGCGCGATCAGCACCACAATCCAAAGGCCGCGTCGCATCGCCATCTCCGCTTGCGGGTGTTTCCCGCGCCCTATACCCGGTTGCGGCGGAGGGCCAGCATTGGCAACGGGTGACGGCGATCTGTGGGTGTTCGGCTATGGCTCGCTGATGTGGGAGCCGGGTTTCGACGTGATCGAGACAAGGCGCGCCCGTCTCGACGGGTTTCACCGCAGCTTCTGCATGCGCTCGATCCACCATCGCGGCACGCCCGAACGCCCGGGCCTGGTGCTGGCGCTGGAGCGGATGGCGGGTGCCAGCTGTCAGGGGCTTGCCTTTCGCAGCCCGGCCGCGGCGCGCCCCGCGACGCTCGCCTATCTGCGCGCGCGCGAGCTGATCTCGGCGGCCTATCTGGAGGCCGAACTGCCGGTCGCGCTGGAGATCGGCGGCGAGGTTCGCGCGGTGACCTTTGTCATGGACACAAGGCACCGCCAGTATTGTCGCCTCGACCTTGACGCGCAGGCCCGCGCGATTGCCGGGGCGGTTGGCGGGCGGGGCCCGAACGATGCCTATCTGTTCAACACCGTGGCGCATCTGCATGCGCTGGGCATACCCGACCCCGATCTTGACGCGCTGGCCGAAAAGGTCGCGGCGCTGACCGGCGCCCGGGACGATCCGCCTGTTCCCGGGGCCATTGGCAGCCGCGCCGCCAGCGGCTAGACGGGTCAACAAAGACGGGGGTGGCCTTGGTGGACACGGCATTCAGCGCGGCGCGCGCGCAGTTCACCCAGCCGGTGCGCCCGATCGTGACCATGCTGGCCGTGGTCGGGCTGGCCATCGCGGGCGCCTGGCTTGTCTGGTCGCAGGTTGCGCCTGTCGTTCAGTCCAATCCCTGGTTCAACGGCGTCATCCTGGCGGTCTTCGCGATCGGCGTCCTGGCCTGTTTCTGGCAGGTCCTGCAACTGGTGGGCGCGGTCCGCTGGATCGAGAGCTTCGCCAGCGACCGGCCGGGCGCAGGGGTCGCGCCGGCGCCCCAGCTTCTGGCGCCGCTGGCCGCCCTGCTGCGCGGTCGCGGTGCGCGGCACCATATCTCGTCGGTATCGGCGCGATCGATCCTCGATTCGGTCGCCGCCCGCCTTGACGAGATGCGCGACATCACCCGCTATCTTGCGCAGCTGCTGTTCTTTCTCGGGCTGCTTGGCACGTTTTACGGCCTGGCGACCACGGTGCCCGCCGTGGTCGACACGATCCGCTCGCTCGATATCGGCGCCGATGCCAATGTCGAGGCCGCGCTGGCCGATCTGATCGCCGGGCTCGAACAGCAGCTTGGCGGAATGGGGACGGCGTTCTCGTCGACTCTGCTGGGCTTTGCGGGGTCGCTGGTGGTCGGGTTGCTCGACCTGTTCGCGGGCCACGGCCAGAACCGCTTCTATCGCGAGCTTGAGGAATGGCTGTCCTCGATCACCCGGATCGGTCTGGCCGGCAGCGATGGCGACGGCGCGGGGCTGGGCGGTGCCGGTGCCGAGCTTTCGGTCCTGGCCGCCGCGGTGGACGAATTCGCCCGGCTGCAAGAGGATACCGCCCGCAACCAGGCGGCCCAGCAGGCCCAGCTCGACCGCTTGATCGCGACGCTTGACCGGCTGGCCGAGGCGCCGCAACCGACCGCTGCCGCCGCTGGCGCTGTTGCCGACCCTGCGCTGCTCGACCGCTTGGCGGCGACGCAGGAGCGGCTGATCGCCCATCTCGAGGCGCAGGAGGACGCCCAGCCGGTGGATGCCGAAAGCCGGATGCGGCTGCGTTCGATCGATGTGCAGCTGTTGCGGTTGCTCGAGGAAGTGTCGTCCGGCCGGCACGAGGCGACGGCCGAACTGCGCCAGGAGATCGCCCGGCTGACCCGCACGATCGAAGCGCTGGGGTCCTAGGCGATGGCCTTTGCCCGCCGCTCTGGCCAGCGTTTCTCGGCCAATGTCTGGCCCGGCGTCGTCGATGTGATGACCGCCCTGTTGATGGTGCTGATCTTTGTCCTGTCGGTCTTCATGATCGTGCAATTCGTGTTGCGCGAGACGATCACCAGCCAGGACGACGCGCTCGACCAGTTGAACGCCCAGGTCGCCAATCTGGCCGATGCGCTGGGCCTTGAACAGGATCGCGCGGCGGCGCTGCGGGCCGAGGTCGGTGAATTGACGGGTGCGCTGCAGGACGAGCGCGCGACGGCCGCGGCGGCGGCTGCCCGGATCGGTCGGCTGGAGGGGTTGCTGTCCGAGCGGGAGGCCGAAATCGCCGGTCAGGCCCGGGCGATCGCCGGGCTCGAGGCGCGGGTCGCCGCGCTGCTGATGG
This sequence comes from Paracoccaceae bacterium, assembly GCA_003500165.1. Taxonomy (GTDB): domain Bacteria; phylum Pseudomonadota; class Alphaproteobacteria; order Rhodobacterales; family Rhodobacteraceae; genus UBA10424. The sequence continues at coordinate 28,962 of DNSZ01000328.1, read as the reverse complement.
CGCGCGAGCAGGATGCCGCGGCGCGCAGCGCGCTGGAACAGGATCTGCGCGCGGCCGAGACCGAGGCGGCAACGCTGTCGGGCGAACGCGACGCGCTGGAAACCGCGCTGGCTGCCGCGCGGGCCGAGGTCGATGCGACCCAGGAAGCCGCCCGGATGGAAGCCGCGCGGCGCGAGGCCATCGAGGCGATGCTCGCCGAGATGCAGGCCGAGGCCGCTTCGCGCGACGCTTCGCTGGCCAACCTGGCCGCCGCGCTGGAGGCGTCCCGAAACGCGGCCGCGGCCCTGGCCGGCGATGCCGCGGCACTGCGCACCGATCTGTCCGCGGCCGAGCAGGCCCGGCTGGCCGAAGCCGCCGCCGCCGAGGCGTTGCGCGCCCAACTCGCCGGGACAGAGACCGCGCTGACCGAAGCCGAACAGGCCCGGCTGGCGGAGGCCGCCGCGGCCGAGCGTTTGCGTCGCCGGCTGGCCGAGTCGGACGCGGAACTCACTGCGATGACGCTGGCACTGGAAGAAGAGCGTCAGCGCGCCGAGGATACGCTGACCCTGCTCGCCGGTGCGCGGGCGGCGCGCGCGGCGTTGCGCGCCGAACTGGGCGCGCTGCAGCAAGAGGCCGAGGCGGCGCGCATGGCGGCCAGCGCCGCCAGCGCCGAGGCGCGCGCGGCGCGCGACGACACCCGGACGCTGGAAGCCGAGATCGCCCGCCTTCTGGCCGCCCGCGATGCGGCCCGGGCGGAGGCCGGCACGGCGCTGTCGGAAGCCGAAGCGCGGGCGCGCCTCTTGGCCGAGGCCGAGGCCCAGCTGGCCACCGTCGAGGCGCGCTCGGCCGAGGAACAGCGCCGGATCGCGTTGCTCAACCGCCAGACCGAGGCATTGCGCAACGAACTCGCCCGGCTGCAGGCGGTGCTGACCGCGTCCGAGGAACAGGATGCCGCGCAGCGGGTCGAGATCGCGACGCTGGGTCAGCGGCTGAACGCCGCGCTGGCCCGGGCCGCCGACGAACAGCGCCGCCGGGCCGAGCTGGAAGCGGCCGAACGCCGACGGCTCGAGGAAGAGGCGCGCGAATTGTCGCGCTATCGGTCGGACTTCTTCGGCCGGTTGCGCACGGTGCTGGCCGGTATGGACGGGGTGCGCATCGTCGGCGACCGCTTCGTGTTCGATGCGCAGGTGCTGTTCCCCGTGGGCGAGACCGAGCTGTCAGAAGCCGGCCGGGCCAGCATCGCCCAGGTCGCCCGGGTGATCCGCGAGGCCACCGCCGAAATCCCGGCCGACATCCCCTGGATCATCCGGGTCGACGGCCACACCGACGATGTCCCGGTGCGCGAGGGCGCGGCCTTTGCCGACAACTGGGATCTCAGCCAGGCCCGCGCGCTGTCGGTCGTGCGCTATCTGATCGAGGCCCAGGGGCTGCCGCCCCAAAGGCTGGCGGCGGCCGGGTTCGGCGAGTTCCAGCCGGTCAACCCCGCGGATACGCCCGAGGCCCGGGCCGAGAACCGCCGCATCGAGCTGAAGCTGACCGAGCGATAGCGCGTGCCCCGGCCGGCCCGTGCCCGCGGCAGACAAAGGTCATGATCAAGGGCCGTTGGCATCACGCTGATGATCCGTGACGGTGCCTGCTAGGCCAGGATGTCGACCACGGTGCCAGTGGCGACCATCGAATAGATTTCCTCGATCTCGCGGTTCTTGACCGCGATGCACCCGGCCGTCCAGTCGCCACGCGGTGGCCGGCGCTGTCCGTTCGGCGCACCATGGATGAAGATGTCGCCGCCCGGATCGACCCCGCGCGCCCGGGCCCGGGCGATGTCTTCTGCATCGGGATAGGAAATGCCCACCGACAGGTGAAACTGCGATTTCGGGTTGCGCCGATCGACGATGTAGCGGCCCTCGGGCGTGCGACCGTCGCCGCGCATCCGCTTGTGGCCCTTGGGCGCGAAGCCAAGGCTGACGGGATAGCTGCGCAACACCGTGCCGTGATGCAGAAGGAACATCTGGCGCGGTTCCTTGGCGACCACGACACGGGTCACCTGCGGTCCGTCATAGCGGCGGAATTTCGACGAACAGCCCGACAGCGCCACTGCGGCGCCGGCCGCCAGCAGGCCGCGACGGGTCAGATCGGCCGTCATGGCACCACCCGCCGCGCGTTCGGCGCCCGCGCGCTGTCCGATTTCAGCTGGCCGCAGGCCGCCATGATGTCCTCGCCCCGCGGGGTGCGGATCGGGCTGGCATAGCCGGCCTTGTAGACGATGTCGGCAAAGCTGCGGATGCGCGCCTCGGGCGACCGGCGATAGGGCGCGCCGGGCCATTCGTTGAACGGGATCAGGTTGATCTTGGCCGGGATGCCGGCGATCAGCCGGACCAGCCGGCGGGCATCTTCATCGCTGTCGTTGATGCCGTCCAGCATGACGTATTCGAAGGTGATGCGTTCGGAATTCGACAGGTTCGGATAGCCGCGCAGCGCGTCGAGCAACGCGGCGATGTTCCATTTCCGGTTGATCGGAACCAGGCGGTCGCGGACCTCATCGGTGGTGGCGTGAAAGCTGACTGCCAGCATGCAGCCGATCTCGGTTCCGGTGCGGGCGATTTCCGGCACGATCCCGCTGGTCGACAGCGTGATCCGGCGGCGCGACAGGCTGATGCCTTCGTGATCCATGGCGATCTTCATCGCGTCGCGAACCGCCTCGAAATTGTAAAGCGGCTCGCCCATGCCCATCAGCACGATGTTGGAAATCAGCCGGGTTTCGTCCTTGGCCACGCGACCCGGCGCCGGCCATTCGCCCAGATCGTCGCGGGCGACCATGATCTGGCCGACGATCTCGGCCGCGGTCAGATTGCGCACCAGGCGCTGGGTGCCGGTATGGCAGAACGAACAGGTCAGCGTGCAGCCCACCTGCGACGAGACGCACAGCGTGCCGCGATCGGCATCGGGGATATAGACGGTCTCGACCTCGTGCCCGCCGGCCACGCGCAACAGGTATTTCCGCGTGCCGTCGGCCGAGACCTGGCGGCGCACGACCTGCGGCACGTCGATCGTGAACCGGGCCGCCAACAGGGCGCGATAGGGCTTCGCCAGATTGGTCATCAGGGCGAAATCGCGCACCCCCTTCTGGTAGAGCCATTGCCAAAGCTGGGCGGTGCGCATGCGGGCCTGTTTTTCGGGCGTGCCGGCCGCGACCAGCGCCGCCGCCAGCTGCGCCCTTGTCATGCCGACCAGATTGATCCGCTCCGCCGCCGGCAATCGCCGGGGCAGGGTCAGCACATCCTGCGTCACGGGTGCCGTGGCGATCATCCTGCCGCCCCGGTCACTCGGTGCAGCGCGACGCGGCCTGGTCGAGGGCCGCCGTGATGCCGATCAGCGAAAACGTGTCGCGCGTCGTTGTCCCGCGCGACGAAATGCCGGTGACCACGGCATCGACGCCTGCCTTCAGGCTCTCGACCAGGCTGGCATCTTCCTCGGGCGCCGGCCACGCCCAATCCTCGATCACGAAGAGGGTATAGCTGTCATCGCCGATCTCGACCGTGACGGTGGAGTTTTCGCGGAACGGATAGCCGCCGGTGAAGGAGACCTCTCCGGCGACACCGGTCGCCGGCCGGAAGGTGACGAAAAGCCCGATCTCGCCCCTTGTGACCTGGCTGGTCACATCGCTTCCGCCGCGCCGGGCGGTCCAGCTCTGCGGCGCCGAGACGACCCAGCATTCCTTGGGATCGTCCTCGACGAACACGCTCCAGGCGGTTTCCACCGCCACCCGGTTGTCGGATATTTCCGTGGGTATGTCGGCCAGGGCCGGCACCCCCACCAGCGCGCCCGCCGCTATTGCCGTCCAGATTGCCTGCCGCACTGCCGGCCTCCTGCTCTGTCTGCCCGGGCGCCGGCTTGTGGCCGCCGGTCGCACCCCGTCCTGGAATGTTCTTAGCGTTGCCCGCCCTTGTTTTCCAGTCCTGAATTCGGCACCTCTGTGGCGGAAAGGCGACAGGTGGGGCGCAATCGATGTCCAGTCCGGTTCCGTTCGCCGAGATTTGGCGCGGCGACTTTCCTGAAAGCGTCCATTGCGGCCATGCGGCGGTGGTCGATGGCACGGGTGCGGTCCGCGCGGCGTGGGGCGATCCGGGGACGGTCATCCTGCCGCGCTCGTCGGTCAAGATGATCCAGGCCTTGCCGCTGATCGAAAGCGGGGCCGCCGGCGCGGCAGGACTGACGGCCGAACAGCTTGCGCTTGCTTGCGCCAGCCATCAGGGCGCGGCGATCCATGTCACCCGGATCATGCGCTGGCTGGATGGGCTTGGCCTGTCCGAAGACGCGCTGCGCTGCGGCCCGCAACCCTCGCGCGATCGCGAGCTGCGCTTTGCGATGATCCGCGCAGGCCAGCCGCCCGGCCAGGTGCACAACAACTGTTCGGGCAAGCATACCGGGTTTCTGACCCTGGCGCGGCATATCGGCGGCGGGCCGGAATACCTCGATATCGATCACCCGGTGCAGCGCGCGGTCCGCGCCGCGTTCGAGGACATGACCGGCGGTCCCAGCCCGGGATGGGCCATCGATGGCTGCTCGGCGCCGAATTTCGCCGCCCCGCTGGTGGCCGTGGCCGGGGCGATGGCCCGCTTTGCCACGGCGCGGCCGGATGCGGCCGACGGGCGCGAGGCGGCCGCGGCGCGGCTCGTCGCCGCGATGATGCAGCATCCCGACCTGGTGGCCGGCGAGGGCCGCGCCTGCACCGAACTGATGCGCGCCGCGCCGGGACGGCTGGCGGCCAAGACCGGCGCCGAAGGCGTGTTCGTGGCGATCCTGCCCGAACAGGGGCTGGGTGTTGCGGTCAAGGCCGCCGATGGCGCCACCCGCGCCGCCGAGGCGGCGATCGCCGCCTTGCTGGTGCGGCTCGGGGTGCTGGACCCCGCCGACCCCGCCGTGCGACGCCGGATCGCGGCGCCGATCCATAACTGGCGCGGGGTCGAAACGGGCTTTCTGCGCGCCGCCCCGGGGCTTCTGCTGTGAATTGGCCATTCTGCCGGAAGGCGCTTGACGCCCTGCAGTCGCTGCGGCAACGGTCTGGCATCATGTACAGCAAGGACACGCCCATGCCACGCTTTGCCGGCTGCACCGCCGCCGTTCTGATGACCCTCGCCGCCGCCGCGGCTGCCGCGCAGGACAATGAAGTCCGTGTCGAATACGGCATGTTGCGCTGCACGATGACGGACAGGACCAACTTCGTGGTCGTCAGCAAGGCGGAATTCGCCTGCATCTTCGAGCATGGTGACGACCGCCCCAGCGAACGATTCGCCGGGACGATCGACCAGGTGGGCCTCGATCTGAGCCAGATGGAATCACAACAGCTGATTTGGGCCGTGCTTGCACCGTCTTACGACGCCGAGGTCTCGGCCATGGAAGGCTTTTATGGCGGTGCCGGAGCGGGCTTCTCCGTCGGCCAGGGCGCCGGTGTGAGCGTGCTGGTCGGCGGTTTCGACAAGTCGTTCGCGCTGCAGCCCATCAGCGTGTCGGGCAATTCAGGCGCCGGTGTTTCCGCCGGGGTACAGGGGCTGCGGCTGCGCTACCAAGGCCAGATGTAACCGCCATGCCGCGCCGCCTCATTGCGGCGGCGCGGTCTGCAGGTCGATTTCCGCATGCCTTGCACCGGGCCGGGCCGCGGGCTAGCCAGCCGCGGAAAACCGGACGGGGGGCGGCGATGGACGATCTTGAGGCGCTGAAGGCACGGCACCTGGTGGCGGTGGCCGATGCCGCCGATGAGGACGCGCTGGAGGCCGCACGCCTTGCCGCGCTCGGCAAGAAGGGCGAGGTTGCGCTGAAAATGCGCGAACTGGGGAAGATGACCCCGGAAGAGCGGCAAACCGCCGGCCCGGCGCTCAATGCCCTGAAGGACGAGCTCAACGCGGCCATCGCGGCGCGGCGGGCCGCACTGGCCGATGCCGCGCTCGAGGCGCGGCTGCGCGACGAGTGGCTCGATGTGACGCTGCCGGCGCGGGACCGGCGCGCCGGCACGATCCACCCCGTCAGCCAGGTCACCGAAGAGGTGACCGCAATCTTCGCCGATATGGGCTTTGCCGTGGCCGAGGGCCCGCAGGTCGAATCCGACTGGTTCAACTTCGACGCGCTGAACATCCCGCCCGAACATCCCGCAAGGCAGGAACACGACACCTTCTTCATGCATCGGGCGGATGGCGACAACCGCCCGCCGCATGTGCTGCGCACCCATACCTCGCCGGTGCAGATCCGGGCGATGCAGGCGCATGGCGCGCCCCTGCGGGTGATCGCGCCGGGCCGGGTCTATCGCTGCGACTATGACCAGACCCATACGCCGATGTTCCACCAGGTCGAGGGGCTGGCGATCGACCGCGACATTTCCATGGCGCATCTGAAATGGGTGCTGGAGGAGTTCTGCCGCGCGTTCTTCGAGGTCGACGAGGTGGAATTGCGGTTCCGCGCCTCGCATTTCCCGTTCACCGAACCCTCGGCCGAGGTCGATCTGCGCTGTTCCTGGGCGGACGGGCAGTTGAAGGTCGGCGAGGGCGACGACTGGATGGAAATCCTCGGCTCCGGCATGGTGCACCCGAAGGTGCTGGCAGCCGGCGGGATCGACCCCGACCAATGGCAGGGCTTTGCCTTTGGCCTGGGGATCGACCGGCTGGCGATGCTGAAATACGGCATCCCCGATCTGCGGGCGTTCTTCGACAGCGATCTGCGCTGGCTGCGGCATTACGGCTTTTCGGCGCTGGATGTGCCGACCCTGCGCGGGGGGCTTGGCGGGTGAGTGTTTCTGAAATCCTGAACTCCGCCGCAAATGCTGTTACGGCCATCGCTGTCGCGGTTGGTGTTGCCATAGCATACCGGCAGCTAAGCCTTTGGAGGGTGGAAACCAAGGAGAAGCAGCGCGCATCTGTTGCAGAGGACCTGCTTTTCGCCGCGATGGAGGCTCACGCGGCCCTGCGTTTTGTCCGCTCCCCATTTGGCTCTGCCGCGCCCGAAAACGATCCTGACCCGAAGAGCTATCCGAGGCGCGAAAAAATTGAGCGGTTGCGGGATCATCATGGAGCCTTTGAAGACTTGCAGCGTGCCCAAATCCGCGGGCGCGCCTTCCTCGGCAACTCCGCTGTGGACGAGGCGGTCAGTGCGTTGCTCGACGTGCGGCACAGGGTTTGGCTCGCGGCAGATAGGTGGTGTGACCTTTATGGAGAATCTAGAGACTTAAACCGTGAACTGTACAACGATATCGAAAGGACGGTTTACGGTAGCTACACTGATGAAGATCCGTTGGGCAAGAAACAGATAGCTGCGATCGAAACACTGGAAAAGGAACTATATCCTATGCTGCGGCTTGAGAGGACATAAAATCCAAGTGTCTTGGGCCGTGTCAGATGCGTTACTGGGTGTTTTCCCCTGGCACCGACTGCCGAAATCCGCACGGAATAGCACGCAAAGCGTGCCCGTGCGAGCGCCAGACCGTCCCGGCGGGCTGGCGCTTTGCCGCTGTCTCGGTTCGCTGTGTCCTTTTCCGATGCTTGCCAGCATAAATCGCGCAGCGGACATGGATCGGCGCCAACCCACGGTCCGGCGCTCGCAATCCCGACCAATGGCAGGGCTTTGCCTTTGGCCTGGGGATCGACCGGCTGGCGATGCTGAAATACGGCATCCCCGATCTCCGGGCGTTCTTCGACAGCGACCTGCGCTGGCTGCGGCATTACGGGTTTGCGGCGCTGGATGTGCCGACCCTGCGCGGCGGGCTTGGCGGGTGAAGCCGGGCGAGCGAGGCTGCCCGCGCTGCCGGTCGCGTTCGCGGCGCGACGGGCAGCAGCATACCCGCAGTCAGTCACACGCGTTGCGCCTTGGGCTTGGCGCCTTCATGTCGGATCAGGTTCGGGCCCGCTCGAACGCGGCCCAGGCGCGCTCGAACGCCTCGAAATCGAAATCCGGGCGCCGGGCTGCGGAAAGAACGATCGCTTCGGTTTCCATGAGTTTCCCGATCGCATCGCCCAGCGCCTCCAGATAGCCGTCGGGGATCACCAGGGCGCCGTGCCGGTCGGCATGGACAAGATCGCCATCGGCGACTGTCAGGCCGAAAACCGTGACCGGGGTTCCGATCTCGCAGACATGGACGAAGCCATGGCTGACCCCGACCGAACCGGCGATCACCGGAAACCCGTCGGGCAGGTCGCCAAGGTCGCGCATCACCCCGTTGGTCAGCGCGCCCGACAGGCCCAGCCCCTGATGCACCGTGGTGTTGATTTCCCCCCAGAACGCGCCGATGGCGTCGGCTCCGTCCAGATCCTCGATCACCGCCAAGGCGGGGCGCGGGCCGCCCGCCATATGCCGGTAATACTCCATCCGGCGCGCCCTGACGATTTCGGGCGCCTCGGCGGGCGGCTCGATGGCGGCGATCCTTGCCGTCCGGGCATGGCCGATGAGGGCGCCGGCCGCGGGCGCGCTGCACATCACGCTGCCCCGGGTGAACCGGGCAAAGCCGCGCCGCCCCTCGACGACTTCGATCGCGTTGCAGACGGTCGGGGTATCGACCCGCCGCAGCAGCGCCAAGACTGCCTCTTCCATGTCGTTCCTCCTGCTGCCAGCGCGACAGCGCTGCCCGGGTGGCCCCGGGCCGTTCGCGCCTCATGCCAGGGCGCCATGCGTGCGCGTCATTGCGCCTGGGTATCACCCGACCCGCGCCGCGCCCTCGGCCAGTGCGGCGAGCTTGGCATAGGCGATGTCGGGATCGACGGCGCCGAAGCCCGCAAAGGTGCCAAAGCCGCAATCGGAACCCGCGATCACCCGGTCGGCACCGACGATATCGACAAAGCGGGCGATGCGTTCGGCCACCAGATCGGGATGCTCGACGAAATTCGTGGTGCTGTCGATGACGCCCGGGACCAGCACCTTGTCCTCCGGGATATCCGCGCGGCGATCCCGAAACACCGCCCATTCGTGGCCGTGGCGCGGGTTCGACGTTTCAAACAGGACATAGCGGGCCTTCGCCGCCATCAGCGTGTCGAACATCCTGGCCATCGGAATGTCGCAGACATGCGGGCCTTCGTAATTGCCCCAGCAGATGTGGATGCGCACCTTTTCGGCGGGCAGATCGGCCAGCGCGTGGTTCAGCGCCTCGACATGGGCGTTGGCGACCTTGACGAAGTCGGCGTCGGAAAGGTCGGTGAACAGCATGTGCCGCGACAGCGCCAGATCGGGGCAGTCGAGCTGCAGGTCGAGCCCGGCGGCGACGATGGTTTCGTATTCCGCCTTCATGGCGTCGGCCAGCGCGGCCAGATAGGCCTCGCGCGTGGGATAGAAATCGTTCTGCAGAAAGAGCGCGATCACGCCGGGCGAGGCGGCGTTCATGAACCCCCGCCCGACCCCGTGTTCGGCCATCGCGGCCTTGAGGTTGGCGATGTCCTTCTCCAGCTCGCCCTGACCCATCGAGCGGACTTCGCCCACGCATTTGGGCCGCGCATATTGCGGGGTGCCGCCATCATCGGCGAGCCGTTCGAGAAAGCCCGGAAACAGCTTCAGATCGGCCGGCGCGTTGCGCGGGCTGTCGCCGGCAAAGCCGGTGTAGCGATCCTTGACATAGGTCGCATAGCTGATCTTCGACGTCTCGCCATCGCTGACGATGTCGATCCCCGCCGCCTTCTGCCGGCGCACGGTCTCGGACACCGCCGCCGTCATGCAGGCGTCAAAGGCGGCCTGATCGTACGCCTCGCCCCTCTCGCGGGCAAAAATGAGATCGACGACCGCCTGGCTGCGGGGCAAGCTGCCGACATGGGTGGTAAGAACAGATGCCATCGGACCCTCCAAGCCCTGTTTGAAAACCCAAGGGCCGGCCGCAGAGTTTTCTGGAGAACTCTGCCTGGCCAGGATTTTCTAGAAAATCCTGGCGCCCACCCGCCTTGGTTGCGCAGAAGCCATCGAGGCTGGACCATCACTCTGCACATGCCCGCGCCTTATGCTTTCCATGTCGGCCCAGCCGGGTCGTCGGTGCCGACAACATGATACAGCGCTGCCTCCCCCGTCATCGACGGGACCGCGCTGTGGGGCAGGTGTTCGGGGACGCTCATGGTATCGCCGGGGGCAAGCGTGGCGGCGCCGCCATCCCATGCGACGCGCCAGTGTCCCCTGACCGGCATCAGGACGGACGGGCGGTCATGCTGGTGTGTGTCCGTGGTGGCCGAGGCGCGGGTGATGAAATCCACCTCGAAGCCCGGGCGGTCGCGCAGGATGCCGGTTTCCCCGATCACCTTCGCGGGCGTCTTGTCGGCCAGTGCCACCAGGTCCCAATAGCGCGCCACATGGTTGGGCAGCACCTCGGCCGTCGTCGGCTCGCCGCGCTTGGCAAGCTCTTCGTCCGACATCAGCGGCATCGGGGCGATGCCTTCGGGCAATTGCTCGCCCCGTTTGGTGTCGTAAAGCTTGCCGTTCGCGCCCAGCACGAGCCCATGATCGGCCGCATCCGCGATCACCTGGGGCGCCCACATCACGCCGCCCCCGGCATCGTCGCCGCCGAGGATCGCCATGATCATGCCGTAATCGGTGCCGATATTCTCGAACCCCCGGAAAATGCCGGTGGGGATGTTGAAGATGTCGCCCCGTTCCAGCACCACCTCGCCGGCG
>DNSZ01000328.1:0-18323 GCA_003500165.1 Paracoccaceae bacterium | reverse complement strand
TGGGCGTCGATGAAGGCGGTCCGGCAGGGGCGCAGATCGCCATAGCGGACGATGCGGGTTTCCATTTCGGCTGGGGTCATACCTCACCTGTCTGCAGCAGGATCTGTTTCCAGATCGCGGTTTCGTCGTAGATCGTGTAGTCGCGGCGCAGCCCCCAGGGGCCGAATTCGGCATGGGTGATCCCCAGCACATAGACCATCGCGCCCGAGGGCGGGCCGAACGCGCCCCACCCGTCATGCCGGCCCCACAGCGACCAGCGGATCGCGGCGCGCGGCGAAAGCATCGCATCCTCCCGCCCGATCTGGTGGTCGATGGCGAAGGCGGCCGAGGGGAAGGCGGCGCGCAGCCCCATCCAGAACCGGTCGGCGGCGGCGACCCCATGGTCGGTGATCCCGCCCGGATAGCCCAGATGGCAGGCCCGGTCATAGGCCACCGGTATCACGGACATGTCCGCGCCCATGATCCGGGTCAGAATGTCGGCCAGCCGCTGACCCCATTCGCTGTCATTGCCGCGCCCGGCATAGGGGCCGGGGCGGTCCGTCTCCGGCGTCAGGGGCTTCACCGCCGCCTCCGGCCCGCCCTCGCGCGCGATCAGTTCGGCCGCATAGGCCTTTGGGTCGCGGCCGAGCTGGCGTACGATGGCGCCCTGGTCGCGCACCAGCCATTCGTCGTCGATGACATTGTTCCGGGCGTGGCAATCGGCATGGATGCGATAGATCAGCCGCTTGCCCGTGGGATGGCCATAGACGCCCTCGCCGCTATGGGTCGCGGTCGACAGCAGCCGGTGCGAGGACAGCATCCCGGTCTCGGGCGTGCCGGACCAGATCACGTCCTCGCCCAGCAGGGTGCGGTCGGGGAACTCGTGCAGCGTCGCCATGGTCGCGGCAATCACGCCCTGGTTGCCGACCACCACCGAACCGGGCGAGCGCACCACGATATCGGGCGCGTAATAGTCGTGCAGGGTGTGGATGCCGCGATCCTCCCAGATCTCCTTGGTGATCCCGATGATGAAATCGGGGAAGTCGCGGAATTTCGGGTCGAAGCCGGTCATCTGGGCGTTCCTTCGGGGATGCGGGCCGAACCGCGCCGGATCAGCGGTCCGGCGATCGCCAGCTTGCGGGGCGGCGTGCCGGGGTGATCGATCGCGTTCAGCAGCATTTCGACCGTGGCCGCCACCATCCGGTTGGCGGCCTGGCGGACGGTGGTCAGATCATAGGCCGGCCAGGCGGCGGCCGGCACATCGTCATAGCCCACGACCGAGACATCGCCGGGCACGCGCAGGCCCAGCTCGTGGCGCAGCGTGTCCATCACCGCCAGCGCCATGTGGTCGTTGGCGACGAACAGCGCATCGGGGGGATCGGCGGCGACAATGTCCAGCGTCGCCTGGCGCGCCTCGTCCATGCGGAAATTGCCCAGCGCGCGGGCATGCAGCGGCGCACCCGCCGCGGCCAGACCGGCGCGGAACCCGGCCTCGCGGTCGCGCTGGGTCGAGGCGCCCTCCCACCCCGCGATATAGCCGATCCTGCGATGCCCGCCGGCCAGCAGGAAATCGGCCACCGCGCGCCCGCCCGCCACATTGTCCGAGGTGACGGCCGAGAGTTGCGGATCGTCCTGGCTGCGGTTGAACAGCACCAGCGGCACGCCGGCCGCCCGGCAGCGCGCGGTCAGGTCCGAAGACAACGACACCGAGGCGGCGATGATCCCGTCGACCTGATAGTCGAGAATTTCCTCGACCACCGTGTCGATGTTGCCCGCGCTTTGCGAGGCCATGAAGACCAGCACATGATAGCCCTGCGCCTGCAGCGCATTGGACAGTTTTTCCAGCGCGTCGGGGTAGAATTGATTGTCCAGATAGGCGACCACCAGCCCGATGATCCGCGACCGCCCGGACACCATGGCGCGCGCCAGCACATTGGGCCGATAGCCCAGCTCTGTGGCCGCTTTGCGCACCTTCTCGGCGGTCTTGGGCGAGGCCGACGCCCCGGGCGTGAACACCCGGCTGACCGCCGACTGGCTGACGCCGGCGCGGGCGGCCACCTCGGCCGATGTGACCTTGCTTTGCGCCATCANNAACACCACCGCGCCCATGATATCCTCCACCCGGCCGGCCCGGCCCAGCTTGATCTTTTCCTCGATCCAGGCGCGGCGGTCGGGGTTGTCGAAGGTCGCCTGGGTAAGCGGTGTCAGGATGAAGGTCGGGCAGATCGTGTTCACCCGGATGCCCGCCGGGCCCCATTCGATCGCCATCGCCTTGGTGAAGCCCTCCACCGCGTGCTTGGTGGCGCAATAGACCGCCCGGTCGATCCCGCCCACATGGGCCATCTGGCTGGAGATGTTGATCAGCGAGCCGGGCCGGCCGGCCGCGACCAGCCCCGCCGCCACCGCGCGGGTCAGGAAATAGGCGCCCTTGACGTTCAGGTCGGCCACCGCGTCGAAATCGGTCTCGGACGTGTCCAACGCCGGGCCGTGGCGGGCCAGCCCCGCCGAATTCACCAGAATGTCGAACGGGCCGTGTTCGGCCACCGCGTGCGCAGTTGCGGCCACATTGGCGACATCCATCTGCAACGCATCCGCGTCCCACCCCTCCGCCACCATCGCCCCGGCGATCTCGCGCAGCTTGCCGCCCGACCGCGCCGCCAGCGTGACCGCTGCGCCCGCCTCGGCCAGCGCCACCGCAGAGCCGAGCCCGATGCCCGAGGACGCACCGGCCACCAGCGCGCGCTTGCCGTCGAGGCGAAAGGACGGGGTACGGGGCAGGATCATTGTGCCCGCCCCGTTTCGGGATCGAACCCGGCCCGCGCCTTGTTGAACTCGCGCATCCGGCCCAGCACATCGACGCCGAACTGGGCATAGACATCGAGGAGGTCCACCAGCACCCAGTTTTCCCGAATGAGCCCGTTTTCCAGCCGCCAGAAGTCGAGGCTGCGCAGCGTGATCTGCTGGCCGGTGGGGGGCAGGCCCAGCCAGCCCGGATGGCTGAGCGTCTGCCGCATGTTGGGCCAGCCGGTGACGCCGACATAATCGCCCTCGCCGAACAGATGGACATCGATGCCGTCCTGCAACTGGCCCCGGTCGGGCATGGCATTGAGGAACGGGATCTGGTGCCAGTTGCGAAACCCCGCGATGCCCCGGGCGGTGCCGATGCCGGCAGGCCCGTACCAGTTCATCCGCGGGTGCCAGAAACGGTCCATCTCCATCACCTCGGGGCCGCCCTGCGACGGGTGACGCACCATGTGTTCCAGCATCCCGGTCACATGGCGGCAGGCGGCCCGGCCGCGGTCGACGGCATCGCGCCCATGCGGGCCGAGCCCGTCCTGGGTGGCGGGGCCGGGCACCTGCCAGTCGCGGCCCAGGGATGGGCCCATCGGCCAGGCGCCGGCCTGCATCATCACCTCGGGGATGTCCCAGATCGCCTGAATCTCGGCGACCTTCCCACGCTCGACCCGGTAGAATTCGTGAAACCGCATCGCCACCTGATGGCCGGTGGGCGGGATATCCAGCCAGGGGCGGGCAAAGGTACCGGTGTAGTAGCCGCAGCAGCCGACCCAATCCGCCCCATCCGCATCCTGCCCGGCGATGACGATGGTGTCGCGGCGTTCCAGGTCGGGCCAGGCGGCGAAGAGGGCACGATAGGCCCGGTCATAGAGCGCGTCGGCCCCCAGCCCCTCCCCCAAGGGATGGGCGAGGCGGAACACCGCATCTTCGGTCAGCAGCACCGACAGCGCGGTTTGCACGACTGTCGGGTCGAAATCGTGTTGCGCCCTGCGCAGGGCGGCGAGATCACCTGCGTTCTGCCGATCGGCTTTCATTCCGCCGCCGCGCCATAGGGCACGTTGCGCCCGCCATAGCGGCGGACCCGGATGTTGCATTGTTCGGCATGGCCGACGAAGCCTTCGAGCATGCACAGGCGAGAGCCGTATGCGCCGACCATCGCGGCGGCCTCATCCGTCAGCACCTTCTGATAGGAATGGGTTTTCAGGAACTTGCCCACCCACAGCCCGCCGGTATAGCGGCCCGCCCGCTTGGTCGGCAGCGTGTGGTTGGTGCCGATCACCTTGTCGCCATTGGCGACATTGGTGCGCGGGCCGAGGAACAGCGCGCCATAGCTGTGCATGTGTTCGAGATACCAGTCGTCGCGGTCGGTCATCACCTGCACATGTTCATAGGCCATGTCGTTGGCGACGCGCAGCATTTCCGCATGACTGTCGCACAGGATCACATCGCCATAATCGCGCCAGCTGGCCGCCGCCGTCTCGGCCGTGGGCAGGATTGTCAGCAGCCGGTCGATTTCCGCCAGCGTGCCCTCGGCCAGCTTGCGCGAATTGGTGATCAGGCAGGCGGGCGAGTTGTAGCCATGTTCGGCCTGGCCCAACAGGTCGGTCGCACACAGCTCCGCATCCACCGTGTCGTCGGCGATCACCATGGTTTCGGTCGGCCCGGCAAACAGGTCGATGCCGACCCGGCCATAAAGCTGGCGCTTCGCCTCGGCGACAAAGGCGTTGCCCGGGCCGACCAGCATGTGGACGGGCTCGATCGTTTCGGTCCCCAGCGCCATGGCGCCGACGGCCTGGATGCCGCCCAGCACATAAATCTCATGCGCGCCGCCCAGATGCATCGCGGCGACGATCGCGGGGTGGGGGGCGCCATCGACCGGCGGGGCCGCGGCGACGATGCGCGGCACACCAGCCACCGTCGCCGTCAGCACCGACATATGGGCGCTGGCAACCATCGGGAACTTGCCGCCCGGCACATAGCAGCCGACCGATTGCACGGGGATGTTCCTGTGGCCGAGGATGACGCCTGGCAGGGTCTCGACCTCGATATCGGTCATGGACGCCCGCTGCGCCTCGGCAAAGCGGCGGATCTGGTCCTGGGCAAAGCGGATGTCGTCCATGTCGCGGGTGGACACCCGCTGCATCGCGGCCTCGATCTCGGATCGGGCCAGACGGAACCGTTCCGGGCTGTAGCCGTCGAATTTCTCGGACAGCGCCCGAACCGCCGCATCGCCCCGCGCCGCGATATCGGCGAGCGTCGCCTCGACAACGCTGCGCACCCTGGCGTCGTCCTCGGCGCGCTCGGCCTCGGGCTTGGAGCGTTTCAGGTATTCGCGTCCCATGCTCAGTCTCCCTGCCCGCTGGGGGCCATGCGTTCCGCGGCGTCATAGGCCACCAGTTCCACGGTGTTGCCCTCGGGGTCGCGGGTGAACACCCCGCGCCAGCCGATCCAGTCGAAAGACTGGACGGAATAGGCGAGGCCATTGGCCTCGTACCAGCGCATCGCGGCCTCCTGTTCGGCGTCGTCCACGGTCAGGGCAATATGATGGAGCGACGACCGCGCGCCGGTTTCGGGCGCGTCGGCCCCATGGGGGTGAATGTCCGCCCGCCCCGCATCGCGGGCAAACAGCGCCAGAACGCTGGTATGCCCGCCATGCCCCGGCGCGATGCGGAAAAAGACGATGTCGCTGTCGGGTCCGCCAGACAGCACCTCCAGCCCGATGATATCGCGGTAAAAGGCAAACATCGGCGCGATATCGGCGCAGCGGATGGCGACCTCGCCCAGGGCCTTGACCTCGAACCCGCGCATCATCGTCCCCGGGGCGATGTGTCACCGCGATGGCCACGCGGGTTTCCGCGGCCGCTGTCAACGCGACAGGCCATGCCCCGGCGCGCCGGGGTGGGTGGGCGCGCGGCGTGCCGGGGCATGGCCGACCTCATCCCTTCACCGCCCCTGCGGTCAGCCCGCTGACGATCTGGCGCTGGAAGAACATCACCAGGATGAACAGCGGCGCGGTGGCCGAGACCACGGCCGCGACGGCGAACATCACATTGCCCTCGGTATAGGTGGTGCCCAGAAAGGCCGCGATTTCGGGCACCATGGTGCGGTTGCTCTCGCTCAGCAGCATCGAGGTCACGGCGAAATCGTTATAGGCCAGCAGAAAGCTGAACAGCCCGGTGGTGATCACGCCGGGCCACATCACCGGCACGATCACATGGCGGAACGCCTGGAACTGGGTGCAGCCATCGACCTTGGCGCTTTCGTCGAGTTCCTTGGGGATGTTCTGGAAGAACGAATGCAGCATCCACAGCGTAAAGGGCTGGTTGATCGCCACCAGCACGATGATGGTGGTCGGCAGGATGCCCCACAGATTCCATTCGAAGAACGGCAGCAGATAGCCCGCGACCAGGGTGATCGGCGGCATCGCCCGGAAGATCAGTGCGATGATCAGCAACCAGAAGGTATAGCGAAAGCCCGACCGCGACAGCGCATAGCCGCCCAGCGTACCGATGGTCAGCGAGGTGCAGACGACAAAAAAGCACACGACGAAGGTGTTGATGGCGGCGCGCCAGAACTCTTCCTGCACCCAGGCGCCCTCATATCCCGCCAGGGTGAACGGGCTGCCATGGGTTTCCCGGGTGTTCCTGCCGGTGATCGCGTTGGTCCAGTCGGCGATCGAAAAGAAATCGAGCTCGACCTTGAACGACCCCCACAGCGTCCAGACAAAGGGGAACGCCGCGATCAACAGCCACAGGACGATGAACCCGCTGGTGACCAGCCGCAGGCTGCGCGGCGCGCGTTGGGCCTTCGATGCCATGTCAGTGCTTTCCCTTGAAATCGCGCCAGGTGCGCACAAGCACCGGCGACAGCAGGATCGCCACCCCGATGATGGTCATCACCGATGTCGCCGAGGCCGCCGAAAGCTGCCGCGTCTCCCCGCCGAGATCGTTGAAGATGATCCAGGACAGCGATGTCGCATGGGCCGATGCGTTGAAGCCGACGATCGGTTCGAAGACCCGGAAATTGTCCATCAGCTGGATCAGCGCGACAAAGGTCACCAGCGGCATCAGATGCGGCACGACCACGAAACGGACCTGCTGCCAGCGCGTGGCGCCGTCGATCCGGGCGGCTTCCAGCTGGTCCTGGGGCAGGGTCTGCAGCCCGGCATAGAAGACGACAAAGGCAAACGGCGCCGAATGCCAGATGCCGTAGACGATCAGCATGATCCAGGTCAGCCCGGTCGACGCCTTCAGCGAAAGATCGGGGTCGTTCGCGGCCCACTGGATGAACGACCCGATGATCCCCCGGCTGTCGATCATCCAGAACAGGATCAGCGAGCCGACCAGCGGGGTCACGATCATCGGCAACAGCGAGAAGAAGATCACCAGCCCCTTGAGCCGCCGGTGCAGCGTGTTGACGGCGAGCGCGATGATCAGGCCAAGCACGATCAACAGCGGCGTCACCACGAAGGTGTAGGTCAGCGTGAACGCCATCGCCCGATAGAACGGCAGATTGCCGAGCCGTGACAGGAAATCGCCGATCCCGTCCGCGGCGCGCCAGGCCGCGGCCACCTCGGAAAATGCCAGATGGCCGCGGTCGATATAGATGTCGAGGCCGACAAACCGGCCAAGCGGCTGCTCCGCGCGCAATTGCCGCGTCGCCTCCTGGTCGATGGTGGTTTCCGGCTGGCAGCCGAACGGCCCGCAATTCTCGACCGTCTTCAGCACCGCCTCATGGGGCGCGAACATCGACTGCATGACCACCGACACGATGGGCGCCGCGATGAACAGCAGCATCGCCAGCCCGGTGGGCAGAAAGAACCAGAAGAAGGTCCGGTGTTTCATGGCCTGGTCAGTCGCTTGCCGGGTGCCGGGGGGCGCGGACGCCCCCCGCGCCGCGGGCTATTGCAGATAGCCGTTTTCACGCGCCGCCGCCGAATAGGCGGCCTCGACATCGGCCAGCGCCTGTTCGGCGCTTTCCTTGCCCTGCATGAAATCGGCCAGCTCGTTGCCAAGCGCGGTGTGCATCAGCCCCATATAGGGCAGCATCGGATAGGGGATGGTGCCCGCCTGGGCGGCCTCGAACACACCCACCGCGGCGGGGGTCGGCTGATAGCCCTCGATCAGCCAGACCGCCTGGGAGGCGACCTCGTCATCGGCCATCAGCGCGGGCTTGATCCCGTTCATCATGGCGATGAAGGTCGCCTCGGCCTCGGCATCGCTGATGTTCTTGGCGACCGTCCAGCCATCCCACCACAGGGTCGAGGCGGGGATATCCCCGCCGCCCACGGTCATCGGGCCGGCGATGGCAAAGCCGTCCACGACCTCTTGCGGCACGCCCTCGGCGGTGACGAGGGTGGCGGCACGGCTGCCCCACATGTTCATCAGCGCGACGTTGCCGGCGCGGTATTCGGCGTTGGTGGCGTTCGAATCATGGGTCAGGAAATCGGGGTTCATGTATTCCGACAGCGCCTTCATCATCTCCAGCGCCTTCGCGCCCGCCTCGGAATTGACGTTCGGCTCGGCCGTGCCGGGCTTGAAGTGCTGGCCGCCGAAGCCCAGGAACATGTTGTTGAACTCCTGGGCCAGGTTCCAGCCCGCGGCATAGGCGCCGCCGATCGGATTTTCCATGATGCCCGCCGCGCGGATCGCCTCGGCCGCGGCCAGCATCTCTTCATAGGTCTTTGGCGGTTCGATCCCAAGCGCGTCGAGCACATCCTTGCGGTAAACGAGGTGCTGGGCGTTGGCCATGAACGCCACCGCCATGATCTGGCCGTCGATGGTGACCAGCTGATTGGGGTTCAGGCCGGCACCGTATTCGGCGACCAGATCGTCAAGCGGGCGGATCACATCCTCGTTCAGCAGCGCCACGATCGACGAGTTGGCGATGATCGCCGAGGTGTATTCGGCCGGATTGCCCTGCATGCCCGCCAGATTGATCTTCTGGTGATCCGCGGTCAGGTTGGTCGTGACCTCGGCGCCGGTGCATTCCTGCGCGCCCGCGCCGACCGTCTGGATCGCCGGGAACTCGTTGCCCACGATGCTGACGCGGGCCTCGATCTCACAGGCCGCCGCGCCGGTTGCGGCAGCAAGGGCCAGTGCGCTGGCTGCGGTCAGTCGTTTCAGAAACATGCGTCTCTCCCTGTTATTGGCGATGCGCCTTGCAACCGCGCATCGTCTTTGGACCCGGGGGGATCGGCCCCGGGAATGTCATGCGGTCGGCACCTCGATCCGCGTGCCCGTTCGACCGTCGAACAGATGGCAAATCCCTCTCGGGACCGACAGCGATACCGGATCGCCGATCTCGGCGCGGTATTCCTTGGGCGCGCGGACCGCGATCAGGTCGCCACCGCTGCGCACCGTCACCATGGTCGCGTCGCCCAGCAGCTCAAGCGTATAGATCGGCGCCTCGATCTCGTGATGGCCGGCATCGCCCAGCCCCGCATCCTCGGCCCGGAAGCCCAGCGTCACCGGCCCGTCCGGCGCGGCGAAGCCTTCAATCCGAACCCGGTCGGCGACAAAGGTGCCGCCCTTCAGCTGGCCCTTCAGAAGGTTCATCGCGGGGTTGCCGATGAACCCCGCGACAAAGGTGTTGGCCGGGCGATCATAGATGTCGGTGGGGGTGCCGACCTGCTGGACGACGCCGCTTTCCATCACCACGACCCGGTCGGCCAGCGTCATCGCCTCGATCTGGTCGTGGGTGACATAGATCGTGGTGACCTTCAGCTCGTGGCTGAGATTCTTGATCTGCGCCCGGGTCGACACCCGAAGCTTGGCGTCGAGATTGGACAGCGGTTCGTCCATCAGGAAAACGTTGGGTTCGCGCACGATGGCGCGCGCCAGCGCCACACGCTGGCGCTGACCGCCCGACAGTTCGGCCGGCTTGCGATGCAGGAATTCGTCGAGTTCCACCATCGCGCAGGCGCGGCGCACCCGTTCGTCATGGCTGGCCTGCGCGATGCCGCGCACCTTCAGCGGAAAGCGGATGTTCTCGTAGACGTTCATGTTGGGGTAGAGCGCGTAGCTCTGGAACACCATGGCGACATCGCGGTCCTTCGGCTCCAGATCGTTGACCCGCCGGCCGTCGATCAGGATATCGCCTTCGGTCGGGTCCTCGAGCCCCGCGACCATCCGCATGGTTGTCGTCTTGCCACAGCCCGACGGACCGAGCAGCACCAGGAATTCCCGATCGGCGATCGTCAGGTCGAACTTGTCGACCCCGGTGAAGCTGCCCCACCGCTTGGAGACATTGCGCAGCTGGACTTCGGCCAAACCTTCCCCCCCTGGCGCGCCGCGCATTTTGCATGCGCTTGCAACGAGGCTAGACTTGGCTGCGACAACTTGGCAAGGGGTTTCTGCAAACGTATGCAAGGGGCGCCGGGGACGATGGACTTCCAGGCAGAGAAGGCGCAGGTCCGGGCCTGGTACGCCGCGCTGGACGCGGCTGCCCCGGACGAAATCGACAGCGTGGCGGCGCGGTTTCTGGCGCCCGACTGCCTGTGGCGGGGGTTTCATCCGTTCGGCGAACTGGCCGGACCCGGCGCCGTGGCGGCCGCGTTCTGGCAGCCCTTGCGCCGCGCACTGACCCGGATGCAGCGGCGGCAGGACATTTTCCTGGCCGGGCGCAACGAGATCGACGGGTTCACATCGGTCTGGGTGATCTCGATGGGTCATCTGATGGGCCTTTTCGATGCGCCCTGGCTGGGCATCGCGCCGACCGGCAAGATGGCCTTCCTGCGCTATGCCGAATTCAACCGGGTCGATGCCGGGCGCATCACCGAAACCGCGATGTTCTTCGACATCCCGCATCTGATGATGCAGGCCGGCCTGCAGCCCTTTCCGCCCCAGACCGCGGCGCATCTGGTCCAGCCGGGGCCGGCGACCCATGACGGCCTGCTGTTCGGCCCGCAACCCGCGGCCGAAGGGGTGGCCACCCTGGCCGTGATCAACGCGATGATCGCCGACTCGGACTGGAAATCGCCGCTGCCGCTGGAGCAGGAACTGGCGCATACCTGGCATGACGACATGATCTGGTGGGGGCCCGCCGGCATCGGCGCGACCTGCACCATCGCGCGCTATGCCCGCCAGCACGCCGCGCCGTTTCGCGCCGCCTTCGCCGATCGCTCGACAACCACCCATCGCTGCCGCCTGGCCGAAGGGCATTATGGCGGGTTCTTCGGCTGGCCCAATTTCACCGTGCGCCACAAGGGCGGGTTCATGGGCATGCCGGGATCGGCCACGACGGGCGAGATGCGGGTGATCGACATCTACCGCCGTGCCGGCGACAAGCTGGCCGAGAACTGGGTCTTCGTCGATCTGCTGCATTTCTGGAAAACCCAGGGGGTCGACATTCTGGCCCGCATGGCCGAGGTACCGCGCACATGACCGGCTGGATCGACGCGCATCACCATCTGTGGCAACTGACGGCGGTTCGGTATCCGTGGCTGATGGCACGGGGCGAGACGCGGTTCTTCGGCGATCCGACCCCGATCCGGCGCGACTATCTCCTGGACGAATTCCGCGCCGAGGCTGCCGCCGAAGGCGTCGTCGCCTCGGTCCATATCCAGGTCGGCGCCGCCGACCCCCTGGCCGAGGCGCGCTGGGTCCAGCGGCAGGCCGATGCCGCGCCCGATTGGCCGATGGTCCAGGTCGTGTTCGCCGATCTGACGGCCGCCGACCTGCCGGCGCAGCTCGACACCCTGCAGGGCCTGTCGACGGTGCGCGGGGTGCGTCAGATCGTTGGCCGCGCACCGGGGGAGGACGCGCAGACCGGCACCAACGCGCTGCTCGACGATCCGCGTTTTCTGGCCGGCCTGCAGGAGGCCGGCCGGCGCGGCCTCAGCTTCGATCTGCAGCTGATCCCCGAATTGATGGCAAAGACCGCCCGTGTGCTGGCCCAGGCGCCCGAAACGCCCGTGGCGCTCTGCCATGCCGGCTCGCCCCATGATCGCAGCGCGGCGGGCCTCGCAGCTTGGGCCGAGGCGCTGACGCGGCTGTCCGATCTGCCGCAGGTGACCTGCAAGCTGTCGGGTCTGGGCATGTTCGACCATGGCTGGACGCCCGACCGTATCCGGCCCATCGTTGACACCGTGCTGGCGCAATTCGGGCCCGAGCGCACGATGTTCGGGTCGAACTTTCCGGTCGACAAGCTTTACAGCGACTACCGCACCGTGGCCGAGGCGTATCGCCAGCTTGTGCCCGCGGCCTGGCAGGGCCGGGTGTTTCGCGGGACGGCCGAACACTTCTATCGTCTGCGCATCCCGGCATCGGCCTGAACCCGGCCCCGGTCTGCCGGCGCGGTGTCATACCAAGGCGAAATGCGTTACGCTCATTGCAGCCTGGCCGTGTCCGATCGCATGGCAAGGCGCCGCACCCTGCGGGGCGCGCAGGATTTTCCAGAAAATCCTGCGCGGGCCGAGTTTTCCGGAAAACTCGGTGCGCCATACGCGTCGACGACGAAGACCAACGGTCATTGACGATGACCGGTATCCGCCCCGTCGCGCCGCCCAACCGCCAATCCTGTCCTATCCCAAGGGTCAAGATTGGTGGTCGGGCGGGGAGGCGGACAGGCGCAGTGAGTCAAGCTCATTCCAGCTTGGTATCAGTCGTCATGCTCGCGGAAAAAGGCGGCGGTCGCGGCGACCATCGCATCGAGCGTTTCGGTCGTTGTGAAGACGTTGAAAACATGGTCCATATCGGCCGTCCACAGCATTTCGGGGCCGTCATGGGCGGCGATGAACGCGTCTGCATCCGCGGGCAGGACCGTGGTGTCGAGCGTGCCCCTGGTGACGAAGAGCGGCCCGTCATAGGCGGCGATCTCGGCCATCGGATCGAAGGTCGCGATGCCCTCGAAGAAGGCCCCGTTCAGCCCGATTTCGGCGCCCCAGGGCAGCGTCGCGGTGATGGTTTCATCGGGCGCGGCGGCCATGCCGGCGGCCATCGTCTCGGCGCCCAGAATGCCGCCATAGGTGGTTTCGGGGTCGCCGACCGCTTGCCACAGCGCGACCGCGTCGAGGCCCTCCGCCCGGCCGGCAACGGCCGCCGCGACCAGGCCGCCCTGGCTCCAGCCGATCACATGGATGTCGTCGCCATCGACCGCGTCGAGCGCCCGGAGATAGTCGATGGCGGCCAGCGCGTCGGTCACCTGGCCTTCGAATGTCGTCGCCTCATAGGTCATGTCGGCAACGCTGTCGCCGGAACCGCGGAAATCGATCCGCAGGCTGGCGAAGCCGTCCTCGGCCAGCAGCCGGGCCGCGCGGCTGAACACGCCGTCATCGGTGTTCGGGATCGCCAACTCGTCCCGCGATCCGGTAAAGCCATGCAGCAACAGCACCACGGGCGCCGGCGGGCCATCGGGGGTGGCCAGGGTTGCGACCATCGCCTGGCCGTCGGACATGAGCTGCACGGTCTCTTCGGCGGGCTGCGCAAGCGCGATCCCCGGCGCAACCGCGCAGAGCATTGCGACCGTCATTGATCTGGGCATATTCGGACTCTCCCGTTTTCTGTGGCTTGCCTCGGCGGGCAGCGTGGCCCGCGCCCGGTCGGGGCGCAAGCCTTGGAGTTTCTGTGCGGGCCTCGATCAGGCGGCAAGCGGCCGGGCCGTATCGGCCGACCAGCGGCGGCCGGGCCGGTAGCGCGACGCGACCCGCCCCTCGCGCAGGGTGAAGAGGTGAAGCCAGCCATTGTCGAACAGCGCCTGCACCTCGGGATGCTGTTCCAGCACCCCGGCGATGGCATCCTCGGGTGCCTCGATCATCACCGACAGGCGCAGTGGCTCATGCGCCAGGGCGGTGCCGTCATGGACCGCCTGCCAGGGCAGGCCCGGTCGCAGCCGGCCGCCATTGCCTTCGACCACGCCGATCCCGCCGACCACATTGTGGATCAGCTTGTTGCCGCCGCCGAATGCCGCCGGCGCCACCGCCGAGCCGTAATATTGCAGGCTGATCCAGCTGGCGACGACGACGGGCGCGGTCAGGATCAGATCGAGCGTGGCGAAGTCCTCATCGGTCTGCCAGTCATAGCTGTGCAGAAACGCCCGCCCGGCCAGATCGGCGCCTGCCGTCACCGCGCGCGGCGCGGCGATGAAGGCGGCGCAACCGGCAAGCCCCCATTCGGGCCGGATCTCGGCCCAGTCGGTTGCCCGTTCGGCGACCGTCCGGGCGGTTGCCCCGGGCAGCCGGCGCGCCCGCTCGGCGCGGGCCAACTGGCCGGCAGCGCGCAACCAGCTGCGCGCCTGGCGCAGATCCTCGGCGTGATCGGGCGCCGGGTCGTCGGGGTAAAGCGTGATCGCGTCGGTCGTGGTGTCGTGCAGACCGGCGACGAACAGCGTGTCCGCAGCCATTTCGATGCCGTGATCGGCCAGCCCGGCACGGGTTTCGGGATCGTTGAGCAGCCGGGCCAGCAGCCGCGCCGATACCTCGCCGGTATAGCCGCCACAGGCACCGCAATGATAGGCGCTGGCATGCGGGTTGTTCGTCACCTGCGCGCCATGGCCAAGCAGCAGGACCAGCCGGCCGAAGCCGCCGGTCATGCTCATGGCCTTCAGGACCCTGGCGCCAAGCTCGGCCTTCACCGCAGCAGCCAGATCGCCGACGATATGGGGCATCGCATCGGCTGCGGGGGCCTTGCCGCCCCGACCCAGCGCGTCCCGCACAAGCTTGCCGCCATAAAACGGCCCCGCTGCCTCGACGAAGGCGAAAGAGGACACCGCCGCCTGGCGGAACCGGCCCCAGGCGCGGGCGGCACGGGCGCCGATCCGGGCGGCCTGTTCGGCCGGTCCCGGCGCGTGGCTTGTCGATGTCATCTGCGGCGTCAGCAGAACCGGCAGATGCGCCTCGACCACGTCCGAGCCGCGCGCGGTATGCGCCACCGGCAGGCCGAAGAAACCGGCGAACCCGATCGTCTCGATCCCGGCATCCTGCGCCTCGAGCGCGCGCCGGAACACCTCGGACCGGACATCGATGCAGAACGCCGCCTGCAGCGCCGGGCGCCCCGCCGGGCCGGCCGGGCCGGCCAGCAGCGAAGCCAGTTCGCGCTGGCGTGCCCGCTCGGCGGCCTCCTGCAGGATGGCGTCGACCACCTGATCGGCGCTGGCGGCGATGGGCGCGGCATGGGCGGCCACGGTTTCCTGCCATGCCGCCGCGACCTGGGGGTGACGTGCCAGCAGCGCCTCTTCCCAGACCAGCCGGACAGCGAGAAGATCGGCCAGCGTGCCGTCCGTCTCGCCGGCCAGTTCGGCCTGCCACAGCAGCCAGCGGCCATGCTGGGCCCAGCCTCCGAGATCCATCAGCAGGCGGTGAAACACCGTTTCCGCCGCGGCCTCGGCGATGCCCAGGCTTTCGGCGGCGCGCAGGATGGCCCGTTCGGGGGTGTCGGGCGCCGAAGACGCATGCTCGCAGAACCCGGACAGGCCGGCGATTTCCGGGGTCAGGTCGCGGCCCGCCCAGGATTGCCAGGCGGCAAAGGCGTGCTGCCCGGGGGCGGGTGACCACAGCGCCTGGCCGCGGTCGAAATACCCCGCCGCCCAAAGGCCGATCGTCTTTTCGATGACCGACGGCCAGTCGACGCCGCTTGCCTCGGCGGCGAGGTCGGCCACCGTCGGCAGAGCCCGCGGCGCCGCCGGGCCGGGTGTTGCCGCCGCCGCCTTCAGCGCCGCAAGATCGCGCGGC
This sequence comes from Paracoccaceae bacterium, assembly GCA_003500165.1. GTDB lineage: Bacteria > Pseudomonadota > Alphaproteobacteria > Rhodobacterales > Rhodobacteraceae > UBA10424. The sequence goes on along the minus strand of DNSZ01000328.1, from coordinate 2,881 downwards.
TTCAGCGGCGCGGCACAGGCGGCCAGCGCACCGGCCAAATCGTCATCGGTGATCCGCCCGGCCGCGATCTCGGCGGCGAGGTCGGCACGGGGCCGGGTCAGGGCCACGCCGGCGACCCGGGCCAGCCGCGCCGAGGCGGTTGCCAGATCCTCGCCGGTCTGGCCAAGGAACGGGTTGACGGCCACCGTCGCTTCCAGCGGGAAGGCCGGTGGGATGTCGCGCGCGGCGGCCTCGGCGGCCTTCAGCAATTCGGCGATCCGGGCCGGCGCGATCTGGACAGATTTCACGAACATCGGGTTTTCCCCTTTGGATCAGTTGGTTTTCGCCATCCGGAAGCCGCCGATCAGGCGGTCGAGAAGCGCGTTGAGATAGAGGCCGTTGGCCAGATGGACCCGCAGCCCGGCGGTTGCCGGATGATGCGACCAGAGCGGGAACAGCGCCTGGGCGAAGGCGACGCCGCCGAAGGACAGCACCGCAAGCGCGATCAGCGCCCATTCGAGCGGGCCCGGCGCGGGCGTCGCCGGCAATGCCGGCCCCCACAACGCCTCGGCGGCGAGCTGGAAGGTAAAATAGGCGCCCGCCGCACCCAGCGAGGCCAGCGCGGTGCGCCGCGTCAGTGCCGCCGGCGCCGTGTCGGCCAGACCCTGGGCGACCAGATAGGCGACACCGAAGATCAGCATCGCGCCAAGCGCCAGGGCCTGCGCCGTCTTGGGGCCCTCGATCGCCGTGAAGACGGCCGCGACCCCGAAATACAGCACCAGCGCCAGGGCAAAGGATTTCAGCACCGCACCGATCTTCGGCACCGCAACGGGCCCGGGCCGGCGCAATCCGGCCACCGCCTGCACCGCCCCGCCCGAGGACAGGAAGGCATGCGCCTTGTACATCGAATGGGCGAAGATGTGCAGCAGCGCCAGCGCCCACAGCCCAAGCCCGCATTGCAGCAGCATGAAGCCCATCTGCGACACGGTCGACCAGGCAAGCGCGGTCTTGATCGCGCTTTGGGTCAGCATCACCACCGCGCCGAACAGCGCCGTGAACCCGCCGATCATCGCCAGTGCGGCCATCGAACCGGAACTGGCCTGGACAAGATCGGCCAGACGGATCAGCAGCACGCCGCCGGCATTGACGATGCCGGCATGCAGCAGCGCCGAGACCGGGGTCGGTGCCTCCATCACCTCGGTCAGCCAGCCATGCACCGGAAAGGCGGCCGTCTTCAGCGCCGCCGCCAGAACGACAAGCGCGATGGCGACATGGCCGGCCGGCGAAAGACCCGCCGCCGCGGCCTCGGCCAGGCCAGCGAGGTCGCCGACCCCGAGGCTGGCCACCAGCAGCAGCGCCGCAGCCGCCAGCGCCACGTCTCCCAGATGCCAGACCAGCGCGAATTTCGTCGCCGCCCGGCGCGCGGCAGGCCGTTCGGGGTAGAACAGCAAGAGCTGGCGAAGCCCGATGCCGACGCCGACAAACGCCAGGACAAGGAGCGAAAGACTGCCGGCCTGCGCCACAACCAGCACCGCCGCCAGCGTGCCCAGAAGCAGCACGTGAAACCGGGTTTCGCGGGCCTCGCCATCCATGTAGCTGCGCGCATAGCGGGTCACGATCCAGGCGATGAACGCCACAAGGACGGTCATGGTGGCGCCCACCGCATCGAAACGCAGGACCGGCGCCAGCGCACCGGTGCCGAAAGCGATGGTGGTGGGCCCGGCGATCAGCAGTTGCACGACACCCGCCAGCGCCAGCGCAAGCGCGCCCAAAGAGGCGATTTCGGGCAGCCGCGCGCGGCCGCGCGGGCGGTCGGCAGGTTGGGCCAGCAGGACGGCCGCGGCGGCCAGCAGGACGAGTGGGGCCAGCAGACCCAGCGAAAAGGATGGCGGCATGGCGGTTCTCCGGAATGTCGACAGTCTGACGGTCGTCCTAGCGCCTGGACTTATTCAAGAAAACTACATATATTTCATGGTATCGTTCTGTCTGATAGAAGTATGGCACATCTCAACCTGCATCATCTGCGGCTGTTCCGGGCCGTGGCGCGCGACGGCACCCTGACCGGGGCGGCACGCGCGCTGAACCTGTCGCAATCCGCGCTGTCGACGCAGATCCGCACGCTGGAGGCCGCGCTTGGCCATGATCTGTTCGAGCGGCGCGGGCGCGGCCTTGTCCTGACCGAGGCGGGGCATATCGCACTCGACCATGCCGAGGCGATCTTTCGCACTGCCGAGGATCTGTCGGCGACGCTGCAGCATGTCGGGACGGCGCGCCGGGTCCTGCGGATCGGCGCGCTGGCCACCCTGTCGCGCAACTTTCAGATCGGTTTCGTGCGGCCGCTTCTGGGCCGGGCCGATGTCGAGGTGGTGCTGCGATCGGGCCCGCAGGCCGAGCTGCTGCGCGCGCTCGAGGCGCTGTCGCTCGACATGGTGCTGACCAATCTGGTGCCGGCGCGGGATGCCGCCAGCCGCTATCTGGTCCACGAACTGGCCACGCAACCGGTCAGCCTGGTCGGGCCACCGGAACTGGCCGGGCGGTCGCTGGCCGCGCTGCTGGCGTCCGAGCCGTTGATCCTGCCAACCCCCGAGGCGGCGCTGCGGGCGGCGTTCGACGCCATGCTGGGGCGGCTCGACGTGGTGCCGCGCGTGGCGGCCGAGGCCGACGACATGGCGATGCTGCGTCTGCTGGCGCGCGCCGGGGCCGGGCTGGCGGTGATCCCGCCCGTGGTGGTGCGCGACGAACTGGCCAGCGGGACCCTGCACGAGCTTGCCCGGCTCGACGGTATTGTCGAGAGCTTCCTTGCCGTGACGTTGCAGCGGCGCTTTCCGAACCCGCTGGTGGCCGAAATCCTGGGCGCTTTCCGCGCCGGTCGGGACTGATACCAAGCTGCAATGAGTCACGC
>DNSZ01000221.1 GCA_003500165.1 Paracoccaceae bacterium | reverse complement strand
TCGTTGCCGCTGCCGCCGTCGAGGGTGTCGTCGGCAAGCCCGCCGATCAGCGTGTCGTTGCCATCCCCGCCATAGAGCCGGTCCCCGAACTCCTGCGAGCCCGCCTGCACCGCGGTCGTCTGGCCGGATTCGAGGTAGTCATCGCCGGCGCCGCCATAGAGATAGTCGATATCCGCGGTGTCGAGGTCATCGCCGCCATTCAGCCGGTCGTTACCTTCATCGCCGTAAAGGGTGTCCTTCCCGTTCGAGCCAATGAGCGTGTCGTTGCCCGCCCCGCCCCGGGCCTCGTCGATGCCGAAGGTGCCGCCATCGCCGGTGCCGGTGTTGATCAGATCGTCGCCGTCGCCACCGTCCAGCCTGTCGTCGCCGCTGCCGCCATCGATCGCGTCGTTGCCGTCACCGCCCAGGATCGAGTCGTTGCCATTGCCGCCCACGAGTTCGTCATTGCCGCCAAGGCCCGAAAGCGTGTCGTTACCGCCTCGACCGTCGATATAGTCGGGTCGCGCGTCACCGGTGAGGCTGTCTCCCGACGCCGTTCCCGTCTGTCGCGGGCCAGCCAGCGCTGCTCCCGTCAAATCGACGTCGGTGAAGCGGAAAAGCTCAACATTCCGGAACGTGATCGTGTCGGCGCCGGACACAAGCTGGATATCGCCGTTCTGCAGCAACGTGGCGGTCACGCTGGTCGATGCGACACCGATCACCGAGGTGTCATAACCCGGGCCGCCATCGACCACGTCGTTGCCTGAGTGTATGTCCCGCATGTTACCCTCCGTTCGGCCGATCAGGGCGCCACGCGTGCACCCGATCCGGCTTCTTGTTCCCTGACTTCTGCGCGATCATCGCCGCGCGTCGCATCAGTGCCCTCTCCGACGCCGCTGCCGAAGCTGATGACTGCCGCGGCCCAAACCTCGCCTGCGGCGTGAACCTTTCAGTCGCTTTCCCGGACCCATGACAGCAGGCTGCAGGGCAAAGCTGTCACGGGATGATTGCAAATCGGTTGCCCAGCCGAAATGCGCGCCGCCAGTCGCATTGCACCAACCCAAGCCGGCACCGGCCACGCCCCATAGTCCCATCTTGTACGTTTTCTTCTTTGTCCATTACGATTTTATGAATTTCTGGACCAGTCCGCAAGGACAAACCGGCCGCAATCCGGGACAGGAAACGTCCGTTGTTGCGGGCAACGGCCGGCTGTGGCAGCGCTATCGCGCCGGGTGGCCGCAAAGGAGAGAGCAGCTATGGAAGATCGCACCGACCTCTTGCACATGCTGAGGGAGCCCGCCCTGCTGCGCGACCGGGCCTTTCTGGGCGGCGAGTGGTGTCCGTCGGATGCCGGCGCAACCTTTGCCGTCAGCAATCCCGCCCGCGGCGATGTGATTGCCCATGTGGCCGATTGCGGCCGGACCGAGACCGCGCGCGCCATCGCCGCGGCCGCGGCGGCGCAAAAGGGCTGGGCCGCGCGCACGGCCAAGGATCGTGCGGCGGTTCTGCGGCGGTGGTTCGATCTGATGATCGCGCATACCGACGATCTGGCGCGCATCCTGACCGCCGAGATGGGCAAGCCGCTGGCCGAGGCCCAGGGCGAGATCGCCTATGCCGCGTCCTTCGTCGAATGGTTCGCCGAAGAGGGCAAGCGGGTCTATGGCGAGACGATCCCCGGCCATCAGCCCGACAAGCGGCTGATGGTGCTGCGCCAGCCGGTGGGCGTGGCCGCCGCGATCACACCGTGGAATTTCCCCAGCGCCATGATCACCCGCAAGATCGCGCCGGCCTTGGCGGCAGGTTGCGCGGCGGTCGTCAAGCCGGCCGAGGAAACGCCGCTATCGGCGCTGGCGCTGGCGGTCCTTGCGGAATGGGCCGCGTTGCCCGCGGGGCTGCTGTCGGTCGTCACCGGCACGGATGCTGCGGGGATCGGCAAGGAATTCTGCGAAAACCCCGGGGTGCGCAAGCTGACCTTCACCGGCTCGACCGAGGTCGGCCGCATCCTGATGCGCCAGGCCGCCGATCAGGTCATGAAAATCTCGCTGGAACTGGGCGGCAACGCGCCCTTCATCGTGTTCGACGACGCCGATCTGGATGCGGCCGTCGCGGGCGCGATGGCATCGAAATACCGCAACACCGGACAGACCTGCGTCTGCGCCAACCGACTGTATCTGCAGGATGGCATCTACGACGCGTTCGCCGAAAGGCTGGCGGCCGAGGTCGCCAGGCTGCCGGTCGGCGACGGCTTCACGGACGGGGTCGCGGCCGGCCCGCTGATCACCGAAGACGCGGTGAAGAAGGTCGAGGCGCATGTCGCCGACGCCGTCGCAAAGGGCGCGCGCATCCTGACGGGGGGCGGCCGCCACGCGCTGGGCGGGACGTTCTTTCAGCCGACGGTGATCGCAGGGGTGACCCGCGACATGATCGTGAGCGGAGAGGAGACGTTCGGCCCGGTTGCGCCGCTGTTCCGGTTCGCCGACGAGGCCGAGGTGATCGCCCAGGCCAACGACACCATCTTCGGCCTCGCCGCCTATTTCTATGCGCGCGATCTCGGCCGGGTGTGGCGGGTGGCCGAAGCGCTGGACTACGGCATCGTCGGGGTGAACACCGGCATCATCTCGACCGAGGTCGCACCGTTCGGCGGGGTGAAGCAATCGGGGCTTGGCCGCGAGGGCTCGCGCCACGGGATCGAGGAATATCTCGAGATGAAGTATGTCTGCCTGAGCGTCTGATCCCGCTCAGGCCCGCACCTTGGCGTCATAGGCTTCGGCGATGCCGCGGGCCAGCGCGCCGACCTCGAAGCTGTAGCCGTCGATCTGGCCGACCGGTGTCACCTCGGCCGCGGTTCCGGTCAGCCAGCATTGTTCGAACCCCTCCAGTTCGGACGGGTCGATGTGGCGCTCATGCACGCGGATCTGGCGCTCCCCCAGCAGGCCGATCACGGTCTGCCGGGTGATCCCGTCAAGGAAACAGTCGGGTGTCGGCGTGTGCACCGCGCCATCCTTGACGAAGAAGATGTTGGCGCCCGTCGCCTCGGCCACATAGCCGCGATAGTCGAACATCAGCGCGTCGGCGCAGCCTTTCGCCTCGGCGGTGTGTTTCGACATGGTGCAGATCATGTAAAGCCCCGCCGCCTTGGCCTGGCTTGGCGCGGTCTCGGGGCTTGGCCGGCGCCATTTCGAGATGTCGAGCCGCGCGCCACGGGTCCGCGCATCGCCGTAATAGGCGCCCCATTCCCAGGCCGCCACCGCCAGCCGGACCGGGTTGCGCGCGCTCGCGACGCCCATATCGGGGCCCGCGCCCCGCCACGCCACCGCCCGGACATAGGCGTCCGACAGCCCGTTCGCGGCCATCACCTCGGCCTTTGCCGCCTCGATCTGGTCGACCGTCCAGGGAATTTCGAAATCGATCAGCCGGGCCGAATTGTGCAGCCGCTCGGAATGCGCCCGGCTTTCGAAGATGCGCCCGCCATAGGCGCGCTCGCCCTCGAACACCGAACTGGCATAATGCATCGCATGGGTCAGGATATGCACATTGGCGTCGCGCCAGGGCACCAGCCGACCGTCGATCCAGATCGTGCCGTCGCGATCGTCATAGCCCATGCCCATCTTGCCCTCGCTTCGGGGCCATCGCCCCAGCCATTTGCATTGCTTGCGCAGCAGCGCGACGCAGCGCACACATCTTGCGCGAAGGACCGGCTATCGATGCCCTCTTGGAAAGTCAACAACACTGACATAAAAGACCGGCAATCGTGATCGGCTGCGGCAGGGATGGCCCGAAGATGCAGGACAGGACGCCAAGCGGTGCCGGCGACATGCTGCTTTACCTGACCGACGAGCAGTTGCGTCAGGGCATCGAGGCGATGTTCTTTGCCTATCGCGGCTTCACCGCCGACCCCGATCGGCTGCTGGCGCGGCGCGGCTTGGGGCGGGCGCATCACCGGGCGATCCATTTCATCCAGCGCAGCCCCGGCACCACGGTCGGCAATCTGCTGGCGACGCTGGGCGTCACCAAGCAGTCCCTTAACCGTGTGCTGCGCCGGCTGATCAATGACGAGCTGGTGGCGACCCGCACCGGCAACACCGACCGCCGCCAGCGGCTGCTCTATCTCAGCGAAGAGGGGCTGGCGCTGGAACGCGCCCTGTCCGAGGCGCAGAAGCGGCGGATGCGGGCGGCCTACCGGGCCGCGGGCCCCGAGGCGGTCGCCGGGTTCCGGCTGGTGCTCGACCAGATGATGGACCCCGCGCAGCGCCGCCTGTTCCGCGCGCTCAGCCGCGGGGGGGGCGCGTGACCGAACCGATCGCGGATCTGCATCTGCTGATCGTCGACGACGACGAACGGATCCGGACGCTGTTGCGCCAGTATCTCGTCCGCCAGGGCTATCTGGTCTCGGTCGCGCGCGACGCCGCCCATGCTGCGCGGCTGATGCAGGGCCTCGATTTCGATCTGGTGATCCTCGATGTGATGATGCCCGGCGAGGATGGCATCGCGCTGACGCGGCGGCTGCGCGAAAGCCGTGCCACCCCGGTGCTGCTGCTGACCGCGCGCGGCGCGCCCGAGGATCGGATCAGGGGGCTCGAGGCGGGCGCCGACGACTATCTGGCCAAACCGTTCGAGCCGCGCGAGCTTCTCTTGCGGATCGGGGCGATCCTGCGCCGGGTGCCGGCGAGTGCCCCGGCCGACACGCCGAAGGTCCTGTATCTGGGCGCGCTGCGCTACGATATCGGGCGGGCCGAATTGTGGCGCGGCAGCGATCTTGTCCGGCTGACCGCGACCGAGGCGCAGCTGATGCGCATCTTCGCGGCCAATCCCGGCACGGCGCTGCCGCGGGCGCGGCTGGCCGAGGAGATGGGGCGGGACAACGATGCCGTCCAGGACCGGGCGATCGACGTGCAGATCACCCGGCTGCGCCGCAAGATCGAGGCCGATCCGCGCCAGCCGCGCTATCTGCAGACGGTCCGCGGCGAGGGCTATCTTCTCGCCCATGACTAGGCCCGGGTCGTCGGGATGCGATGTCACGGCGAAACGGGGCACAGGCCCTGCGCCTTGATCTTCGACCCGGCCTGGCCCCGGACCGGCCACGGCCCGTCGTGCCGGCAACGACGCCCTGAATCCCGGGCGGCTCCGCCTATTCGAAAAGCCCGCCAGGGCGCAGCCCGCCGCCGGGCCGGACGGTCACCCCGCCATCGTTGACCTCGACGCCGGTTCCCGACCCATAGTTTTCAAGAAGATCGCGGGCGGCGCCGTCGCGGATCGTCGACAGACGCTCGGCGGCGCGGTTGGCCTCGGATGTTGCAACCGGAATGCGTCCCTGCGCGCCGTCCGCGCCGCCACCCAGCATCGACCAGCTGCTGCCGTCGAAGAACATCATGCCGCCAAGGGTCAGGGCGAGAAACAGAAGCATGACCAGCACCGCCTCGATGCTGGAGGCACCCCGGTTTCGTGCGGCGGGCCGGCTGTTCATCTGAACCCCCGTTCATGCTGTGGAGCGGCCATAGCACGGCTCCGGGGCGCCGGGCAATCGCGCGCCACGCCGCAGGCCGATCGCGCCGCGATCGCGCGCCCTAGCCCGCGCCCAGCAGACGGTGGGCAATCGCCGGCAATGCGGCAAAATCGTCGAGCATCGCGTCGGGGGCCAGCGCCGCCATGTCCAGGCCGGCCGGCCCAAAGCCGACCAGGACGATGGGCACGCCGGCGGCGCGCGCGGTGTCGCGGTCGGTGATCGTGTCGCCGACCAGCAGCGGCCGTGTCCCCGGCCCGCCCGCAAGCCGCGCCGCCACGCGCAGCGCTTCGGGATCGGGCTTGCGCACCGGCAGCGTGTCGGCCCCGATCAGCGAGGCGAAACGGTCCCGGACGCCAAGCGCCGTCAGAAGCTTGTCGGCCAGAAGCTCAGGCTTGTTGGTGCAGATCCCCAGCGCAAAGCCATCCGCCGCCAACCGCGCCAGCGTGTCCTCGACGCCGGGATAAAGCAGGGTCTGCCGGGCGATGCCTTCGTCGTAATGGGCCAGCAGGCGCGGATAGTCGGCGTCGATCCGGGCTTCGTCTGCCTGCCCGTCCAGCCGTTCATAGCCCAGCCGCAGCATCGCCCGCCCGCCGCGCAGGGCGGTGGCCGCATCCGCCTCGGGGTCGAGCGGCGCACCCGCCCCGCGGGCGCGGAAACATGCATTGGCGGCCGCCACCAGATCGGCCGCGGTGTCGGCAAGCGTGCCGTCGAGATCGAAGATCACCGTCCGCATGGCATCCCCATGGGCGAAGCCGGGCGCGGCGGCAAGGCATCGCAGCCGGCCAGAGGGCCGCGTGCTCCGGTCCGTCGACCCGACGCCGGGCAAACGGCCCCGCATATGCGCGTCGGTTTGCCTGTGGCGCCGCGGCCGGTCATAACCGGCGCCATGATCGACAAGCTCGAAATGTTCATCGCGCTCGCCCGGGAGGAGCATTTCGGCCGGGCCGCCGAAAGCCTGGGGATCGCGCAGCCGACCCTGTCATCGGGCCTCAAGCAGCTCGAGGCGCAGCTTGGCGTGCAACTGGTCTGGCGCGGCGCGCGTTTCGCGGGGCTGACGCCCGAAGGCCAGCGCGTGCTGGTCTGGGCGCGCCAGATCGTCGGCGACACCCACACGATGCGCGAGGAGATGCGCAGCCTGCGCGCCGGCCTGTCGGGCGATCTGCGGCTTGCCGCGATCCCCACGGCGCTGAGCGCGGTGGCGGCGCTGACCGCGCGTTTCGCCGCCGACAACCCGAATGTCCGCCTGACCGTCCTGTCGCGGCCGTCGACGGCGATCCTGTCGATGATCGAGAACCTGCAGGCCGATGCCGGGGTCACCTATCTTGACAACGAACCGCTGGGCCGGATGACCGCCCTGCCGCTTTACCGCGAGCGGTTCTGCTTTGTGTGCCCCGGCAGCAACCCGCTGGCGGATCGGGCAGAGCTGGGCTGGGCCGAGATCGCCGATCAGCCGCTCTGCCTGCTGACGCCGGACATGCAGAACCGGCGGATCGTGAACCAGGCCTTTCTGGAGGTCGACCGGTCGGTGACGCCGGCGATCGAATCGAACTCGACCGTGGTGCTGATGGCCCATGTCGCCGCAGGCCCCTGGGCGACCGTCCTGCCGGCGCGGATGGCGCGCTTCCTCGGCGCCGGCAAGGGGGTGCGAATCATCCCGCTCTCGGCCGCCGCGCGAAGCCCTGTGGTGGGGCTGATCGCACCCCATCGCGAGCCGCACACGCCGGTTCTGGCGGCGCTGCTGCGGACCGCGCGGTCGGTTTCGGAGGTCGAAGCGGCGGAAACGGAACGATAGAAGGTTTCTATCGAACAACGGAAAACCGATATTGATCCGCAGTTACCGGGTGAGGCAAGCTGTCGCAACCCGACGCCCGAGGCCGCCATGGAAACGCCCGCCGCCACCGCCGATGCGCCCGAGGGGCTGGACGCCGCTCTGGATGCCTGCGACGGCATCGAAGGTCCGCTGCTGCCGATCCTGCATCGCGTGCAGGCGGCATACGGGCATATCCCCGACGCCGCGGTGCCCGCCATCGCCGCGCGGCTCAATCTTGGCCGTGCCGAGGTGCATGGCGTGATCTCCTTCTATCACGATTTTCGCACCACCCCGCCGGGGCGGCATGTGGTGAAACTCTGCCGGTCCGAGGCCTGCCAGGCGCTGGGTGCCGATGCGCTGGCCGCCCATGCCGAAGCCCGGCTGGGCGTGGCGATGGGCGAAACCCGCGGCGATGGCGCGGTGACGCTGGAGCCCGTGTATTGCCTGGGGCTGTGCGCCTGCGGCCCTGCGGCGATGGTCGACGGCCAGCCGGTCGGCCGGGTCGATGCCGCCCGGCTCGACGCGCTGATCGACACGGTGCTGGCATGAAGCTCTTTGTCCCGCGCGACGCCGCCGCCCGGGCGCTCGGGGCCGATGCGGTGGCCGCGGCGGTTGGCGCCGAAGCCGCCCGTCGCGGGATCGCCATCGATCTGGTCCGCAATGGCAGCCGCGGCATGTTCTGGCTGGAGCCGTTGCTGGAGGTCGAGACGGCGGCGGGCCGGATCGGCTTTGGCCCCGTTTCGGCGGCGGATGTGCCGACGCTGTTCGATGCCGAATTCGGCGACCATCCCAGGGCGGTCGGCCCGGTGGCCGACATCCCCTTCTTCGCCCGCCAGACCCGGCTGACCTTTGCCCGCTGCGGGGTGATCGACCCGCTCGACCTGGCCGCATTCGAGGCGCATGGCGGGCTGGCCGGGTTGCGCCGGGCGCTGGAGATGACGCCCCACGAGATCGTCGCCGAGGTGACCGAAAGCGGTCTGCGCGGCCGCGGCGGGGCGGGCTTTCCCACCGGCATCAAGTGGGACACGGTGCTGAAGGCGCAGGCGGACCGGAAATACATCGTCTGCAACGCCGATGAGGGCGATTCGGGCACCTTTGCCGACCGCATGCTGATGGAGGGCGATCCGTTCACCCTGATCGAGGGGATGGCGATCGCCGGGCTGGCCACGGGCGCGACCAAGGGCTTTGTCTATGTCCGGTCGGAATACCCCGATGCGATCGCGGTTCTGGACCAGGCGCTTGGCATCGCGCGGGCGGCCGGGCTGATCGGGCCGGATGTGCTTGGCTCGGGCCGGGCGTTCGAGCTGGAGCTGCGCGTCGGCGCGGGCGCCTATGTCTGCGGCGAGGAGACGTCGCTGCTGAATTCGCTGGAAGGCAAGCGCGGCGTGGTCCGCGCCAAGCCGCCGCTGCCCGCCCATGAAGGCGCGTTCGGCCAACCCACCGTGGTCAACAATGTGATCTCGCTCGCCTCCGTGCCGGTGATCCTGGCGAAGGGCGCCACCTTCTATCGCGATTTCGGGCAGGGCCGGTCGCGCGGCACGATCCCGATCCAGATCGCCGGCAATGTGCGCCATGGCGGGCTGTTCGAAACCGCCTTCGGCATGCCGCTCGGCGCGATCGTGAACGATATCGGCGGCGGCACCGCCACGGGACGGCCGGTGAAGGCGGTGCAGGTTGGCGGGCCGCTGGGCGCCTGGATGCCGGTGGCGGCCTTCGACACGCCGTTTGGCTATGAGGAGTTCGACGGCGCCGGCGGGCTGATCGGCCATGCCGGGATCGTGGTGGTCGACGACACCGCCGACATGCGCGCGCTTGCGCGCTTTGCCATGGAATTCTGCGCCATCGAGAGTTGCGGGAAATGCACGCCCTGCCGGATTGGCGCGGTGCGCGGCGCCGAGACCATCGACCGGATCGGCCACGACCCGGGCGCCGAGGCGCTGCTGCGCGATCTGTGCGAGACCATGCGCGACGGCTCGCTTTGCGCGCTGGGGGGGTTCACGCCCTATCCGGTGCTCTCGGCGCTCGATCATTTTCCGCAGGATTTCGGCACGAAGACGGAGGCTGCAGCCTAATGCTTC
>DNSZ01000274.1 GCA_003500165.1 Paracoccaceae bacterium | reverse complement strand
CGCCCGATCCCAGCGCCAGCAGCGGCGGGGCCTGATACGGGTCCGGCATCCGCCCGGCGGCCAAATCGCCAAGAACCACCAGGGCCAGCCCGGCGACGACGGCGACACCGACCCGCCGCCGGGTCATGTCCTGGGCTCCAGCCCCAGCCGGGGGCGCAACCAGATGCCCAGATACGAGCCGGCAAAGGCCGCGGCAAACCACACCCAGCCATGCAGGCTGCCGGTCGACACGCCGGAAAAGAACGCGCCCACATTGCAGCCGAAAGCGACGCGCGAGGTATAGCCCAGGACGATTCCCGCCGCGATGGCGGCGATCCAGGCCCGGGCAGGCAGCGGCGCCACCTTGGCGGCCATGCCGCCGCGCCGCCACGCTGCGATCAGGAACGCGCCGCCGATCAGCCCGAAATTGGTCAGCGAGGTGACATCGGTCAGCACGCTCGCCTGCAGCCGCTCGACATTGGCCGGCGCGCCCCAGAACGGCCAGCCCGACAGGTCGCCGCCCAGCGCCGTGACCCCCTTGGCGAACCACAGCCCCAGCCCATAGACCACGCCCCAGGGCTGGCCCGCGACCACCAGGTTGAGGATCGCGAAAACGCCCACCAGCACCGCCGCGATCCACAGCCGCCGGGGGATTGCCCGTTTGCCCGGCGCGGCGCGCCACAGCGCCAGGCCGGCCACGGCCGCCAGTCCCAGAAGGGTCAGACCGAGCCCGCCCGGCCCGCTCAGCACCACGGGGGGCAGCGCGGCCAGATCGGTCCACCATTGCACATGGGTTGCGCCCAGAAAGCTGCCCAGGGCGAAGAACGGCAGCGCCACCGCGGCGACCGCATTGCCGCTGCCGGCATTGACCAGCGTCCCCGAGCCGCAGCCGAGGATCACCTGCATCGCCGCGCCGAACAGGAATGCCGCCGGCACCATCGCCGCGCTCAGCGGGGCATGCGCGCCAATCACCGAGCCGTCGGCCGCGGCAAGGATCGGAAAGGCGGCGGCCGCGACGATGCCGATGGCGACCAGCTGGGCGATCAGCCCGGCCGGTTCGCGGCGCAGGATCATCGCCCGCCACGGGCCCGAGAAGCCGAATCGCAGCCCTTCCAGCGTCATCCCCAGCGCCAGACCGACCAGCAGCAGCGCCCCGTAGCGCACCCCGACAAGCGCCGCGACGGCCAGGACCGACGCCACGACCCACAGGACCAGCAGGACAGGCGGCGCGCCCCGCCGGGGCAGGGCGGCCGGGTTCCGCGCGTCGTGCGGGGGGGCGGTTCCGGTCATCGGAGGCGGGTCGGGCCTAGTTCTTGATCTGGTTCATCAGGTTTTCCAACAGCCCCGGCGTGTTCTCCATCGGCAGGCCGGCCTGCGACCAGCCGACCATCGATTCGGGGTAGAGCCTGGTATCCTCGATCCCGGCCAGTTCGCTCATCGCGAACCAGTTGGTGGCCGCCCAGTGCCCGGTATTGCAGAAGCTTACCGGATGGGCATCGGGCGTCAGTCCCGCGGCTGCCGCGATGTCGGGGGCGGCTTCGGCGTCGATTTCCGTGGTCGACTCGGTGAACCAGGTAGAATGGACCAGGTTCCGCGCCCCCGGGATGGTGCCGGGTTTCGCCGCCGCGCCATGGGCGGCCGCGCCCTCATACTGCTCAGGGATCCGGGCATCGATCAGCGTCGCCTCGGCCTCGCCCTCGACCACGGCCAGCACGTCGTCCTGGGTTGCCAGCCAGCGCGGGTCATAGGCCGTCACCGTGATGTCCGAAGGTTCCGGCGTGGCGGGTGCCTCGGCCATCGGCAGACCGGCGGCCTGCCAGCCGCCGACCCCGCCATTGAGAATGGCCAGTTCGCTGACGCCGCTCGATTTCAGGGTCCAGTAAACCCGCGCGGCGGCGCCGAAATCGGTCTCGTTCGCGCCCTGATGGGCAACGACCGTGGGCCGGTCGGCGGTCACGCCCAGGCTTTGCAGAACATCGGTCAGCGCGGCCGGTGTCAGCAACTGGCCGGGGTTTTCGCTGGGCCCGCGGAACCGGCCATAGGGCGCGGCGACGGCGCCGGGAATGGTGCCATCGACCTCGCCGGTGCGGATATCGAGCACCAGCGGCGCGTCCGGCCCGTCAAGCGCGGCCTGAAGTTCGGCCGGCCCGATCAGCGGGCCAAAGCGGTCCTGCGCGATGGCCGGAACGGACAGGGCAACCGCCAGCAGGGCGGCAAGCGGGGCAAGCGGTTTCATCGGATCACCTGTTTTCGGTTTCGATCGGTCACAGCACGCAGTGTGGCGGTTAACGGGCTTTCGATCAAGTAAACCCTGCGACAGATTACTGCAGCGCCAGCCGCGTCGGGGCGTCCGGCTGCCCGGTGCCGATTGCCGGGCCGGCGATCTCGCGCAGAAGCTTTGCCTCCATCGCGTCGGCGTAGCCCGCGAAATCGGGCGTATGTTCCAGGAACGCGCCGGGGCCGTGCAGCACCTCGCGGCGATAGAACCCGACCACCTCGGGGTCCCAGCCGCTGATCACCAGACCGTTCACGGTGACGCCCTGAAACGGGAAATGCCGATAGGCCGGGCCCGGCCCGTAGCCCTCGTTGTTGACCCCGTCGCCCGACACGTCGATCACCCGCCGCCGGCAGGGCGGGCCGGCTTGCAGCAGGGACGCGGCAAAGGACAGCGCGCGTCCCATCGCCGTGGGCTGTTCGGTGAACTGACGCGGGCTGGCGGCGATCCGCGCCGCTGCGCCCTCCAGCGCCGGCGCCCCGTCGATGGCCGTCCAGGGCAGGATCATCGCCTGGCCGTCGGGCCCCGACCATTCGAACACCGCCAGATGCACCGGGTCCTCGGGCACCGCCAGCAGCGCGCCGCGCACCGAAGGGCTCAGCAGCGCCGCCGCCAGCCCGCCGCGCTGCAGCGCATCCTCGTCGGAATTGACCGAGGCCGAGACATCCAGCGCCAGCACCAGCGCCAGCCGGCAGGCCGCCGCCGGCCCGGCCAGTGTCAGCGCGGCAAGGAGCAGCGCCGTCCTTACCAATGGCCGGTATTCCCCATGCTGGCCCAGGGTTCGGCCGGTTCCCTGGCGCCGCCCTTCTGCAACAGCTCGATCGAGATGTTGTCGGGCGAGCGGACGAACGCCATCCGGCCGTCGCGCGGCGGCCGGTTGATCGTCACGCCGTTGTCCATCAGATGCCGGCACGTCGCATAGATGTCGTCGACCTCATAGGCGAGATGGCCGAAATGCCGGCTGTCGGACGGCAACCCGTCATCGCCGTCCCAGTTCCAGGTCAGTTCCACCGGGCATTCCGGCTGGCCCGGCGGGGCCATGAAGATCAGGCTGAAGCGGCCCGATTCGCTGTCCATCCGCCGCGTCTCCTCGAGCCCCAGCAGCCGGTAGAACGCCATCGAGGCGTCAAGGTCCTTCACCCGGACCATGGTGTGCAGATACCGCATCGGTCTTTCCTTCCTGTTCCGCCCTGACATGTTTCACCCCAAGGCTAGCGCAACCGTGCCGCGGGGGAACCCCGCTGCCCTTCGCCGCATGACGACCCTTCATCTTGCGGTCGCGCGTCCGTTTCTGGCAACATCTGGGGGCCGCGAGTCACCCCGGAGAGCCCCCATGCCCCTCAGCCCCGACCAGCAAGCCGACATCGACGCCCAGCGCGCAGCCACAACGCCCACGCGCCGCGCCACCGCCCCGGGGATCGAGGCGCATCTCTACAGCGCGATCCCGGTGCTCGACCACGGCTTTGTCCGGGTGGTCGACTATATGGGCGACGATGCCGCCATCGTGCAGGCCGCCCGGGTCAGCTATGGCGCGGGCACAAAGGCGGTGTCCGACGATCGCGGGCTGATCCGCTATCTGATGCGGCACTGGCATTCGACGCCGTTCGAGATGGCCGAGATCAAGCTGCATGTGAAGCTGCCGATCTTTGTGGCGCGCCAGTGGATTCGCCACCGCACCGCGAATGTGAACGAGTATTCGGCGCGCTATTCGATCCTGGATGGCGAATTCTACATCCCCGCGCCCGAACATCTGGCCGCCCAATCCACCGCCAACCATCAGGGTCGCGGCGCCGTGCTGGAGGGGGCGGAGGCGCAGCGCGTGCTGGACATCCTGCGCGGCGATGCCGCCCGCGCCTATGACCATTACCAGGCGATGCTGGGGACCGAGGGCCAGCAGGGGCTGGCGCGCGAACTGGCACGGATGAACCTGCCCGCGAATATCTATACGCAATGGTACTGGAAGACCGACCTGCACAACCTGTTCCATTTCCTGCATCTGCGCGCCGACCCCCATGCGCAGTACGAGATCAGGGCCTATGCCGAGGCGATCTGTAAGGTGGTGGAGGATTGGGTGCCGCATGCCTGGGGCGCGTTTCGCGACTATCGGCTCGGCGGGGCGCATCTGTCGGCCCAGGGGCTTGACTGCGTGCGCCGGATGCTGCGGGGTGAGGCGGTGACGCAGGAGACGTCAGGCATGAGCAAGGGCGAGTGGCGGGAGTTTCTCGCGCTGCTTGAAAGTGAGAGACAGGGATGAACAAGAAAGAATCACTATCGGCCGAAATTGAAAGTGCAGCGCGCACAGTATCAACCGATGATTTTTCCATGACTATTGGCGAAGTTGTCAATCTGTACAAAGATGGCGACCTAATAATAAATCCAAACTTTCAGAGATTTTTTCGATGGGACATCGGAAGAAAATCAAGACTGATTGAATCGGTACTTATGCGCATTCCGGTTCCCCCAATCTTCGTTTTTGAGCTTGGAAATAGTAAGTGGGAGCTCATTGATGGACTGCAAAGAATTTCTACTCTGCTGCAATTTATGGGTGAACTCGAAAGCCCCGAAGAAAAGCAGCTAGAAGCGCCTCAGCCCCTTATTGGTACGCAATACTTGCCATCACTTGAGGGCGCCATGTGGAGCGAGCAAACATTGGAAAAATATCAGGAAAGCAGACAGGAAAGTAGAGTCGAAACTGATTTAAAAGCCTATGTAATTGAAAGCGGCCTCCAGAGGTCGATCAAACGTTCCAAGATAGGCATCCAAATGCTTGAAAAGAAGAGTGATGATAAGAGCAAGTTCGACTTGTTTCAGCGGTTAAATAGCGGTGGAATGGCCGCAAATGCTCAGGAATTGAGAAACTGCACCATTATTATGTCGAATGAAGAATTCTTTGGAAAAATGAAAGAACTTGTTGAAAATGCCGACTTTAAGGCGATGATTCCCTTGGGCGGCGAATCTGTTGCAAAGGCAAATGACTACGAGCATGTATCGAGAATTATAGCCTTCGGATTTAGGGAGTATCCGGGAGGAATAGACATTGAAGATTTCGTCGACAAGGCCCTCATCGACATCTCTCAGGATGAGCCGAGAGAAGCACACGATATGATGCTTGATCGCGTGGCCCACACGTTGTCTCGCATTCGAAGCGCATGTGGCCCCGGCGGGCTTCGACCGTGGCAGGACTCGAAGTTCCAAGGACGCATCGGGCGAACATCGATTGAAATTGTAGCCATCGGCGTTCTTAGAAACCTTGATGCCATCAATGCCCTTGGAGACCCCGACAAGTTTGTTCTTGAACGGACCAAGGCGTTTTGGGAATCGGGTCAGAGTATCAACTTCACAGCTGCTGGGGTGAGTGGGACGGATCGTGTAGCTCGCACAATTCCGTTTGGGGCAGACTGGTATGACCCAGCAAAACATTCTAGCTGATGAGCTTGCGCAAAGGCTCACGAACGACATTACCTGGCGGATCGTTGAGGTCTCAGCCTACAAGCGGGCGTCTGAACTTTCCGACGAGGTCAAGGCTTCGGCGCTTAGGCGCGCGGGCGTACCTCTACTCTACGCTCATTTGGAGGGGTTCTTCTCGGTTGCCACGAACCTCTACGTAGGTTTCATTGCGCGACAAAACATCTCACTTAGTACCTTGCGCCCGAACTTTTGGGCACTGTGCGTTATGCACCGCCGCAAAGCGAGCATGATCAACTCTGAGACACAGTTTTTCCGTTTTCTCCTGGAGTTGGATGGCTTAGTGGGTAATTCTTTTCGGAAAGGACGCTATGAGAGAATTTCTGCGAAGTCAAATCTTTCGTCTGAAGTCCTCTTGTTTGGGTGTGAGATGCTCGGTTTGGATACAGAAAAATTCGTTGCCTACAGCGAATTCTTGGATCAACATCTCCTTCCGACGCGAAACTTCATTGCTCACGGCGAGAGCCATAGCATTACTTTGCATAAGTTTGATCTTTTTCGCGATCAAGTAGTGGACCTTATGAGAGCGCTAAAGAATGAGATTGAGAACGCAGCGTATACGCAGGCATATATTCAGAATTGAACTTCCTCGCTTCGCCTCCTACGTCTCCGCCCACCCGGCCGGACAGACCGGCCCGCTGCGGCGGTGCCGCTATCGCGCTCTATGGTGCCGCCCCGCCGGGCCGTCCCGCCATTTGCACCGGTGCAATGGCGCCCGCCCGTGGGGCGGGGCGGGCGCCGGGCGATGCTGGTCGCATCGCCCGAAGCGGGTTGTGGCGGGGGCGCATCATTCCGGTCACGCGGTGACGTTTTTCAGCCCGTTTGGTGCCAACCTGTCCGTGGGCGCCGCGCGTTGCTGGTCGCATCGCCCGAGGCCGGTTGCGGCGGGGGCGCGCCACCCCGGCGATGTTGAGATGGCATGACAGCTTGTCCCGACCGCACGGTGCCAACACCAAGGCGCCGGGCCGTCGCCGTTGTCGCTTGAACCGATGGCGCAGCAATTGCGCGCGCATGTCCTTGCCTGGCACGCCTCCGGCGTGACGGGCGGTGAGGCGGGACCGTCGCGCCTTTGGGGCCCTGGCCCGGCACCCGCCCCGGGGGGGGCGCAACGAGGCGGAGCCGCTATCGCGCTTTATGGTGCCGCCCCGCCGAACCGTGCCGCCACTTGCAGCGTAGCAATGGCGCCCGCCCGTGGGGCGGGGCGGGCGCCGGGCGATGCTGGTCGCATCGCCCGAGGCGGGTTGCGGTGGGGGGCACGCCACCCCGGCGATGTGGAGACGGCATGACAGCTTCCGTGCCCGTTTCGCACCCAACACCCCGGCGCCCGCCCCGGGGTGGGCGCGGCGACGCGCTGCCGCTAACGCGCTTTATGGTGCCGCCCCGCCGGGCCGTGCCGCCAGTTGCAGCGTTGCAATGGCGCCCGCTCATTCCCTTTCTTGGCACGCCTCCGGCGTGACGGGACGGGGCGGGCGCCGGGCGATGCTGGTCGCATCGCCCGAAGCGGGTTGCGGCGGGCGCGCGTCATTCCGGTCACGTGGTGACGTTTTTCAGCCCGTTTGGTGCCAACCCGTCCGTGGGCACCGGGCAAGGCCGGTCGCGTCGCCCGAGGCGGGCCGGCACGGGGGCACGCCACCCCGGCGATGTGCTGACATCCTCCAGCCCATTTGATGCCAATGGATGAGCAAAGCCGCTATCGCGCCTTGTGCCGATCCCCTGCCGGGCCGTGCCGCCCAGTGCACCGCTGCGGGGGCGGCCGCGGCACGCCTCCGGCGTGACGGGGCGGGGCGGGCNNGCCTCCGGCGTGACGGGGCGGGCGCCGGTAGGCGGGAAACGGCCTTTCCCGATGACCGCCGGTATCAGACCGCCTCGATCCGCAGCGCCACCGGCGCGGCCGCCACCGCCTCCTGTCCCGCGATGGCATCGAGGGCAGCCGACAGCGCGGCCGGGGCTGCGGCATGGGTGACGATCAGGACCGGTGCCACCGGCCCGGCGCGCTGGCCGAGGTCGCCGCAAGCCGTGGGGCTGCGGGCGGGTCCATCGACCGCATGCGGCAGTATTCGCACGCCGAGCCGGTGGCACCGGTCCTGATCGTCACCC
>DNSZ01000272.1 GCA_003500165.1 Paracoccaceae bacterium | reverse complement strand
CGGTATCAGCCGGGGGCGCTCGTGCCCTGATCCTCGCCCGCGGGTGCCCCCCCCGCCGCCAGGCCCAGCGTCGCCCGCGCCGTGCGCGCCCAGTCGAAACGTGACCGCGCCACAAGGCGCGCGCGATCGGTGAAGGCCGCGCGGCGTTCGGGCGTCCAGCCCTGCACATCGGCGATCGCCGCCGCCCAGGCGGCGGCATCCCCCGGCGGCAACAACAGGCCGGTCGTGCCATCGACGACCGAACTGTCATAGCCATCGACCGCGGCGGCAAGCACCACGGCACCTTGCGCGGCGGCTTCGGCAGCAATCAGGCCAAAGCCTTCCACCACGCCGGCTTCGGCCGGCAGGTTCGGGATGACCACGGCCGTGGCGCCGCGCATCAATGCAAAGAGGCGCGGCTGCGCCAGGGCATCGAGCCGTTTCACCCGCGGCTCGCAGAGCGCCGCCTCTTCTGCTGGGTCCCATGGCGGACCGACCACCAGCACGCGCAGATCGACGGAAAGCCGGGGCAGCACCTGCGCAACGAACCAGGAAAGCCCCTTGCGGCGCACACGCCGGCCGGCAAACAGCAGATAGGGCCCGTCGGGCGGCGCCCCCAGCGGGGCGACGGGCCGGACGCCCAGCGGAATGACGGTGATGTCGGAAAATCCGGCGGCGCGGGCGTGGTCGGCCGTTGTGGCGGAATTCGCTGCCACGCGGGCACGGCGCAAGAGCCTTGCGCCAAGTCCGAGATAGGCGCGATAGAGCGCCGGTCGCAGGCCCGGCCGTGCCCCGAAACCGGCATCGGTGCCGTGGGCGGCCAGGATCGGCACGGCATCGGGGCGGCGCAAGGCGGCCAGCCACACAAGCGGCCAGATCGCCAGATCGCCCCCCAGAAGAACGTCCCAGCGGCGCGGCCGCAGCAGCACCGAAAGACCCGTGCCCAGCCCGAACCGGATCAGCGCGGGGCTGCGCGGCGCCCGCCCATCGGCGCGGCCCGGCAAGGCGCGCAAATCGACCCGATGCCCGGCGCTTTGCATCTCGGCGGCCATCTCGGCCGAATAGACCTCCATCCCGCCCACCGCGGGGGGCCATTTGCGGGTGAGGAACAGGACCTGCATGGCGGCGTCTTGCACAGGCCGGGGGACGGGCGAAAGCCCCGCCTTGGTGGCGCGCGGAGCGGCATGGCGGGAGCGTCGCGCCCTGGTGTCAGTAGGGCAGCTCGATCCGCGGCAGATCGGGGCGGCCCGGCCCCCCGGCGCGGCCCGGCGCCATCTGCTCGACCGCCGCCGCATAGCCGATCGCAACAGCGACCAGAAGGCCCAGCGTCACCGCCAGAAGGATCTTCCAGACCGACCAGGGGCGTTCGCCCTGCACCGCGCCGCTGCGCCCGTTCACCACGAAGCGATAGGTTCGGCCATTGTATCTGTAGGCGGCCAGCCAGACCGGCAGCAGGACATGCTTGAAGGTGACGTCCGCGACCTGCGTTTCGACATGCTCGATCATCTGGCGGTCGCCGCCAATGTCGAACCGGATGTCGCGCTCGATCATCCGGTCCATGAACGCCCGCGCCTCGGCAAAGCCGTCGGCCAGTGCGACGGTATAGGCTTCGGCCCGAAAACCGGCCAGAAACGCCGGGTCATAAGGTGCCAGCGACGACAGATCCCATGGCGCCAGCGCATCGGTATAGCGTTTCGGCAGGCTGGTCGCGGCCAGCACCAGGATGTCGTCGAAAGCCCGCGCGACCTGGCCCGAGACCGGTCGCCATCGCGTCCTGGGCACCTGCTGCATCTGGCGCTTGCCGCCGACGCTGACCATACGGGTTTCGAAATAGACGGTGCCGCGCTGGCCCCGATAGCGCGAGGCGGTGCGGGCATCGTAGGTCCAGTAGGGCACATAGATACCCTGCATGCGCCGCCCCTTGCGGGCATAGCGGCGCAGCCCGTTCGGCGCGAACCACAGCCGCCCCAGCCAGTCGGTCATCGCCTGGCGGGCGGCGGCCTCGTCCAGGTGGAAAGGCAGCAAGCCGCGCGGCTTGATATAGCGGCGCGCGCCGGTATCGATCACCAGCGGCGAGGCGCAGAACGGGCATTCCCCGGCATGGCTCGCGGCCTCGAAGGCGATCACCGCACCGCAGCCGTCGCAATGCACCGTGCGCGCCTCGGCCATCTCGGCCTCGGGCAGGGCGCGGTCGAGCGCGGCGCGATAGTCAAGCTCGCGCGCCGGGCTGGCCCAGGGTCCGCCCGCCACGATCGGCTCCACCCGGCCGCAATGATCGCAGCGCAACGCGCCTTCGGCCGGTGAAAAGCGCAGATCGGCCCCGCATGCCGGACAGGGAAAACGATGATCTTCGGCCATGCTGCGCCCGCCCGCTGCCCCGGATGCAGCATAGCCCGGGCGGCCCATCGCCGGAAGCCCCCGCCGGCTTGCCCGGGGCGGGCAACCCTGCAAGGATGGCCCATGCGCCGTTTCGCCCGCCTTGTCGCCTTCTTCGCCATCCTCGCCCCGGCCGGGGCGGCGACCGCCGAATTGTCGACCTGGCGGTTCACATGGGAGGGTGCCGGCGGTTATCGGATCGAGGGGCGGATGGCCTTCGATGCGGCCCATCTTTCGCGCCCCGAATTGCGCGCCGACGACATCGCCTGTTTCGTGATCGAGGGGTTTCACGGCGACCGGCCGATCGGCCGCTGGGCCCTGGGCCAGCGCGGGCCGGCGACGACCTGGATCCTGACCTTTCTGCCGGCCGAGCGTGCCTTTGCGGTTTACGGCCCCGATCACCCGATGCCGCAGGCCTGGAACATGGACGGTTTCGGGACCGATTGCGGGCCGGGCGGTTTCGGCTTCAACGTCGGCAACTGGGCGCAGGATATCTGCGTCGATGGGCGGCTGATCGTCGCCTCGCAGGTGGCGCCATCGCAGCCCTTGCCGGCTGTTCCGGCGCCGGGGCTGGGGTTCCCGCCCGATGCGTGCCCGGGCGATCTGCTGATCGGTCTGCGCCGGGGCGACTGAAGACAAACGCGGATGTCGTCCGCGCCGGGCGCGGGGCGGCATTGGTGCGATGGCTCACACGCAGTGCAGCCTGGCCTCAGTCGAACAGGTCAAAGGCCTCTTCCGCAGCATCCTCGATAACGTCGAAAACCCGACGCAGCAANNGGCGGGTCGTCATGTGCCGGACGCGGCAGCGCCTTCATCTGGCGCAGCGGTGCGCCGCAGCCGGCGCAGACCAGCGCGTGCCGGTCGGCCGGGCCGGCCAGCTGCAGGACCGTGCGCTGCCCGCAATAGCAGCAGGTGGCGATCTTGTGGTTGCGATACATGGGCGAAATGTAGGCGCATCGCGTGGCGGCGGCAACGCCGGCGCCGGTCA
This sequence comes from Paracoccaceae bacterium, assembly GCA_003500165.1. Classification (GTDB taxonomy): domain Bacteria; phylum Pseudomonadota; class Alphaproteobacteria; order Rhodobacterales; family Rhodobacteraceae; genus UBA10424. Next base: position 183 of record DNSZ01000272.1, on the reverse strand, counting down.
CGTTGCGCCCGTCGCGCCCGGCTGCTGTCGGGCGCTCCCGGGCGCGCGCCCGGGAGCGCGCCCGCCGCGCGGCGGGCGCCGCCCGATGCTGGCGCATCGGGACAGTGAATCCCGTTCAAGGCGACGCATGCTGGGCTCGATCGCGCGATCGGCGGCACGTCCCCGGGTGTCGGGCGACCGGCT
>DNSZ01000067.1 GCA_003500165.1 Paracoccaceae bacterium | reverse complement strand
TGGGGTGCCGTCTGCCATGACACTCTGCAAGGATGAAGTGCTGTCCGCTGCGAACACGATGCAGTCCTGCACCTTCACGGCAACACAGATCGTCATAGTCAAGCCCCTTTCACAAGTTACTTGAATCAGAAAAACGTTTCCGATTCAAGAATCTAAAGCGACTCCGTTTCAAGCACTTGTGGGCAAGCACCACTTCTGAAGCAACTGGCGTAGCCGAATCACTTGACGAGTTCTGTCCAGGCCCCCGCGTCGAAAGCCCGCAACATGCGTTGGCTTCTTGGCGTCGCGCTTGGCCGGCTCGAAGTGAAGAGTCAGCCTGCGCCGGGCTAAGCCGTTCTGCCTTGGCCTTCGTCACTGACGGTCGGCGTCTTTGGCCCGCTTGGTGCGGCCGCATCCGCCTGCGCCCCTGCCGGCTGCGGGTCTCGCGTTGCCTCGCGCGCGCGGGTCGGATAGCACGACCGAACAGCCCGCGCGGGGGACCCTATGCCGACATTCGACCTTTACCAGACCGACCTGCCGGACGGCTTCGATCCCGGCCCCTCGGTCGCCATCGACTGCGAGGCGATGGGGCTGGTCCAGCGCCGCGACCGGCTTTGCCTGGTGCAACTCTCCACCGGCGACGGGCACGCCCATCTGGTGCAGGTCGCGCCCGGCCAGACGACGGCGGCCAACCTGACCCGCATCCTGGCCGATCCGGGCATCGAGAAGCTGTTTCATTTCGGCCGGTTCGATATCGGGCTTCTGTACCAGACCTTCGGCGTGCTCACCGCACCGGTCTGGTGCACCAAGATCGCCTCGAAACTGGTGCGCACCTATACCGACCGGCACGGCCTGAAATATCTGCTGTCCGAGCTTCTGGGCATCGACATCTCGAAACAGCAGCAGACCAGCGACTGGGGGGCGGAAACGCTGACCGACGCGCAATGCGCCTATGCCGCCTCGGACGTGCTGTATCTGCATCGCCTGCGCGCCGCACTCGACGCGATGCTGGTGCGCGAAGGGCGCGGCGACCTGGCCCAGGCCTGTTTCGACTTCCTGCCGCATCGCGCCCGGCTCGACGCTGCCGGCTGGGCCGATCAGGACATCTTTGCCCATTGACCGCCATGGAAGATGCCGCCCCCGCCTCCGCCATCGACCCGAACGCCCTGCTGGCCGCCGGCCGACGGGTGATCGGGATCGAGGCCGCGGCGCTTGCCGCGCTGCGCGACGGCCTCGATGACAGCTTTGCCCGCGCCGTGGCCGCGATCCTGGCGGCACCGGGACGGGTGATCGTCTCGGGCATGGGCAAATCGGGCCATGTCGGGCGCAAGATCGCGGCCACCCTTGCCTCCACCGGGACGCCCGCGCATTTCGTCCACCCCGCCGAGGCCAGCCATGGCGATCTGGGCATGCTGGCGGTCGGTGACATCGCCCTGGTGCTGTCGAATTCGGGCGAAACGCCGGAGCTTGCCGATATCGTGGCCTATACCCGCCGCTTTGGCATCCCGCTGATCGGGGTCGCCGGGCGGGAGGGCAGCACGCTTCTGACCCGGGCGGACATCGCGCTGCTGCTGCCCGAGGCGCAGGAGGCCTGCGGCACGGGCATCGTGCCCACCACCTCGACCACCATGACCCTGGCCCTGGGCGATGCGCTGGCGGTCGCGCTGATGGAGCATCGCCGCTTCACCCCCGAGCGGTTCCGCGAGTTCCATCCCGGCGGCAAGCTGGGCGCGCGACTGGCGCGGGTGCGCGACCTGATGCACGGCCCGGCACAACTGCCGTTGGTTGCCGGCGACACGCCGATGTCGCAGGTCCTGCTGACCATGTCCGGCAAGGGGTTCGGCGTGGCCGGGGTGACGGATGAGACTGGAGGTCTGGTCGGAATCATCACCGATGGCGACCTGCGCCGCCATATGGACGGGCTGATGGGCCACAGCGCCGCCCAGGTGATGACCCGTGACCCGCTGACCATCCCGCCCGACCGGCTGGCCGAAGAGGCGGTGCGGATCATGAACGACCGCAAGATCACCTGTCTTTTCGCCTGTGCCACGCCCGGCGCCGCGCCCGACGGGCTGTTGCATATCCATGACTGCCTTCGGGCAGGCATCGCCTGAGGCGGGCATGGCGGGGCGGCGCACCTCGCGCGCGGCCGCCCTGGCCAAGCTTGTCCTGCCGCTGCTGGCACTGGCGGTGCTGTCCACCCTGTTCCTGTTCGCCGACCGCAGCGGTCCGCCGCCGCTGCCGTATTCCGAGGCCGAGATCGACGCTTTGGCGCGCGAGATGCGGCTGGGCGCGCCCCGCTATGCCGCGGTGACGGGTGACGGCGCGGCGCTCGTTGTCTCGGCGGCAGAGGTGCGGCCGGGGGCGGCGGGCGGAACGGCGCGCAAGGTCGCGGCCCGGCTACGCCATCCCGACGGGCTGGCAATCGACATCGCGGCGCCTGACGGGCAGCTCGACACCGTGGCGGGCAAGGTCGTGTTGTCGGGCGGCGTCACGATCGTAACCGGTGATGGTTACCGGCTCGACACCGAAAGGCTGACGGCGGCGCTCGACCGGACGCGGCTGGAAAGCACGTCGCCGGTCGCAGCCAGCGGCCCGCTGGGCACGCTTGCCGCAGGCGGTATGGTGCTGACGGCGGAGCCCGGCGACACCCCGCGACATGTTCTGGTTTTCAACGGCGGGGTTCGGCTGGTATACAAGCCTGCGCGCTAATCCTGGGGGAGACAATGCGGCGCATCGCGATCACGGCCATCGCCCTGGCCGCGCTGGCCGTGACGGCGGCAGCGCAGGGCACGTCTGTGCCGTTCGGCGGGCTGCAACAGGACACCGATCTGCCGGTCGAGATTGCCGCCGACCGGCTGGAGGTGACGCAGGAAACCGGGCAGGCCGTGTTCATCGGCACCGTCGTGGCCAGCCAGGGCGCGATGCGGCTGGCCGCCGACCGGCTGGAGGTGACCTATGCCAACGCCGAGGAGGGCGCCGCGCCCGACGGCATCGAGAGCCTGCACGCCAGCGGCCGCGTGACGCTGAGCAACGGGGCCGAAGCCGCCGAAGCCGCCGAGGCGGTCTATACCATCGCCAGCGGCGTGATCGTGTTGAGCGGCGATGTGTTGCTGACCCAGGGCGAGACGCTGATCGCAGGCGACCGTCTGACGGTCACCCTGGCCACCGGTGCGGCGGTGATGGAGGGGCGGGTGAAGACGATCCTGCAACCCCGATGACCGGTTCGGCCCCCGATCTGCGGGTCGCCGAGGGCCGGCCGGGCCTGACGGTCGAAGGGCTGCGCAAGGGCTATCGCGGCAAGCCGGTGATCCGCGACGTTTCCCTGTCGCTGCGACGGGGCGAGGTGGTGGCGCTGCTGGGGCCGAACGGGTCGGGCAAGACGACCAGCTTCTACGCGATCGCCGGGCTGATCCGGCCCGAAGGCGGCACCGTCCGGGTGGATGGCGTCGACGCCACCCTGTTGCCGATGTTCCGGCATGCAAGGCTGGGCATCGGCTATCTGCCGCAGGAGGCGTCGATCTTTCGCGGCCTGTCGGTCGAGGACAACATCCTGGCCATTCTCGAACTGTCGGAGAGTGACCGGGTCGGCCGCAAGGAACGGCTGGAAGACCTGCTTGCCGAATTCTCGATCGGGCATCTGCGGCGCACCCCCGCCCGTGCCCTGTCGGGCGGCGAAAGGCGGCGGGTGGAAATCGCCCGGGCGCTGGCGTCGGACCCGAAATACCTGCTGCTGGACGAACCCTTCGCCGGTGTCGACCCGATCGCGGTGGGCGACATCCGCGGTCTTGTCGGCCATCTGAGCGAGCGCGGGATCGGCGTGCTGATCACCGACCACAATGTGCGCGAGACGCTGGATATCGTCGAGCGCGCCTATATCCTGCATGACGGTCAGGTGCTGATGAGCGGCACGCCCGCCGAGGTGGTGGCCGACGAGAACGTGCGCCGGGTCTATCTGGGCCGGAACTTCCGGATCGGATAGGACTGGCCGGCTGGCAGCGTGGGGGTCAGCGACCTTCGGTGCGCGCCAGGGCCTTGAGCTCGTATATCAGGTCGAGCGCCTCGCGCGGGCTCAGCGTATCGGGCGCCACATCGGCCAGCCGGTCGCGCAGCCGGTCGGCCCGGGGCGGCGGCGCCGGGGCGGCAGCCGGTCCCGCGGCGAAAAGCGGCAAGTCCTCGATCAGCGTCTCCGGCCCCGGGCCGCCCCGTTCGCCGGTCTCGAGCTTTTCCAGAACCTGCCGCGCACGGTCCACGGCGGCCGGTGGCAACCCGGCCAGACGGGCCACCTGCACGCCATAGGAACGGTCCGCCGCGCCCTCATGGACCTCGTGCAGAAAGACGATCTCGCCCTCCCAGTCCTTGACCGCCACCGTGGCGTTGCGCGCCCCGTCGAGCCGCTGCGCCAGCGCGGTGAGTTCGTGATAGTGGGTGGCAAACAGCGCCCGGCAGCGATTTACCCCGTGCAGATGTTCAAACACCGCCCAGGCGATCGACAGCCCGTCCCATGTTGCCGTGCCGCGCCCGATCTCGTCGAGGATCACCAGCGCCCGATCGTCGGCCTGGTTGAGGATGGCGGCCGTCTCGACCATCTCGACCATGAAGGTCGACTGCCCGCGCGCCAGGTCGTCGGCCGCGCCCACCCGGCTGAACAGCTGGCTGACACGGCCGATCCGGGCCCGCCGGGCCGGGACATGGGCGCCCATCTGGGCCAGCACCGCGATCAGCGCGTTCTGCCGCAGAAAGGTCGACTTGCCCGCCATGTTCGGCCCGGTGACCAGCCAGATCGCGGCGGCCTCGGTCCCTGTCGACAGGGCGCAGTCATTGGCAACGAAGGCCTCGCCACGGGCGGCCAGCGCGGCTTCGACAACCGGGTGGCGGCCGGCCTCGACCACGAATTCGCGACCCTCGGTCAGCTCGGGCGGGGTCCAGCCGCGATCGGCCGACAGATCGCCCAGCGCTGCCGCCAGATCGATCTCGGCCAGGGCCGCAGCCGTGGCGCCGATGGGCGCGGCCGCGGCGATTGCGACTTCGGTCAGTTGCTCGATCCGGGCGCGTTCGATCTCTTGCGCCCGGGCGCCCGCATTCAGGATGCTGGTTTCCAGCTTCGACAGATCCATCGTGGTGAAACGGACCGCGTTGGCGGTGGTCTGGCGATGGATGAAGCTGTCCGACAGCGGCGGCGACATCATCTTGTCGGCATGGGTCGCCGGGGTCTCGATGAAATAGCCCAGCACGTTGTTATGCTTGATCTTCAGGGCACCGATCCCGGATTTCCGGACATAGTCGGCCTGCATTTCTGCGATCACCGCGCGGCCCCGGTCGCGCAGCGTCCGCGCCTCGTCCAGATCGGCATCGAAGCCGGTGGCGATGGCGCCGCCTTCGCGCAACAGCGCGGGCGGGTCGGCGACCAGCGCGCGCGACAGAAGGTCGATCAGCCGGTCATGCCCGCCCAGATCGGTCACCGCCTGGGCCAGCAGATCGGGCAAGTCGCCGTCCAGCGCGGCGGCCACCCGTTCGGCCTGGATCAGGCCGTTGCGGATCGCGGCCAGATCGCGCGGGCCACCGCGCCCCAGCGCAAGCCGCGACAGCGCCCGATCCAGATCGGGACAGCGCCGAAGCTCGTCGCGCACCGCGGCCCGCATCTGCCCGTCTTCCGCGAACCGGGTGACCGTGGCCTGACGTGTGCGGACCGTTGCCAGGTCCATCGCCGGGCTGGCCACCCGCCGCTCCAGCAGGCGGGCGCCGGGGGCGGTCAGGCTTCGATCGATCACCGCCAGCAGCGACCCGGCGCGGCCCCCCGACAGTGCCCGGGTCAGTTCCAGATTGCGCCGGGTGGCGGCATCGATCTGCATCGCGCTGTCGGCGGCCTCGCGCCGGGGCGGTGTCAGCAGCGGCATCCGCCCCTTCTGGGTCAGCGCCAGATAGCCGACGATCGCCCCCATCGCGGCCAGTTCCGCGCGGCCGAAGGCGCCGAACCCGTCCAGCGTGCCGACGCCCAACGCCTCTTGCAGTCTTTCGGCGCCCAGCCCGCTGTCGAACAGGCTCGGCGCCTCGATCGACAGCGCGGCGCCCGCTTCTTCGACGATCGCGCCGGCGGCCTCGGCCGCGGCCTCGGTCAGCAGCACCTCGCTGGGCGACAGTCTTGCCAGCTGCCCGGCCAGGCGGGGCAGCGGGCAGGGCGTGACGCGAAACGCCCCGGTCGACATGTCGACCCAGGCCAGCGCGGCGTCGTCGCGCAACCGCGCCCAGGCGGCCAGGTAATTGTGGCGGCGCGCCTCCAGCAGGGTTTCCTCGGTCAGGGTGCCGGGCGTGACGACGCGCACCACCTCGCGCCGCACCACCGCCTTCGATCCGCGCTTCCTCGCCTCGGCCGGATCCTCGGTCTGCTCGCAGACCGCGACGCGAAAGCCCTTGCGGATCAGCGTCAGAAGATAGCTTTCGGACGCATGCACCGGCACCCCGCACATCGGGATGTCATCGCCCAGATGCTTGCCGCGCCGGGTCAGCGCGATGTCGAGAGCCGCCGCAGCAGCCACCGCGTCATCGAAGAACAGCTCATAGAAATCGCCCATCCGATAGAACAGCAAGCCGTCCGGATGCTCGGCCTTGATGGCCAGATATTGTTCCATCATCGGGGTGACTGTCATGATCTTGTCGCCTCGATCCTGTTATCGAAACGGTCCGGGTTGCCGCCAGATTGCATGGAACCGCGCCATGCACGCAAGCCTTGCGCACGGCGCGGCGCGCGGCATGATCGGCGCCAGGACGACCAGCCCCGCCCCGGGCGCCCATGGCCAGCGATCCGAAGAGGCGAACGCATGACAGTCTGGAACCTGGGCTCGATCAACCTCGACCATGTCTACCGGGTGCCGCATCTGCCCGCCCCGGGCGAGACATTGGCGGCCGAGGCGCTGACAAGCGGGCTGGGGGGCAAGGGCGCGAATCAGTCGATCGCCGCGGCGCGGGCCGGGGCACGGGTGGCCCATATCGGCCGGATCGGCGCGGATGGCGGGCCGGCAGGCGCGGCGCTGGCCGAAGCCGGGGTCGATGTCACCCATGTGACGCGCTCCGCGCAGGCGACGGGTCATGCGATCATCCTGGTCGATGCGGCGGGCGAGAACAGCATCGTCATCCATCCGGGCGCGAACCGCGACCAGCAAACCGCCGCCATCGACGCGGCCCTGTCGGGCGCCGCACCGGGCGACACGCTGTTGCTGCAGAACGAGACCGACGCCCAGGTCGCGGCGGCAGGGATCGCCCGCGCGGCCGGCCTTCGCGTGGTCTATTCGGCGGCACCCTTCGATGCCGACGCCGCCCGCGCGGTGATGCCGCATGTCGATCTGCTGGCGCTCAATACCGTGGAGGCCACAGCGCTGGCCGCAGCGCTTGGCACGGCGGCCGGGGCCCTGCCCGTTGCGGAATTGCTGATCACGCGCGGGTCCGACGGGGCGTGGTATCGCGGCCCGAACGGGACCGTGGCGGTGCCGGGCGTGCCGGTCACCCCGGTCGACACGACCGGGGCCGGCGACACCTTTCTGGGCTGGTTCGCCGGCCGGCGCGACGTCGGCGACGATGTCGAAACGGCGCTGCGCGAAGCCGCGGCCGCGGCCGCGCTGCAGGTCACGCGACCGGGGGCGGCGGCGGCGATTCCGACACGCGCGGCGGTCCACCGCTTTGTCGGGACGAAATAGGGCCCGGCCGGCTGGCCTTGGCCGTCACCCCTTCATGCTTTCCCAGAAGCTCTTGACCTTGTCGAGGAAGCTCGACCCGTGCGGGTGGTTGCCCTCGCCCAGCTTCTCGAACTCGCGCAGCAGCTCCTTTTGCCGGGCGGTCAGGTTGACCGGTGTCTCGACGCTGAGCTCGATGATCATGTCGCCCGATTGCGACGACCGGATCGCCGGCATCCCCTTTGCCTTCAGCCGCATCTGGCGGCCCGACTGGCTGCCGGCCGGTATTCGCACCCGGGCCCGGCCGCCATCGATCGTCGGCACCTCGATCTCGCCGCCCAGCGCGGCGGTCACCACGCTGACCGGCACCGCGCAGAACAGCGTCTGGCCGTCGCGCGCAAAGATCGGATGCTCGCGCACATCGACAAAGATATAGAGATCGCCCAGCGGGCCGCCGCGCAGGCCGGCCTCGCCCTCTCCAGCCAGGCGAATCCGGGTTCCGGTCTCGACCCCTGCGGGCACGTTGACCGACAGGCTGCGGTCGCGCGCGACCCGGCCCTGCCCGCCGCAAGCGGAACACGGGTTCTTGATGATGCGACCCTGCCCGCCACAGCTGGGGCAGGTCCGTTCGACGGTGAAGAAGCCCTGTTGCGCCCGCACCTTGCCCATGCCGGCGCAGGTCGGGCAGGTCACCGGCTCGGCGCCGCCGGCCGCGCCGGTCCCATCGCAGACCTCGCAGGGCGCCGAGCCGGGCACCTGGACCGTGCGCTTGACCCCGTTGAACGCCTCTTCCAGCGTCACCGTCAGATTGTAGCGCAGGTCCGACCCGCGCCGCGCCCGCTGGGCGCCGCCACGCCCGCCGCCCATGAAATCGCCGAACAGATCCTCGAACACGTCCGAAAAGGCCGAGGCGAAATCGCCGCGCTGGCCGCCGAACCCGCCCGGGCGCCCGCCGCCCANNTCGGCCGAGGCGCCGCGCGCGGTGCCCAGAACCTCGTAATAGTCGCGTTTTGCCATGGCTGACCGGCCCCCCGGACGGACGACCGGCCCGGACCCCGATCAGGGGCCGGGCCGGGCCCGGTTGCACGCCCTTACTTGCGCTTTTCGTCGCCCAGATCCTCGAAATCGGCATCGACGATGTCGTCATCCACCGGGGACGGGCCATCGTCGGCGGCCATATCCTCGGCCCCGGGTTCCTCTTGCTGGGCCTTGTAGATCGCCTCGCCCAGTTTCATCGAGGCTTCGGTCACATTCTGGATGCCCGCGCGNNCCCGCCCGAGGCCTGGATGGTGATCTTCTGTTCCTTGCCGGTGCCCTTGTCCCTGGCCGACACGCTGACGATGCCGTTCGCATCGATGTCGAAGGTGACCTCGATCTGCGGGATGCCGCGCGGCGCCGGCGGGATCTGTTCAAGGTTGAACTGGCCCAAGAGCTTGTTGTCCGCGGCCATTTCGCGTTCGCCCTGGAACACCCGGATGGTCACCGCCGACTGGTTGTCCTCGGCCGTCGAGAACACCTGCCCCTTCTTCGTCGGGATCGTCGTGTTGCGATCGATCAGCCGGGTGAACACGCCGCCCAGCGTCTCGATCCCCAGGCTCAGCGGGGTGACGTCGAGCAGCACGACATCCTTCACGTCGCCCTGCAGCACGCCGGCCTGGACCGCGGCACCCATCGCCACGACCTCGTCGGGGTTCACGCCCTTATGCGGTTCCCGGCCAAAGAACTTCTGCACCTCTTCGGCGACCTTGGGCATCCGGGTCATGCCGCCGACCAGGATCACCTCGTCGATCTCGCCGGTGCCGACCCCGGCATCCTTCAGCGCCGCCTTGCAGGGTTTCAGCGATTTCGCGATCAGATCGCCGACCAGGCTTTCGAGCTTGGCGCGCGACAGCTTCATCACCATGTGCAAGGGCGTGCCGGTGTCCTTGTCCATCGAGATGAAGGGCTGGTTGATCTCGGTCTGCTGGCTGGAGCTCAGCTCGATCTTGGCCTTTTCGGCGGCTTCCTTCAGCCGCTGCAGCGCCATCTTGTCCCTGGTCAGGTCGACGCCGTGCTCTTTCTTGAACTCGTCGGCCAGGTAGTTGACGATGCGCATGTCGAAATCTTCGCCGCCAAGGAACGTGTCCCCGTTGGTGGCCTTGACCTCGAACAGGCCTTCGTCGATCTCCAGGATCGTGATGTCGAAGGTTCCGCCGCCCAAATCATAGACCGCGACGGTCTTCGATTCCTTCTTGTCGAGCCCATAGGCCAGCGCCGCCGCCGTGGGTTCGTTGATGATCCGCAGAACGTCAAGCCCGGCGATCTTGCCCGCATCCTTGGTGGCCTGACGCTGGGCGTCGTTGAAATAGGCCGGCACGGTGATGACGGCCTTGTCGACGGTCTCGCCCAGATAGGCCTCGGCGGTTTCCTTCATCTTCTGCAGGATGAAGGCCGAGATCTGGCTGGGCGAATATTTCTCGCCGCGCACCTCGACCCAGGCATCGCCATTGCCGCCATCGACGATGCTGTAGGGGACCAGCTTGCGGTCCTTCTCGACCTCGGGATCGCCGACCCGGCGGCCGATCAGCCGCTTGACGGCGAAGATGGTGTTGTCGGGGTTGGTGACGGCCTGGCGCTTGGCGGACTGGCCGACCAGGCGCTCGTTCTCGGTGAAGGCGACGATCGACGGGGTGGTTCGTGCACCCTCGGCATTCTCGATCACCCGCGGTTGCGACCCGTCCATGATGGCGACGCAACTGTTGGTGGTGCCAAGGTCGATCCCGATGACTTTGCCCATGAATGACTTCCTTTCCTTCGGCGAATGTGTTGGCGGGCGGGTCCGCCACGCGGCCCCCACCCGCCGATTCCCATACCGGGACTGTCCCGGTGGCGTTCCGGGGTGCATATAGGTATGCGCCCCGGGCCCTGCAACCGCGCGCCGGGCCGGGATCGGCGGGGCAATCAACAGGGATGGCAGAACGGAGAGGCCGATGACGAATGCAAGCGCCCCGCCGCGCGGTGCGGCGCGCCCCGGCGCCTGGCTGAACGGTGTCGCGCTTTATCCCGGCTGGCTCGATCCGGCGGCGCAGCAGGCGACGCGCGACTGCCTGGCGCGGGTGATCGAAGCGGCGCCGCCATTTTCGCCTGAAACCCGGTTCGGCAAGCCGATGTCGGTGCGCATGACCTCGGCCGGCCGGTTCGGATGGTATTCCGACCGCCGCGGCTATCGCTATGTCGACCGCCACCCGTCGGGCAGCGCCTGGCCGCCGATCCCGCAACCGGTGCTGGCCATCTGGCACGCGGTGACCGGCCTTGACCGGGAGCCCGATTGCTGCCTGGTCAACCTCTATCGCGACAGGGCCCGCATGGGGTTGCACCAGGATCGCGACGAGGCCGATTTCGACTGGCCCGTGCTGTCGGTTTCGCTGGGCGATTCGGCGCTGTTCCGGGTCGGCGGCACGGCGCGCGGCGATCCCACCCGCTCGACCTGGCTGCATTCGGGCGATGTCGCACTGATGGCTGGCCCGGCGCGCCTGGCATTCCACGGCATCGACCGGATCCGACCCGGATCGTCGACGCTTCTGCCGCAAGGCGGGCGGCTCAACCTGACGCTTCGCGTGGTGACCTGAGCCATGGCGCCGCCGCAGGTAACGGCACTTGGCGCTATTGCAGCGCGCCCTGGCTGAGCGAGGCGTTGCGGCGTGCGCCATATTCGACCATCAGGCCGACGAACAGCAGCGCAAGGCTGATCAGCAGCGGGTAGTCGGGGCTGCTGTTGTGCGGGTTGTAGTTGACGAAGGCGGTACCGCGGGCCTGGTCGATGGTGTGAAACAGCGGGTTCCAGGCGAACATCGGCAACAGATAGGCCGGCATCATGCTGGCCACGAACATCTTGCCGCTGGTGATCATATTCGCCCGCTGATAGATCATCTGGATCATCTGCGTAAGTCGCGGCATGAAGGGTTTCAGCCCTAGCAACATCAAACCGATGGCCACGCCCGAGAACCAGGCCAGCAGGAAGAACCAGAACCAACGCACGGGGTCGAGCATCTCGACCGGACCGCGCAGAACATGGATACCGAGGAGGACGATGCCGACGGTCACGACCTGGGTGTAGAGCGACGAAAGTGCGGCGGCCGAGATCGAGACGATCGTGTTCATTGGCGCGTGTTTCATCATCGCCGAGGTCGGACCCTCGGACCCGTAGACACTGCCGACCGCCTTGTTGTGGGTAAGAAACAGGAAAATGCCGGAAAGCAGGAAAATCATGTAGTCGCCGCGGATCGGACAACTTCTAATCCCCATGAATTCGAACAGGATGCGAAAGGCGAACAGCAGCAGGACGACCTGGGCCGTGTTGATCAACAGGCCCATCACGGCATAACGATGGCCCTTGCGCATCTGCCGCACGGTCGCGTGAAAGATCAGGCCGAGCAGCGCGAAACCACCACCAAGGCGTGTCCGGTATCGCGTGCGGTCGAACATCGTGCAAATCCCGTCTGGCCACCCTGCCGTTGACAGGCAAGGCTTGCGATTGGGTTATCGCACCATCATAAACCGACATCCGTGACCCGGCAATGTGGAGGCGGCGATGGCGCCCAGCATCGTGACTGTCTTCCGCCGTGCCGCGCTGCTGGCCGGTGCCCGGATCATGCAGCATTACGGCGACCCGACGCTCGATATCGCGACCAAGGCCGATGCAAGCCCGGTGACCGCCGCCGATCTGGCCGCCGACGCGGCGATCGCCGACGCGCTTGCTGCGGGGTTGCCCGACATTCCCGTCGTCACCGAAGAGCGGGCGGCGACACATGGCGTGGCGGCGGCCCGCTTCATCCTGGTCGATCCGCTCGACGGTACCCGCGATTTCGTCAAGCGACGCGGCGATTTCACCGTCAATATCGCTCTGATCGAGGATGGCAGACCGGTCGCCGGCGTGGTCTTCGCCCCGGCCCGAAAGCGGCTGTTCTACACCTTGGGGCCGGGCAGTGGCGCGGTCGAGGAGACCGGCGCGCTCGACCCCGATGCGCCCGGGGCCCTGCGCCCGCTTGGCGTCGCCCGGCCCGATCCGCAGGCGTTGCGCGTCGTCGCCTCGAAATCGCACCGCGATGCCGCGACCGATGCATTCATCGCCGGCTATCGGGTGGCCGGGATCGTGGCGGCCGGATCGTCGCTGAAGTTCTGCCTGCTGGCGGCGGGGGAGGCCGATCTCTATCCGCGCATGGGACGGACGATGGAGTGGGACACCGCCGCGGCGCATGCGATTCTGGCTGCGGCCGGGGGCAAGGTGGTGGCCTGGCCCGCCGCCACGCCGCTGCGCTATGGCAAGCCCGGTTTCGCCAATCCCGGTTTCGTCGCCTTTGTGCCGGGGGTTCCGGTGGCGACCGGATGACAGTGCTGATCGTGATCCCGGCGCGTTATGCCTCGACCCGCTATCCCGGCAAGCCGCTGGTGCCGCTGCGCGGCGCGGACGGCACCGCAAAGCCGCTCATACAGCGCAGCTGGGAAGCGGCCTGCGCCGTTGCCGGGGCGGACCGGGTCGTGGTGGCAACCGACGATCGCCGGATCGCCGAGGCGGCGCGGGGTTTCGGTGCAGAGGTCGCCATGACATCGCCCGATTGCGCCAACGGCACCGAACGCTGCGCCGAAGCGACGGCGCGGATCGGCGGCGCCCGCCTTGTCGTCAATCTGCAGGGCGACGCACCGCTGACGCCGCCCTGGTTCATCGAACCGCTGATCGCCGCGCTCGACACCGATGCCGACGCCGCCGTCGCCACCCCGGTGCTGCGCTGCGATGGCGCGACCCTGGCGGCGCTGCGCGCGGACCGGCGGGCCGGACGGGTCGGCGGCACAACGGCGGTTTTCGGCGCGAATGGCCGCGCGCTGTACTTCTCGAAAGAGGTGATCCCGTTCACCGCCGAGGATTTCGCGCCCGAGGCCGCGACGCCGGTTTTTCACCATGTCGGCGTCTATGCCTACCGGCCCGACGTGCTGATGCGCTATGCCGGCTGGCCAACCGGTCGGCTGGAAACCCTCGAAGGGCTCGAACAGTTGCGCTTCATCGAGAACGGTGCGCCGATCGCCTGCGTCGAGGTCGAGGCCCGCGGCCGGCCCTTCTGGGAACTCAACAACCCCGAGGATACACCCCGCATCGAGGCGATACTGGCTGCGTCCGGTCTGCGCTGAGGCACCGGGTTTGCTTGCCGTCGGCCGGCGGGACCGCTAAGGACAACTTGGCGATGCCGGGGCGTTAACCGCACGTTTTCCGTCCTGTGCCAAACGGGTCCGCAACCTAGCGGGTCAGTATCTGCGATCTGGGGGTTTGTGATGAAGCAGCGCGTCACCAAGGCGATCTTTCCGGTTGCCGGTCTGGGAACGCGGTTCCTGCCGGCGACGAAATCGATCCCGAAGGAGATCATGACGCTGGTCGATCGGCCGCTGATTCAGTATGCGATCGACGAGGCCCGCGCCGCCGGCATTTCCGAGTTCATCTTCGTCACGTCGCGCGGGAAATCCGCGCTGGAGGATTACTTTGACCGCGCGCCGCAGCTGGAGGCGGAGCTGCGCCGCAAGGGCAAGAAGGACCTGCTCGAGGCTCTTCGAACCACCGAGATGGTCAGCGGCGCGATCGCCTATATCCGCCAGCAGCGGCCGCGCGGGCTGGGCCATGCGGTCTGGTGCGCCCGGCGTCTGGTCGGGAACGAGCCGTTCGCGGTGATCCTGCCCGACGACGTGATCGCGGCCGACAAGCCCTGCCTGCAACAGATGGTGGAGGCCCATGCCGAGACCGGCGGCAACCTGATCGCGGCGATGGATGTGCCGCCGCAGGCGACCGGCGCCTATGGCATCATCGACCCCGGCGATGCCGTGGGTCGGCTGGTTCCGGTGACCGGGATGGTGGAGAAACCCGACCCTGCCGTCGCACCGTCCACCCTGGCCGTGGTCGGCCGCTACATCCTGACGCCGGATGTGTTGCGCAACCTCAACCGCATCAAGACCGGTGCCGGCGGTGAGATCCAGCTGACCGACGCGATCTCGGCCGACATCGCCGAGGGCGCCCGGACCCACGCGCTGCGCTTCGAGGGCCAGCGTTACGATTGCGGTTCCAAGGCGGGGTTCCTGGAGGCCACCGTCGCCTTTGGCCTGGCGCGGCCCGATCTGGGCCCCGATTTCGCGCGATTCCTCGACAGCCTGCCGCGCCATGGCGCAGCAGCGGAATAGCCAAGGCAGGGCGGTGGCATGCGGCGCCGGCTGGGAGAAAGCTATGCCCTGCGCTGGGAACGCCGCCGCTACATCGCACGCGGCCGCTGGAAGCGGCGCGAACTGACACCGGTTGTCGATCGCGCCTCGGGGATCGGACAACGCGACATTCTGGTCTTCTCGACCGTCCGGAACGAGATCGCCAGCCTGCCGCATTTCGTCGATCACTACCGTCGCATCGGCGTCGGTCATTTCCTGTTCGTCGACAACGGGTCGACCGA
Source organism: Paracoccaceae bacterium (assembly GCA_003500165.1). Classification (GTDB taxonomy): domain Bacteria; phylum Pseudomonadota; class Alphaproteobacteria; order Rhodobacterales; family Rhodobacteraceae; genus UBA10424. The sequence goes on along the minus strand of DNSZ01000067.1, from coordinate 18,499 downwards.
CGGCACCGGCGACTGGCTCGCCAGCCAGCCGGATGTCTCGCTGTGGCGAACCGACGCGCGCTATGGTGCCAGCCGTTGCGGCGCGGACTGGATGAACGGCCTGTTGCATCGCCATGGCCATGGTCACTGGACGCTGACGGCCGACGCGGACGAGTTGCTGGTCTATCCCTATTGCGACTGCCGTCCGCTGGCCGCGCTGTGCGACTGGCTCGACGCTGGCGGGGTGCGCGCCATGGGGGCCATGCTGCTTGACCTGTATCCGCGCGGCGCCATCGACGAAACCGATGACCGGAGCGACATCCTGGCCGGCGCCGGATGGTTCGACAGCGCCAACTACGTGATATCGGTCAACCCCCGCTACCGCAATCTGTGGATCCAGGGCGGCCCGCGGATGCGAACCTTTTTCGCCGATGAACCCCGGCGCGCCCCGGCGCTGAACAAGATCCCGCTGGTGCGCTGGGACCGAAGCTATGCCTATGTGGCCTCGACCCATGCGCTGTTGCCACGCGGGCTGAACCACGTCTACGCCCGCGACGGCGGCGAGAGGACCTGCGGGGTGTTGCTGCACGCGAAATTCACCGGCCGGTTTGCCGGACGGGCGCGCGACGAGGCGGCCCGCGCGGAGCATTTCGACGGCGCGCGCGAATACCGCCGCTATGTCGAGGTGCGCGCCGGACCCGTCCTGTGGACCCCGCAATCGGTCCGCTACGAGGGCTGGCGCCAGCTGGAGCGGCTGGGTCTGATGTCCGCGGGGAGCTGGGCATGACCGCCGCACGCCCCGGGATTGCCATGCTTGTGCATGCGCATCTGCACCGGACTGCGGCGCTTGCCGATCACTGGTGCGCGCAGGGCTGCCCGGTCGCGATCCATGTCGACCGCCGCGTGCCGCCGGCCGAAATCGCCGCGCTGCGCGGTGCCCTGCGCCATCCGGAGCTGGTGCGATTCGCACCGCGCCATGTCTGCGAGTGGGGCACGTTTTCGCTTGTCGCGGCCACCAATGGGGCGGTCGCGACCTTGCTGTCGGCCTTTCCCTTCGTCACCCATGTGCTGTTGTCCAGCGGCGCCTGCCTGCCCTTGCGCCCGGCCGATGCGCTGGCGGCCTATCTCGACAACCGGCCCGACACCGACTTCATCCAGTCGGTCGCCTGCGAGGATGTGAGCTGGGCGATCGGCGGCCTGAACGAAGAGCGTTTCACCCTGCGGTTCCCGTTCTCCTGGAAACGCCAGCGCCGGCTTTTCGACGGCTATGTCGATCTGCAGCGCCGGGTCGGTTTCGCCCGTGGCGTCCCGGCCGAGGTGACCCCGCATCTGGGATCGCAATGGTGGTGCCTGACCCGCCAGACCCTGACCGCGATCCTGAACGCGCCCGAGCGTGGCCGGATCGACCGGTATTTTCGCCGGGTCTGGATTCCCGACGAATCCTACTATCAGAGCCTCGCCCGCCGGCATGGTCGCAACATCGTCAGCCGGTCGCTGACCTTTGCCCGTTTCGATGGCGACGGGCGACCCTTTGTGCTTTACGACGACCATATGGCGGCGCTGCGCGCCCGGCCGGAATTCCTGGCCCGCAAGGCCTGGCACGGCGCGGACGCGCTTTTCGATGCGTTTGTCGGCCCTGAGGCGGGCAAAGCCCGGGCCGACGCGCAGGCGGCCACTGGCGCAGGGCTTGCGCCCGATACGCTCGACACCCGGTTCGACGCAGCCGATGCAAGACGGCGGCACGGCCGGCCCGGTCTTTACGCCCAGCACCGCTTTCCCCGCCGCAGCTACCGACGCGATCGCAGCCATGGCCCCTATGGCATTCTGATCGGTTACAGCGCGGCCTTCGAGGATTTCGACGCCTGGTACGCCCGGGCCTGTGCCGCCGCCGGCGCAACCGGCCATGGCCGGCTGTTTCACCCGCAACGCGCCGAATTCGAAAGCGCCGGGCCGACCGGTCCGGGGGGGCTGCCAACGCGGGCCGGGTTGCGCGACTACGATCCCCGGGCGTTTCTGACCAGCCTGCTGTGGAGTGCCGGCGGGCGGCCGCAGGTCTTTCTGATGGAGATGGGCGACCCGGCGGCGATCCTCGACTTCGTGCGGCGCGATCCGAACGCCCGGCTGTCGATCCTGGTCGGGGCCTGGCTGTTGCCGCTGCTGGCATCCGGGCTGCCCTTTAACCGTCTGCGCAAGACGGCAGCCCGGATGCAGCGCAAGGAGACGCGGCTGTTGCACCAACTCGAAGACTCACGGGTGCCGCGCCAGGCCAGGCTGACGGCGATCCCACTGGCCGATCTTCTGGCCGAACCTGAAGGCGCCCTGCGGGCCGCCGCCCTGATCGCACCGCAGGACCTGGTCAAGCCGCCGCGCCTGCGCGCGGCGGGCGAGCTTCGCGCTGCCGTCGAGAAACTGCGCAATTCCGGGATCGAGGTGCCTTCGGCCGGGCTGCCGGCGATCGACCCCACGGCCTGGCAGGTGTCAAAGCCCGGCCCGGCGCAAAGCGGGCGCTAGGGTGGCGCGCGCCGCACGGTATTTCGTCATTCTCGCCGCGATGCGCAGCGGTTCGAACCTGCTGGAGCGCGCGCTGGCCGGCGCGCCCGACATCCTGACCGGGGGTGAATTGTTCAACCCGGCCTTTGTCGGTCGGCAGGGCGCGGTCAGCCAGTTCGGCATCGATCTGGCGGCCCGCGACGCGGACCCGATGGCCCTGCTCGACGCGCTGCGCGCGGCCGCCGGCGATGATCGGATCGCGGGGTTTCGCATGTTCCTGGACCACGATGCGCGCATCCTGGCGCATGTGCTGCGCGATCCGGCCTGCGCCCGCATCGTCCTGCGGCGCAATCCGCTGGATCGCTATCTGTCGCAACGGCTGGCCCGGGAGGACGGGGTCTGGCAGTGGGCCGGGCGGCGCGCGCTGCCAGAGGCCGCGAAAATCGCTTTCGATCCGAGCGATTTCGTCTGCCATGTCGATCGCAACCAGACCTATTATGACGCGATCCGCCGCGGCCTTGCCCAGGCCGGGCAGGGGGCGCTGTGGGTCAATTACCCCGACCTGCTCGATCCCCTGACGCTGGCCGGGATCGCGCGTTTTGTCGGCTCTGAGCATCCCGACCAGGCGGTGACCAGCCCCACCCGCAAGCAGAACCCCAAGCCGGCGGTGACCAGGGTGACGAACCCGCTGGAGATGGCGCGCACGGTTCTGCTGCTTGACCGGGAGGGGATGTTTTCCCGCCCTGATTTCGAACCGGCCCGCCGTGTCGGGGCGCCGCCTGCGCGGGTCGCGCGGCGGGCGGGCCTGATGTATCTGCCGATCCCGGGTGCCGGGGATGACCGGATTGCCGCCTGGCTCCTGGCGCATGAACGGCAGCGCGCCGGGCGCCGCAGCGCGGCGCTGCTCGACACCGATGCGATGCGGCCGCTCGGGCGCTGGATGCGGCGCAGCCCGGGCCATCTGCGCTTTGCCTGGGTGGCGCATCCGCTGGAACGGGCGTACCGGGTTCTGACCGACCAGATCCTGCGGCCGGCGGGCGCGAGCTTTCCGCGGCTGCGACGGGTTCTGGCGCGGGATTATGGCGTCGACCTGCCCGAGATCTGGCCGTCGCCGGGCTTTGACGCCGCGGCCGCGCATACGGCCCTCATTGGTTTCCTGCGTTTCGTGGTGGCCAACCATGCCCGCCAGACGGTGGTCAACGTCAACGCGCGCTGGGCGAGCCAGGCGGCCTGGCTGGACGGTCTGCCCAGCATGCTGCGGCCACATCATGTGTTTCGCGGTCGGCGAATCGCCAACGGCCTGGCCTTTCTGGAGGTCGAGCGCGACCTCCAGCCGATCGCGGTGACAGGCGCAGGACCGGGCGCCGACCCCAATGCCCCAGCGCTGGGAGATATCCACGATGCGGAACTCGAGGCCCTGGCGCGGCGCGCCTTCGCCCGCGACTACACCGCCTTTGGGTTTTCCGACTGGTCACCGACCGAAGGCTGAAGCCGAAGCGCAATGCGTGTCGCCGATGGCTGCAACGCCGCGGCTCGGCCACCGTAGTTGACGCGCTTTCCGATCGCCGTCAGGCCGCTTCGGAAGCGGCGTGCTCGGTCAGGATTGCGTAAAGCGTGGCCGAATCGGAATTGCCCCGAAGCTTGGCGCGCATCGTCCGGTCGCGCATCGTGCGCGCGACCAAAGCCAGCGCCTTGAGATGTGCGACGCCGCGATGTTCGGGCGCGAACAGCGCGAAAACGAGATCGACCGGCTGGCGATCGATCGCCTCGAATTCGACCGGGCGTTCGAGCCGCAGGAACACGCCGCAAACCTGTTCGATGTCGGGCAGCCTGGCATGCGGCAGGGCGACGCCGCGGCCGACCCCGGTATGGCCGAGCCGTTCGCGCTCTTGCAGGGCATCGAGCGCGGCGGCCGCATCGATCCCGTAGACCTCGGCGGCGATGTCGGCCAGCGCCTGCATCAGGCGTTTCTTGCTGCTGACATTGGCGACCAGGCGCGCACCGTCCGGCCGCAGGATGTCCGACACCGTCATGGCGACCCTTTCCCGGTTCACGAGGCGCGACGTTGCGCGCCCCGGTTGCAGGTCTCGCGACTCAGCCCGTTTGCCGCGGATCGATCCAGCCGATATTGCCATCGTCGCGCCGGTAGACCACGTTGATGCGGTCCTGGCTGTCATTCTGGAACACCAGCACCGGCGCACCGGCGAGTTCCATCTGCATCACCGCCTCGCCGACCGAAAGCGAGGGCACACGGGCCTCCATCTCGGCGACGATGACGGGCTGCAGATCGTCGGGTTCGGCCTCGTCCGTCGAATGGGCGCGGTGCTCCAGCACATAGGCCGACGCCATGATCGCCTCGATCGGTTCCTGGCGCTGGCGATGGTGATTTTTCAGCCGCCGCTTGTAGCGGCGCAGCTGGGTTTCCATCTTGTCGCAGCACAGGTCGAAGGCGGCGTAAATCTCGGTCGCGTGGGCCCGGGCCTGGGCGGTCAGCCCGGTCGACAGGTGCACCACGGTCTCGCAGACATATTCATGTCGGTCGCGCGAGAATACGACCTGGGCGTCGGTCGGCCGTTCGGCGTATTTTCCGATGGCCGCGCCAAGATTGTCCGTGACATGGGTTCTGAGTGCGTCGCCGATATCGATCTGTTTGCCGCTGATCTGGTATTTCACCGGTGCTCTCCCTGGTCCACCGTCGACGGGCGGCCTGCCGGCCCGCCTGGCATCCTTCCCTCACAGTCGTATCATGCCAGAAACGCGGAGCGGGCGAAAGCGGATTCCCGCCACCCGGGCGATCCGGCGGCGCGGTCGGGACCGGTCAGCGGCTCGCCGATACCGAGGCGACCCCGGATGCCACGCCGACCTGTGCCGGGCGCAACAGCCGGTCATGGATGGTGAAGCCCTCGGTCATGACCTGGATGATGCTTCCCGGCGCGTGGTCGGCGACCGGTGCCTCGAACATCGCTTCGTGGCGTTGCGGGTCGAACGGGTCGCCGGGTTCCGGCACCGCCGGACGGATGCCATGCCGACCGAAGGCGGCCAGCATTTCGCGCAGGGTCAGTTCGATCCCCTCGACCACGCTGGGCGCGGCGGCGCGTTCCTGCGCGCCCATCGCATCGAGGGCACGGCGCAGATTGTCGTAGACCGGCAGCAGGTCGCGGGCCAGCCGGGTGGCGCCGTAATCCTGTGCCTCGCGGCGGTCGCGCTCACCGCGTTTGCGGGCGTTCTCGGCCTCGGCCAGCGCGCGCAGAAGCCGATCCTTGAGCGATTCGCGTTCGGCCTCGAGCGCGGCGATCGCGGCGGCGGAGTCGGCATCCGGACCATCGACGTTTGGGTCATCGGCGGTCGGGTCGACACCGGCGCCGGGGCCGGAGGCCGCGGCGCCTGTCGGCGCGTCGGTGTCGGCCTGGCTGGCCGGGTCCTGCCCGGACGTGTCATCCTCGATCGGGGACATGGCGTTCCTTTCGTTTCGATCAGACGGCCGGTGCCGAAAGCAACCGGCCGACGAGCTGCGCGGTGTAGTCGACGATCGGCACGATACGTCCGTAATTGAGCCGGGTCGGCCCGATCACGCCCACCGCACCGACGATCTGACGGTCGGCATTCATATATGGGGAGACGACCAGAGCGGAACCCGAAAGCGAAAAAAGTTCCGTCTCCGATCCGATGAAGACGCGGACGCCGGCGCCGCCTTCGGTGAGTTCGAGGAACCGGACGATGTCGCGCTTGGCCTCGAGATCGTCGAAGAGCTGGCGAATCCGGTCGAGATCCGCACCGAGATCGCGCTGTTCGAGCAGATGCGCCCGGCCGCGCACGATCAGCCGCTCATGGGTGCCGCCGCCATCGTCCCAGACGGCGAGGCCCTCGGCCACCAGGGCGCCGGCCAGCGCATCGAGTTCCTGCCGGCGGCGGGCGATTTCGGCACCGATGCCGGCGCGCAACTCGGCCAGGGTGCGGCCCTCGGCGAGCGCGTTGAGGAAATTCGCCGCCGCGCGCATCGTCGACGGGGTCTGACCCGGAGGCGGCGTGAAGACCCGATTCTCGACATGGCCATCGGCGGTGACCAGCACCACGAGCGCCCGGTCGGGCCCAAGCGCGACGAACTCGATATGGCGGATCGGCGCCTCGTGCTTGGGGGCGAGAACAAGGCTTGCCCCGCGGGTCAGCGCCGAGAGCACCCGCCCGGCGCGGTCGAGGGTTGCGGCGATGTCGCTGTCGCCCTTGGTCTCGATCTGCTGTTCGATGCGCTGGCGATCCATCTGGTCGAGATCGGCAACCTCGAGAAGGCCGTCGACGAACAGCCGCAGGCCGTGCTGGGTGGGGATGCGGCCGGCCGAGACATGCGGGCTTTCGAGCAGGCCGAGATGTTCGAGGTCCTGCATGACATTGCGGATCGTCGCCGGCGACACCCGCTCGGCGAGGCCGCGCGCGAGGGTGCGCGAACCGATCGGCTCGCCGGTTTCGAGATAGGCCTCGACGAGGTTGCGAAACACGTCGCGCGAGCGATCGTTCATCTCGTCGAGCAGTTGTGCGGCGTCGGGCATGGCGATCTGCGTTGCGGATGCGGGGCGATCCGAGATAGCGGGCCGGGGCCCGGCCGGTCAATACGGCTCGGGCGGCTTTACGGCGGCGCGGCACCAGCCTATGGCGCAGCGGATCACAATGGGGGGAGGGACCATGCGCCCGTCAGGACGACAGCCCGAGCAGTTGCGCGAGATCCGGTTCGAGACCGGGTTCCCCGAACATGCCGAAGGTGCGTGCCTGATCGCGCTGGGTCGGACGCGGGTGCTGTGCACGGCGACCCTGGAGGAGCGCGTGCCGCCCTTTGTCAAGGGCAGCGGGCAGGGCTGGGTGACAGCGGAATACGGCATGTTGCCGCGTGCGACCCACAGCCGGACACGGCGCGAGGCGGCGGCCGGCCGGCAGGGCGGACGGACCCTGGAGATCCAGCGCCTGATCGGCCGCGCGCTGCGCGCCGGCACCGACCGGCTGGCATTGGGCGAGCGCCAGATCACCATCGATTGCGACGTGCTGCAGGCCGATGGCGGGACCCGCTGCGCCGCGATCACCGGCGGCTGGGTGGCACTGCGCCTGGCGGTCGACCGGCTGCTGTCGACCGGCGCGATCGCGACCGACCCGCTGGGCGCACCGGTGGCGGCGGTGAGTTGCGGCATCTGGGCGGGGGTTCCAGTGCTCGACCTCGATTATGCCGAGGATCACGAGGCGGGAACCGATGCCAATGTGGTGATGACCGGCGATGGCGGTCTGATCGAGATCCAGGCCTCGGCCGAGGGGGCGACGTTTTCGCGACCCGAATTCGACGCGATGATCGCCCTCGCCGAGCGCGGGATCGCCGATCTGGCGGCGGCGCAGCGCGCCGCCTTGCGGGGATGACCGAGCGGCGGTTTCAGGAATCCCGGCTGCTGCTGGCCACCCGCAATGCCGGCAAGCTGGCCGAGAGCCGGGCGATCCTGGCGCCGCTGGGTATCGCGCTGATCTCGGCCGCAGAGCGCGGGCTGGCCGAACCGGCCGAGACCGAGACGAGCTTTGCCGGCAATGCCCGCCTCAAGGGGCATGCGGCGGCACGGGCGACCGGGATGGTCGCGCTGGCCGACGATTCCGGCATCGAACTCGACGCTCTGGACGGCGCGCCGGGCGTGCACACCGCCGATTGGGCGGAAGTCCCGGGCGGCCGGGATTTCGCCCGGGCGATGCGCCGCACGCGCGACGCCCTCGCGGAGCAGGACGCCGCCCCGCCGTGGCGCGCGCGGTTTGTCTGCGTGCTGGCGCTGGTCTGGCCCGATGGCCATGACGCGACCGTCAGCGGCACGGTCGAGGGCCAGTTCGTGTGGCCGCCGCGCGGCGCCGACGGGCATGGCTATGACCCGGTCTTCCAGCCCGACGACCATGCCGTGACCTTTGCCGAGATGACCGCGGCGGCGAAGAACCGGATCAGCCATCGCGCGCGCGCCTTCGCCGCGCTGCTGGCGGGGCCGCTTGGCCGGTGAGCCTGGCATGGCGGCGGTGAGCCGGCCGGCCGGCGCCGGTTTCGGGCTCTACCTGCATTGGCCGTTCTGCGCCGCCAAATGCCCCTATTGCGATTTCAACAGCCATGTGGCGGGAAGGATCGACATCCCGCGCTGGCAGCGCGCCTTTCTGGCCGAGATCGGGCGTGCCGCGGCCGAATTGCCGGGCCGGCAGGTGGACAGCGTGTTTCTTGGCGGTGGCACGCCAAGTCTGATGCCGCCCGATCTGGTCGGTGCCATTCTCGATGCCGTGGCCGCTTCGTGGCCATTGGCCGCCGATGTCGAGGTGACGCTGGAGGCCAATCCGAGCTCGGTCGAGGCGGGGCGGCTCGCCGGGTACCGCGCCGCTGGGGTGAACCGGGTTTCCCTCGGAATACAGGCTCTTGAGGATCGGGCGCTGCGCCAGCTCGGGCGTTTGCACAGCGCGGACGAGGCGCGGGCGGCGCTGCGCCTGGCACAACGCCTGTTCGACCGCGTGAGTTTCGATCTGATCTATGCCCGGCAGGGGCAGAGCGTCGCCGCGTGGCGGGATGAGCTGAGCGCCGCGCTGGCGATGGCTGGAGAGCATCTGTCGCTTTATCAGCTGACGATCGAGCCCGGCACCGTGTTCGCCCGCCGGGCGGCGCAGGGACGGCTGCCCGGGTTGCCGGGCGAGGATCCGGCGGCGGACATGTTCGAGGTCACCCAGGCGCTGTGCGCGGCGGCCGGGCGGCCGGCCTACGAGATTTCGAATCACGCCCGGCCGGGCGCGGAATGTCGCCACAACATGCTGTGCTGGCAGGGCGGCAGCTATGTCGGGATCGGGCCGGGCGCGCATGGGCGGGTCCTGCGGGATGGTGTTCGCTGGGCCGCCGAGGCAGCCCGGGCGCCAGGCGACTGGCTTCGGCGGGTAGAGAGCCCGCGCGACGCTGCGACGCTGCGGCAGGCGCTGTCCCCCGCTGAATGCGCCGTCGAATACGCGCTTGGCGCGCTGCGGACGGCGATCGGGATGGAGCCTGGCTATCTGGCGCGGCTCGATCGCGATGCGCTCGATCCCGAAGGCGTCACCGAACTGCGCGAGCTTGGTCTGATCGAGACCGGGGCGGGCCGGTTGCGACTGACGTCGGCCGGTCGGCCGCTGCTCGATTCGATCCTGGCGCGTTTGCTGGCGACGCCGCGCGCCGGAGCTGGGGGCGATCACGGTGATGACCGGGGACCTCTGGCATCGGTCGCGGAGCCCGTTCAGGACAGGTCGTTGGGAAGCCCGTGCGACAGCAACGCGGCGAGCCGATCGAGCTGATCGAGCGATCGGTAGGTCAACCGCACCGTCCCGCCGGGCCCGCCGGGTTCGCCGTCGATGCGGACACCGAGGCCGGTCTGCGCCGCAAGCAGGCGTTCAAGCTCGCGCGTGTCGGCGTCCTTGGGCGGGCGGCGGTGGGTGGCCCGCGCGGCGGGGCTGTCGAGCCGGCGGGCGCGCTCCTCGATCTGGCGAACCGTGAGGCCCTTGGCCACCGCTTCGCGGGCAAGCGGCACCGGGTCGGCCATGGGAACCAGGGCCCGGGCATGACCGGCCGACAGCTTGCCGTTGCGCAGGAGCGTCAGAACCTCTTCCGGCAGGGCGAGAAGCCGCAGCGTGTTGGCGATGTGACTGCGGCTTTTTCCAAGGGCCGTGGCCAGCGCCTCTTGGGTATGACCGAACCGGTCCATCAGCTGGCGGTATCCGGCGGCTTCCTCGACCGGGTTGAGGCCGGCGCGCTGGATGTTCTCGACGATTGCGATTTCAAGCACTTCGGTGTCGTCGAGGTCGCGGACGACCGCCGGGACGCTGTGCAAGCCAGCCCGCTGTGCGGCCCGCCAGCGCCGTTCGCCGGCGACGATCTGGTAGCCCTCCGGTCGGGCGGGGTCGGGCCGGAGGATGAGCGGTTGCAGCACGCCCTTGGCCTTCACCGACCGGATGAGATCGAGCAGCGCGTCCTCGTCGAAATGGCGCCGCGGCTGGTCCGGATTGGGCGCGATGAGGTCGATCGGGGTCTCGGCCGGTGGTCCGGCGCGTCCGCCATATCCCGCCATGGCGGCGTCGGACGGCTCTTCGCGCGCGGGGGTCGTCAGGCCCACCTCGCCCATCAAAGCCGACAGACCGCGTCCCAAGCCTTTGCGTTCGTTTGATTTTCCGGTCATCTTTCGGGTCTCCTAGGCGGCGGCCGCCGGATCGCGATCGGCCGCCATCAGTTCCTGTGCCAGGGCGCGGTAGGCGGCACTGCCTTTCGACGCACTGTCATGTTGCAGGACCGGCATGGCGTAGGACGGCGCTTCGCTGAGGCGAACATTGCGCGGGATCACGGTTTGGAACACCAGGTCGCCCAGGGTCGTCCGCGCGTCCTGTTCGACCTGTTGGGTCAGGCGGGTTCGCGAATCATGCATAGTCAGCACCACGCCGGTGAGCCGCAACCCGGAATTGGCGGTACGTCGCACCTCGCGCACCGTCATCAGCAATTGCGACAGCCCTTCGAGGGCAAAGAACTCACATTGCAGTGGGACCAGGAGACCGCGCGCGGCCACCAGCGCGTTCAGGGTCAGGAGGTTGAGCGAGGGCGGGCAATCGATCAGCACATAGTCGGACGGCGGCGCGGTGGTGACGAAAGTGGCGATGGCCGATTTCAGCAATGTCAGGCGGCGGTCGCGGGTGATCAGTTCGATATCCGCGGAGGTGAGGTCGCGGCTGGCCGGCGCGACGGTAAGGCCTTCGATACCGGTCGTCTGAATCGCGGCCGCAAGTGGGCTGCCGTCGATCAGAACGTCATAGGTTGTCTTCTGGCGAAGTTCCTGGGTGATTCCAAGGCCGGTCGACGCGTTGCCCTGCGGATCGAGATCGATGATCAGAACGCTTCGGCCAGCCTCGACCAGGGCGGCGGCCAGGTTTATCGCGGTCGTCGTCTTTCCGACGCCGCCCTTCTGGTTGGCGATGGCCAGGATATCCGGTGTCGTTCGGGCCATCTCGGGGGGCGGTAGAGTCCTTTAGCGATCCGCGGCCGATCCGCCGGTCTTGCGCGGATAAATCCGGTCGATGCCCAGAATGGCGCCGTTGCCGCTCAAGCTGTGGTGCTTCTGGACGCGAAAGTGCCAGGATGCAAGCGCCGCGTCGAGTTCCGCTGCATGCCCGGCCCCTTTGGGAAAGAGTGCGAGGCCTTTTGGCTGAAGGTGCCGGTGCGCCCAGCCAACAAGCGTCGTGAGCGGTGCGACCGCGCGGGCGGAGACCACATCGCAGGGGCTTTCGGGCAGGTTTTCCTCGCGCGCGGAGAGGATATCGATATCGAGGTCAAGCGCTCGAGCGGCTGTCTCAAGGAATGCGGCCTTGCGCTTGTCGGATTCGACGAGTGTGACGCGCAGGCTGGGGCTTTTTTCCTGCGCCAGGATCGCGACCACGAGTCCGGGGAAGCCGCCCCCGCTGCCGATGTCGCGCCAATCCTGTGCTGCTGACGGCACGAAACGAAGCAGCTGGGCAGAATCGAGAATATGTCGCGTCCAGAGATGGGGCAGGCTCTGCGTCGAGACCAGATTGATGGCCCGATTCCAGCGATCGAGGAGGGTCACGACAGCATCAAGCCGCGCCATTGTTTCACATGAAACACCGAGCTCCTCGACCAGCCGGATGCGACCCGTGTCGATCGCGCGTTTTTCGCCAGAGCCCCCGCAGTGGGGCCGTGCCTGAGAAACACCACCCTTTTGGCGCAGAGACTCTGCGTGCTCGTTTTGGAGGTTACGCGACATCGACGGCGTCGGGAACGATGGCCCTGCGCGCCCGTGCGGCCAGAAGGGCCAGACCAGCGGGGGTCATGCCCTCGATCCGTTCGGCCTGGGCGAGAGTAACAGGCCGGATCGCGGTCAGCTTCGCCTGCAGTTCGGCGGAAAGGCCCGAGATGGCCGTGTAGTCAAGCGATGGCGGCAACCTCAGCGCCTCTTCGGCTTGCAGACGATTGACGTCCGCTTGCTGTCTGTCGAGATATTGCGCGTATAGTGCTTCGCGCGCGATCTGCGTCCGCGTCTCGCTATCGATGGCCACGAGTTCCGGCCAGATCGCGAGGATGTCTTCGAACCCGATATCGGGGAAGCCGAGCAGCGTGAACGCATCCCGCAGCTTTCCGTCTTCCTTGATCGGCAGGCCCCACCTGCGTGCGGCCGCGGGCGTCAGGGTTCGCTCGGCCAGGCAGCCGCGCGCGGCCTCGATGCGCCGCTTCTTTTCGGTAAAGGCCGCGGCGCGGTCCGGGTCGACACAGCCGATGGCGACGCCTCGCGGGGTCAGCCTCTGGTCGGCATTGTCTGCCCGCAAGGCCAGGCGAAACTCCGCCCGGGATGTGAACATCCGATAGGGTTCGGTCACCCCCCGCGTGACAAGGTCGTCGATCATGACGCCGATAAAGGACTCGGCCCGGCTGAATGTGACGGGATCACTGCCAGCTGCCGTTCGGGCGGCATTGATGCCGGCCACCAGCCCCTGTGCCGCTGCTTCCTCGTAACCTGTCGTGCCGTTGATCTGTCCGGCTAGCAACAGGCCCGGCAGCGCCCGCAACGCCAAACTTGGATCGAGTGCGATCGGGTCCACGTAATCATACTCGATTGCATAGCCGGGCCGCAGGATCTCGGCGCGCTCGAGGCCCGGGATGGTCTGGATCATCCGTTCCTGTGCATCCGCCGGCAGGGAGGTGGAGACGCCGTTGGGATAGACGATGTCGCTGTCGATCCCTTCGGGCTCAAGAAATATCTGATGCGTCTCCTTGTCGGCAAACCTGGTCACCTTGTCCTCGATGGAAGGGCAGTATCGCGGGCCAGGCCCGGCGATCCGGCCACCATGCATTGCGGATCGCGCGATGTTGTCACGGATCATGGCGTGGGTTGCCGGCGTCGTGCCGGTTATCGCGCAACACAGCTGAGGCAGCGACGTCTTGACGCTGAGGAAGGAAAGAAAGACCGGTTCAGCATCGCCGGGCTGCTGCTCCAGTCCTTGCCAGTCGATGCTGTTCCGCCGCAGACGCGGCGGCGTACCGGTCTTCAGTCGACCCATCGGCAACCCAAGCGCGCGCAGACGGTCCGCCAGCGGCCCGGCGGCAGGGGCCCCCGCTCGCCCCCCTGCGCGGCTCTCTTCCCCAATATGCAAACGACCGCGCAGAAACGTGCCGCTGGTCAGCACCACCACCGGCGCCAGAAGATCGCCACCACTACGCAAGCGTACGCCACCAACCCGGCCCTTCTGCACCAACAGGTCCACCACTTCGTCCGCAACAAAGCCGATCCCAGGGGTCGAATCGACAAGCGCAGAGACGGTCTGACGATAGGCCGCCCGATCGATCTGCGCCCGGGGCCCCTGCACGGCCGGTCCCTTGCGGCGGTTCAGCAAACGGAACTGAATGCCTGCCCGGTCCGCCGCTCGGCCAATAACGCCCCCAAGCGCGTCGATCTCGCGGACAAGATGCCCCTTGCCAAGGCCGCCAATCGCTGGGTTGCAGCTCAGAACGCCGATGTCCTCATGCCGCAAACTGACCAATGCAACCAACGCGCCCATCCGAGCTGCAGCATGCGCGGCCTCGACCCCGGCATGCCCGGCACCAATGACGATCACATCCCAGAAATGTTTCACGTGAAACCACGCTCCCGCGTCCAGCTTGCCGACAGGACAGCCCTACTTGCCGATGCAGAACCGCGCAAAGACCTCATCCAGCACATCCTCGATATCCACCTTTCCAATCAGACTCTCAAGTGACCGGATCGCCCTGCGCAAATCCTCTGCAACCAGCTCATGGGCCGGGTCCGCCATCTCGATCTGCCCAAGCGCTGATCCCAATGCAACCCGGGCCTCTTCGACGCAGCGCCGGTGACGCGCGCGGTTGAACAGGCTCGGTCGCGCCGCGCGCAACTCCAGCGTGACCTCGATGCGCTCCAACAATGCGTCGATTCCCATACCCGTTCGGCCCGACACCGGCAAGCACTCCGTCTCGTCAGTTTGGCCGTCCAGGGGCTGAAGATCGGCCTTGCCACGCAGCCGTATGTCGCCGTCCCGAAACAGCCGGCCGGGGAGCGAATCGGAAGGCAACAGAAAGACCCGAATATCGGCAGCCTCGGCGCGCGCCATTGCGCGCGCCACGCCAGCTGCCTCCACCGCATCCTCGGTCTCCCGCAATCCGGCCATGTCCAGCAGGGTCACCGGCAGGCCACCCAGGTCCATCCGAACCTCGATGACGTCTCGCGTGGTCCCGGCCTGTTCCGACGTCAGCGCCGCCTCGCGCCCCGCCAGATAGTTCAGCAGCGTCGATTTTCCCGCATTTGGCGGGCCGACGATCGCAATCTCGAACCCGTCGCGAACCCGCTCGGCAAAAAATGCGCCTTCCTGTTCCGCCACCAAAGCATCGCGCACCCCGGAGATCTCTGCCGCACAGGCCGCGCGCACGTCCTGGGGTACGTCTTCTTCCGCAAAATCGACCGCCGCCACGATCAGCGATGAGGCCCGCAAGAGCGACGCCCGCCAGGCCATCACCCGCTCACCCAGCGCGCCGTCGAAAAGACGTTGCGCCTGCAGGCGCTGCGCCTCGGTCTCGGCATTGATCAGATCGGCGAGCCCCTCGACCTGCGCAAGATCGAGCCGTCCGTTTTGCAGCGCCCGACGAGTGAACTCGCCCGGCTCCGCCGGCCGCAAGTCGGGCTCGGCGGCCAAGGCCTCGGACACAGCCGCAACCACAGCAGGCGACCCATGAAGCTGCAGCTCTGCAACGTCCTCCCCGGTAAAGCTCGCCCCGGCAGGAAACAGCACCACGAGCGCCTGATCAAGCTCCTGCCCCGAACGATCCCGCAGACGACGCAGGCTCGCGCGCCTCGGAACAGGCAAGTCCCCGGCAAGGCTCTGGACCGCCGGCCAGGCGCCACGTCCCGAAATCCGGATCACCGCGACACCGGCCTTGCCGCGGCCCGAAGCCAGGGCAAAGATCGTGTCCATTTCGCGTCAGGTGTTCATCGAGTCGAAGAAATCGCTGTTCGTTTTCGTCTGCTTGAGCTTCGACAGCAGGAACTCGATCGCATCTGTCGTTCCCATCGGGTTGAGGATCCGGCGCAGCACGAATAGCTTCTGCAGGTCCGCCTTGGGCACCAGCAGATCTTCCTTCCGGGTCCCCGACTTCAGAATGTCCATCGACGGGAACACGCGCTTGTCGGCAACCTTGCGGTCCAGCACGATTTCCGAATTGCCGGTTCCCTTGAATTCCTCAAAGATGACCTCGTCCATCCGGCTGCCGGTATCGATCAGCGCGGTGGCGACGATGGTCAGCGACCCGCCTTCCTCGATGTTGCGCGCCGCCCCGAAAAACCGCTTCGGCCGCTGCAGCGCATTCGCATCCACACCGCCGGTCAGCACCTTGCCCGAGGACGGCACGACCGTGTTGTAGGCGCGTCCCAGACGGGTGATCGAATCGAGCAGGATCACCACATCGCGCTTGTGCTCGACAAGTCGCTTGGCCTTCTCGATCACCATCTCCGACACCGCCACATGGCGCGCCGCCGGTTCGTCAAAAGTCGACGAGATCACCTCGCCCTTCACGTTGCGCTGCATGTCGGTGACCTCTTCGGGGCGCTCGTCGATCAGCAACACGATCAGGTAACACTCCGGGTGATTCGCCGCCACGGAATGCGCAATGTTTTGAAGAAGAACGGTTTTCCCCGTCCTCGGCGGCGCCACGATCAGGCTTCGCTGGCCCTTTCCGATCGGCGCGACCAGATCGATCACACGCGACGACCGATCCTTCACGGTCGGATCATCGGTTTCCATCCGCAGCCGCTCATCGGGATAAAGCGGCGTCAAATTGTCGAAATGCACCTTGTGGCGCGCCCGCTCGGGCTCCTCGAAATTGATCTGCGTCACCTTCACGATGCCGAAATAGCGCTCGCTCTCCCGCGGTGCGCGAATCACCCCCTCCACCGTATCCCCGGTGCGCAGGGCAAATTGTCGGATGACGTCCGGGCCAACATAGATATCGTCCGGACCCGGCAGATAATTCGCCTCCGGCGAACGCAGGAACCCGAACCCGTCCTGCATCACCTCCAGCACCCCGTCGCCGGAAATCTCCCAGCCATCCTCGGCACGCGCCTTGAGGATGGCGAACATCATGTCGCCCTTGCGCATCGAGGACGCGGCCTCGATTTCCAGGGCTTCGGCTTGCGCCAAGAGGTCGGCCGGACTCTGCGCCTTCAGCTCCGACAGATACAGCTTGTTTTCCGACATGGGGGACCTTTCGAAACCGGCACGTCCGGGATCGGCGGCGGGATATGGGGGATGCAAACCGAAAAGAACAGTCCGGCCACGCAGTCTATGCCGGCCAGCGCTGCCGATGTCAATCCGAACCGCGCGTCAGTACCGAACGATCACCGCCGAAACGATGGCCAGCATCAGCACGGTCGGCACCTCGTTCATGAACCGGAAGCCGCGGCCCGTCATCGTGCAGCGGCCCTCGGCAAGCTCGACCCGCTTCACCGTCAGCCACCAGTGAAACCACGTCATCGCGACGACCGCGGTGGCCTTCACCCAGGGCCACGCCAACGACCAGTCGACGACATAGGGCGTGAACACCAGCAACAGCCCGAAACCCCAGCTCGCATGCATCGCCGGCCGCATGATGAAACGTTGCAGCTTCCACTCCATCACTTCCAGCGTCTCGACCAAGGCTGGCCCCTCGGCGGCTCGTTCGGTGTGATAGACAAACAGGCGCGGCAGATAGAACAACGCCGCCATCCAGGCGATGATCGACACCACATGGCCGGTCTTGATCCATGGATACCAGGCCTGAAGCCAGTCGCCGATCATCGCCACGCCCCTTTCGCTTCCGACATGGCCATAGGTAAAGATTCTCTGGAAGAAAAGACGTGGTCGAAGATAGAACCCTGCCCAGTGGGGATATCCCCTCCATCCCCAGATCTGCCCACAGCGTGCCGGTGACGCAGCAGTTCGCAACAAGGCTCATAAACCACTGTCTTATATTTCATAAAGGGCCGTCTTTCCATCCCGTGCAGATCCCGGGCGGGGCCTCAGCCGGGTCTTCCCAAGCGGTGGACATGGCCATCCCCATCTGGATAGAACGTCGCGAACGTCACCGCTCGTCCGGCCCCGCCGCGGTTGTGGCGTTGCGCCGCCGATCCATCCCCATTGCGCCCCCGGTCCGCCCCCGAATGTCCACCGATCTGTCCCCATCCGCGCCCCTTGTCCTGGCCTCCGGCTCGCCGGCACGCCTTGCCATGCTTGTCTCGGCGGGTGTCATGCCCCCCCCGCGACCCCCCNNGTCATGCCCACCCAGCGACCCGCCGCGATCGACGAGGCGGCATTGCGCGCAGCGCTCGTCGCCGATGGCCTCTCGCCGGACGCCATCGCCATGGCGCTTGCCGAGACCAAGGCGCGAAAGGTCTCCGCCGCACAACCGGGCGCGCTCGTCATCGGCGCCGACCAGCTCCTGCTGCACGCGGACGAGCTGCTGACAAAACCGCGGGATCGCGCCGGTCTCGCACGCCAGTTGCGGCGCCTTTCAGGACAGACCCATCAACTGATCTCGGCAGCCGTGGTGGCCCAGGATGGTGTCAGGCTTTGGCACCATGTCGGCCGTGCGCGCCTGACCATGCGACCACTCTCCGACAGCTTCCTCGAAGCCTATTGCGCCGCGGCCGATCCCGAACTTCTGGACTGTGTCGGCGGCTACCGGATCGAAGCCGAAGGTGCCCGCCTGTTCCGCTCGGTCACCGGCGATTGGCACAGTATCCTCGGCCTGCCGCTCCTGCCGCNNCAGCCGGTCCCCGGCGCTGCACGGGCACTGGCTTGCCCGTCATGGTGTCGCCGGCCACTACATTCCGCTGCGTGTCACGCAGGGCGGCCTGCCCGCCGCGCTTGGCTGCCTCGCCCGGCTCGGCTTCGCCGGGGCCAATGTCACCATCCCGCACAAGGAGGCCGCGCTCGCCCTCGCCAACACGGCCAGCGACCGGGCGCGCCGCATCGGCGCGGCAAA
>DNSZ01000228.1 GCA_003500165.1 Paracoccaceae bacterium | reverse complement strand
GCGCCATACATCATCGCATAGAAATGCATCGCCGCCGCCCAGCCGCCCGGGTTGTCGAAGCCCTCGTCGACCGTCTCGCGGCCCGACGAGATCGGCACCGTCAAGAGCGTTGCGCCGTGCAGAAAGGTCAGATGGGTCAGCGCCGGGTTCCACACATCCGCGCAAATGAGCGGCCCCAGCCGCCAGTCGCCGGACAGCGCATGGGTGTCCACGAACCGCCCCTGCGCATAGTACTTGGTCTCGATCAGCCGGCCATAGGAAGGCAGGTTGATCTTGCGGTGCAGATAGACGACCCGCCCGCGATGCAACAGCGCGGCGGCGTTGTAGAACTGCGCCGCCGGGCCTTCCTCGATGAAGCCCACAAGGATGTGCATCGCCGGCGCAAGCGCGGACAGCGCCAGCAGGCGCGGGTCGTCGCGGTGCAGGCACACATCGAGCAGCCGCTCGGCGCCGTAGTGGCCGACAAGGCTGAGCTCGGGGAACACCAGAAGGTCCGCGCCGGCGCGCTCGGCCTGGGCCACCCATTCGGCGGATTCGGCTAGATTCGCCGCCAGATCGCCGGTGCGGCTGGCGAATTGCGCGGCCGCGACGGTCAGGAACCGCCCCGCCATCAGCCCCGGCGGCCGGCGTTGCGCCGCCGCATCGCGCGCAGCCACAGGGCGACGCCGATCGGCGGCAGCAGGATCACCGCCCAGGCGATCGCGTTGAGCCGGGCCAGACGCCAGGCCGCGTCGCGCGGAATGTCGGGGTCGGACAGCATGGCGACATGCGCGCCAAGGACAAGAACGACGAGCGCGACCAGCGCGGCGGGGACGAGCCATTTCATGCCCGGAAGCCTAGCGCGGCAGGCGGCGCGGGCCAATGCCCGCCCGGCAGATCGATCGGCATGGCGATCGGCGCCACGCGCCGGTTGCCACCGGCCCCGCCGCGCGCGATAGGGAGGGCCGCACCGCAAGGACGCGCGCCGATGCCCGATCTGCTGCTCGAACTCTATTCCGAGGAAATCCCCGCCGGCATGCAGCCCCGCGCCGAGGTCGATCTGCGGCGGCTGGTGACCGAAGGTCTGGTGGCGTCCGGACTGACCTATGCCCATGCCGGGGCGTTCAGCACGCCGCGCCGCCTGACCCTGCATGTCGAGGGGCTGAGTCCGCACAGTCCGGCCCGCCGGGAAGAGCGGCGCGGCCCCCGCGCGGATGCGCCGGAAAAGGCCATTGCCGGGTTTCTGCGCAGCACCGGCCTGACCCGCGACACGCTGGTCGAACGCGCGGACAAGAAGGGCACGTTTCTGTACGCGACGATCGAAACGCCCGGGCGGGCGGCCAGCGACATCGTGGCCGAGCTGCTGCCGGGGGTGATCCGCGGCTTTCCCTGGCCGAAATCGATGCGCTGGGGGACGGGCGCGTTGCGCTGGGTGCGGCCGCTGCATTCGATCCTGTGCGTGCTGTCGGATGTGGCGGGTACCCAGCTTGTCGCCTTCGAGGTCGACGGCATCGTCGCGGGCGATGTGACGCGCGGCCACCCGTTTCATGCACCGCAGCCGTTTTCGGTGACGGGGTTCGAGGATTATCGCACCAAACTTCGGCGCGCCAGGGTGATGCTGTCGGCCCAGGAACGCGCCGATCATATCTGGATCGAGGCGCACAACCGGGCCTTTGCGCAAGGTCTGGAAGTGGTCGAGGATCGCGCGCTCTTGGCCGATATCGCCGGGCTGACCGAATGGCCGGTGGTTCTGACCGGGCCGATCGGGGCAGAGTTCCAGAGCCTGCCGCCCGAGGTGCTGCAGACCTCGATGAAGACGCATCAGAAATTCCTGTCGCTGCGAAACCCTGGGACCGGCCGGATCGAAGGCTTCGTTGCGGTGGCCGACCGCGAGACAGCAGATGACGGCGCGACCATCCTGGCGGGCAACCGGCGCGTGCTGGCCGCCCGTCTGGCGGATGCCAGGTTCTTCTGGGAGGCCGATCTGCGCGCGGTCGGCGAAGCCGGGCTTGAAGGCATGGCGGCCCGGCTTGCCGCCGTGACCTTTCACAGCAGGCTCGGCACGCAAAGCGACCGGATCGGCCGGATCGCCGCGCTGGCCCGCGAGGTCGCGCCCATGGTCGGCGCGAAGCCCGATCTGGCGGCCGAGGCGGCGCGCGTGGCCAAGGCCGATCTGGCCAGCGCCATGGTGGCCGAGTTCCCCGAATTGCAGGGCGTCATGGGGCAGTATTACGCGCAGGCCGCCGGCCATGACGACGGCGTGCCCGAGGCCTGTGCGGCGCATTACCGGCCGATGGGTCCCGCCGATGCGGTGCCCACCGCGCCGGTGTCGGTGGCCGTGGCGCTGGCCGACAAGATCGACATGCTGACGGGCTTCTGGGCGATCGGCGAGAAACCGACCGGATCGAAGGATCCCTTTGCCTTGCGCCGCGCGGCCCTTGGGGCGATCCGGATCGTGCTGGAGAACGGGTTGCGCCTGCGGCTCTGCGATCTGTTCGCGACGGCGAATGGCGCGGCCGATGCGGGTGACCTGCTGTCCTTCCTGCATGACCGGCTGAAGGTGCATTTGCGCGAGGAGGGCCTGCGCCACGACATCATCGACGCCGCGCTGTCGGCGCCCGGCGCGGACGATCTGTGGCTTCTGGTCCATCGCGCCCGGGCGCTGGCGGCCTTTCTGGCGACCGAAGATGGCGACAACCTGCTGCAGGGCTTTCGCCGCGCGCATAACCTGTTGAAGCAGGCCGAAGCGGCGGACGGTGTGGCGTATTCCTTTGGCCCCGATCCGAAGCTTGCCCGCGACGCCACCGAAACCGCGCTGTTCGACGCGCTCGACGCGGCCGAACCGGCCATCGAAACGGCCCTGCAGGCGGAGGACTTTGCCGCCGCCATGACCGCGCTGGCCGGGCTGCGCGGGCCCGTCGATGCCTTCTTCGAGGCGGTGAAGATCAACGACGACAACCCGGTGATCCGCCGCAACCGGCTGAACCTGCTGCACCGGCTCTGCGCGCTGGCGCTGCAGACGGCCGATCTGACCCGGATCGAGGGTGGATAGCGTCGCAGGGGAACGGAGGTTGCCGATGACCACGCTCGCCCTGACGCCGGGCCTTGCGCGCCGGGCGCGTCTCGCCGGTCTGCTCTACCTCGTCATCATCGTGACGGGTCTGGGCGCCGAGCTTGGCCTTCGCGGCCCCTTGATCGACCTTGCCGATGCCGACGGCACGGCAGCGGCGATCCGCGCGGCGTCCGGCCAGTTCCGGCTGGCCATTGCCGCCGACCTCTTGATGGCGCTGTGCGATGCCATGTTGGCGATCCTGCTCTATCTGATCTTTCGCGCCGTGGGCCCTGGCCTGGCGCTCGCCGCCATGGTGTTTCGGCTGATCCAGGCGGTGCTGATCGCCGCCAACCTGATGGCGTTGCAGGCCGCCTGGCTGCTTGTCTCGGGCGAACCCGGCATGGCCGATGCCAACGCGCTGGCGGTTCTTTTCCTCGACCTCCATGCCCACGGCTATGACCTTGGGCTTGTGTTCTTCGGGGTCAACAGCCTGATGATGGGCGTGCTGGTCTGGCGATCGGGTCTCTTCGCCCGTGCTTTCGGTGCAGGGATCGCGACGGCCGGCGTCATCTATCTTGTCGGCAGCGGGCTGCGGTTCCTTGCGCCCGGCCTGTCCGCGGCCTTTGCCCCGGCCTACGGCATCGTCATCCTGGTCGAGACCGCCTTCTGCCTGCGCCTGCTTCTGCAGCGCGCGCCGCGCCGATAGCAACGGTCACCTGGCGGGCCCGTGGGCCGGGCCGTGAAACCCGGCGCCCGATCAGGTGCCGTAGGCGCGGGCGGGTGCCTTGACCGCTTCGGCGGCGGCGAGGCAAACCCCGGCGATCCGGTCCAGTTCGGCCCGGGGCAGCCGCGCGGGCAGCCTGGCATCGCAGGTCCGCATCAGCATCGCGCGGGTCTGCGGCAATTCCGGCAGATCGCCCAGAAAGCGCCAGTTCCAGAATGCGCGCGCATTGTCGGCGGACCGGCCGAACACCGACACCTCGCCGCCCATCCGCGCACATTCGGCGGCAAAGGCTTCAGCCTCGGCATCGGTGAAATCGACCAGCCGGAACTGGATCGAATCGGGGGCGCGGGTCTCGGGCGCCAGGGGCGGCGGCACGGCAAGCCAGGGCGAGGCATTGAGCCGCGCCGCGACGTAATCGTGATTGGCGCGCCCGTCGCGGACCCGCCGCGGGATTTCGGCCAGTTGCGGCAGGATCACCGCGGCCGACAGGTTGTTCATCCGCAGATTGTACAGCGGCAACCGGTTCTGCCAGCGGTCGAAATCGGCCCCCAGAAGCGGGTGTTTCTTCCAGTTGTGCTCATAGGCGCCGGACATGATCACCGCGCGGGCGATGATGTCGGGGTCGTCGGTGATCAGCATGCCGCCTTCGCCGCCATTCACCAGCTTGTAGGACTGGAACGAGAACGCGCCGACCTTGCCGATCGTGCCGATCTTGCGGCCATGCCATTCGGTGCCCAGCGAATGGGCGGCATCCTCGATCACGGGGATGCCGCGCGCCCCGGCCAGCGCCATGATGGCGTCCATGTCCGAGGTATGGCCGCGCATGTGGCTGATCAGGACGGCACCGACATCCGGCGTGAGCTTTGCCTCGAAATCGGCGAGGTTGAGCCGCAGGCTGTCGCCGACCTCGACCAGAACCGGCGTGCAGCCGGCATGGACGACCGCCGAGGGAACGGCGGCAAAGGTGAAGGCCGGGATCACCACCCTGGTGCCGGGGGCGAGCCCCACCGCCTTCAGCGACAGGAACAGGGCCGCCGAGCAGGACGAGACCGCAAGCGCATAGGGCACCCCCATGAAATCGGCGAATGCCGCCTCCAGCCGGGCGACGGGGGCGTCGGCCGGCTGGAGGCGGCATTCGCC
>DNSZ01000230.1 GCA_003500165.1 Paracoccaceae bacterium | reverse complement strand
TCGGCCTGGGCGGCGACGACCTTTATGTGTTCGGCCCGGGCGACGGGCACGACACGATCCTGGCGGCCCATGACGCCAATCCCGACAAGCACAATGTGCTGGAATTCGCCGCCGCGATCCTGCCGGGCGATGTCGATGTGATCCGGGCCGGGTCCGATCTGGTTCTGAGCCTGGGGGGCGGCGCGGACAGCGTGACGGTGGCGGATTTCTTCCCCACTTTCGCCTGGGAGTGGCATGTGCTGCAGGAGGTGCGCTTTGCCGATGGCACGTCCTGGAGCCCGGCCGATCTGATGGCAATGAGTTTCGGCGGCACCGAGGGCCCCGACGAATTGTTCGCCGGCGACGGCAACGACACGATCGACGCGCTGGGCGGCGACGATCTGGTCTATGGCAATGGCGGCGCCGACGTGATCGATGGCGGTTCGGGGGACGATTTCATCGATGGCGGCGACGGCGCCGATGTGCTGATGGGCGGCGATGGCGCCGACCGGCTGTTCGGCGGTTTCGACGCCGACATCCTGCATGGCGGTGCGGGCGACGACCGCGGCTTTGGCGGCCGCGGCGACGATCAGTTGAGCGGCGGGACCGGCGCCGACTGGCTGGTTGGGGGCGCGGGCGACGACATTCTGGAGGGCGGCGTGGGCGACGACACCCTGCGCGGCGGCAAGGGCGACGACATCTACCGCTTCGCGATCGGCGACGGCCATGACGTGATCGCGGCGGAGGTCGACAACCGGGTCTACCGGCACAACGAGCTTCACTTCGATACCGGCATCGCGGCCGAAGATGTCAGCGTCGCGCGCGGATACACGGGCGGGCAGTGGACGCTCGACCTGGTGCTCGACCTTGCCTCGGGCGATCGGGTGACCGTGGAGCGCTTCTTTGAACCCGACTGGAACCAGCGCTATCACGAGATCCAGGTGGTTCGGTTCGCCGACGGCACCGCATGGGACCGCGCCACGCTCGAGGCGCTGCGCTGGGCCGATCCGGTTGCCGATGGCACTGAGGACGATGACGGTATCGAAGGCGACGCGGCCGACAACGTCTTTTACGGCCATGGTGGCGCCGATCGGCTCGACGGCAATGCGGGTGCGGACACGCTTTACGGCGGCGATGGGGCGGATGAACTGTATGGCGGGTTCGATGCCGATGCGCTTCATGGCGGGGCCGATGACGACCGGCTGTTCGGCGTGCAGGGCGACGATACGCTCGATGGCGGGGCGGGCGACGATTTCCTGAACGGTGGCCAGGGCAACGATACCTATCGCTGGGGGGCGGGCGGCGGTTCGGATCGCATCTGGTGGACCTACGACACCGCCGCGGAGAAGCACAATGTGCTGGAAATCACCGGCGGCAGCCTGCCGGGCGACCTGACCGGCGCGCGGTCGGGGGACGACCTGATCCTGAGCCTCGGCAGCGGCGAGACGCTGACCGTGCACCGCTTCTTCCATGACGCTGCGGGGTATCACGAGGTTCAGGAGGTCCGCTTTGCCGATGGCACGACCTGGGACCGGGACGATCTGATCGGCCTGTCTCAGGGGATCCGCCCCGCTGCGGGGCTGACGGCGACCACGGCAGATGTCGTCCTCGACGGGGTCCTGGCCTTTGGTGCAGGCATCACGGCCGGCGATGTGACCCGTGGCCGCGACGGCGCCAACCTGGTGCTGAGTGTGGACGGCGGCGGCGACAGCGTGACGGTGCAGGACTATTTCCTGCGGCCGGCCGATGCCCCGGCGCTCGACACGGTCCACTTTGCCGATGGCACGGTGTGGAGCGGGCTTGACATGCTTCGGCTCGACACGCTGGCGCGCGGTTTCCGCGGCTCCGATGCCGAGGACTGGATGGCGGTGGACGGGCTGTTCCTGGGCATGGACGGCAACGATGTGGTGTTTGGCGGCGGCGGCCGGGACCGGCTTTGCGGCCATGACGGAGACGATGTCCTGAATGGCGGCGCCGGCCGGGACTGGCTGCGCGGCGATGCCGGCAACGACATCCTGCAGGGCGGCGACGGCGTGGACCGGCTGTTCGGCGATGACGGCGACGACTGGCTTCTGGGCGGGGCCGGCGACGACCGGTTGAATGGCGGGGCAGGCCGCGATCATCTGGCGGGCGGCGCCGGCGACGACCGCATGGCGGGCCGCGCGGGCGATGACAGCCTGACGGGCGGCGCGGGCCAGGACCGTCTCCATGGCGGCGCGGGGGACGACACGCTCGAAGGCGGCGCCGGCGACGACCGGCTGAGCGGCGGGGCGGGCGACGACATCTATCTGTTCGACCGCGGCGAAGGTGTGGACCGGATCGTGGGTGCGCGCGACGGGCGCGCCGACAAGGCCAACGCGCTGGTCTTCGGGAACGGGGTCACGCCCGCGGCGCTGTCGGCGGCGCGCGACGGCGACAGCCTGGTGCTGTCGGTGGCCGGCTCGGCGGACCGGGTGGTCGTCGAGCGGTTCTTCGACGCCGATGCGGCCTGGCACGAGGTTCAGGCGGTGCGCTTTGCCGATGGCACCGAATGGGACCGCGGCGATCTGCTGGCGCTGGTTGAGGCGCCGGCCGGGCCGGCCCTCGCCGCGCGATTTGTGGCGGATCCGATCCGCGACCCGGCACCGGCCGATGCACCGCGCGCCGAGAAGGCCGGGCTGGTCTGCGACCGGGGCGCCGACCCCGCACAGGCGAAGGCGAAGGCCGAGAAGGCCGGTCTGGTCTGCGACATCTCGGGCGACCGGGCGATGGCCGATGCAGATGTGCTGAGGTTCCTGCCGATGGATGCATCGGCGCAGACGGCGGACCTTGCGGCGGCGATGGCCGAAGCGCTGGCGCCGTTCCACCCGACAGCGCTGGAGGCGCACCAGGTCGCGGCCGTGTTCGCGCTTGCGGCCGATGTCCCGGTCGAGGCCGAGGCGCCGGCGGACCTGCCGGCCTGGGCGGCGCTGTTCGAGACCGAGTGGCGCGATGGCTTCTGATACCGATCGCAAGGCGTCTGGCCCGGGGCGCCAGCACCGCCCCCTCGCCTGCCCGATCGGGCCGCCAACATTGCCCCATCCCATTGCCAGGATTGGTCGGCGGGCAGGGCGGGCGGCGGACGACGGTCATGATCCATGACCTTTGGCATCGGGGAGCGGGGCGCGCCGGGGCGGATGTCCAGGCTCTGGCCCGGCACCCCGCGCAGGACGTCGCGCACCCGATAGTCGGGCACGCCCGGATCGACCAGCCGGGTCACCGCGCCTTCGGGCGTGGCGGTGTGCAGCGTCGACAGCACCATGCGGCCCACCAGCGCGGCGCAGCCGAGGATCAGGGCTTTGTCGGCCAGCGTCCCGATGCGGGGGCGGGGCTGATCTGCCTCAACGCCCGCTACATGGACCCCGAACTCGGCCGCTTCATCCAGCCCGACTGGCTCGACCCGAACCAGCCCGGGGTGGGGACGAACCGGTATGCGTACAGCTTCAACGACCCGGTGAACCTGCGCGATCCGGGGGGAAACTATACGGTAGCCGTAGATGGCACCAACTCGGACGGAAGGTGGCGGGACGACGATCCAGACGACCCTGACGATCTCCATAGCGTCGTTGAAGATCATTACGGTGAGGATCTCGATGCCCTTGACAATAGAAACATGGAAAACACGGATGCTGCACGAAAAGAGCAAGCGCGAAGGCTGGCAATACGGATCCGAGACATTCTCGATAGGAACCCTGCCGAGCCGATTCGCGTAGTTGCGCACAGCCATGGAGTCAATGTTGTACGCCTTGCGTCTCAGATGGAGGGTGTGTATATTGATGAAGTAATTGGTCTTGGTGGACCGGTTCGCGATGACTATGAAATGAATATGGACAACGTAGGCTTTTTTGCTAACGTATACTCTGTTTTTGATGGCGTCCAACGTCGCGGCGGAACGGATGGTAATGTCCTAGGGTCCGGAATAAGGCAGCCGACGCCATTAAATACTACCGCAGATCGTATTGACCCGCTCGCAACGGTCAATATCCAAGCGAACGAACTCAGAATTCGGAACAGCCGGGGATATTCGATCGAGCGAGTTAAACATTGGGGCCAGTATGGCATCAATACTGGCGCTGTTCTACAACAATACGTGCTTGAGGAGCTTCCGTAGGTGATGGCAGTCTGGAAATCACGTAAACCATTTCTGTTGGTGGTGCTTGGCTTTTGCCTAGCGAACGCACTGTTCGCGCTAGGTTTCTTGCTGCTCCCCAAAGTGAGCAACAGCCATGATCTCTTGGCAGAAAGAGGCATTTTGGCTCTAGGAATTGAGCGCCCGAGACACGTTCCACCACGCGAGTGGCATTCCCAAGGCGGAATGAATCCTATAGACTTTTGGTCTTGGGCGCCAGATCCAAGCTTTGCAGCAAAGGAAGTTCAGGAGTTCCAGATCGAATTCGATGACGGATCAAAACAGCCCGCGAGGAGTCAACTTCTATTTGTAAACCCAACATTCGACGACCCTAGAAACCGAGAGCGCGTGCTGGCGATTGAGTCCGGTGGCGCCGTCTACGAGTTCACCCTTCCCGAGTCAGAGGAGGCGGTTGTATTGTCGGATGTGGAATTCTTGGCCATCTCCGAAGGGTGGCTTATTTTTCTCTACAGCGAATCGCTTGACCATTTCGAAGAATTTGCGCCAGTGGTTCGGTATATTATCAAGGTCCCGCTACCACTAGTTTCGCAGAGATTTGAGGTGGTAGGCGTCGAGGCGGAGGAGTGGCCAGTGCTTCTTTCATTGATTCGAGCGCGTGCAGATCCTTTCAATTTCGATCGCTTGTGCGACCATCGGAACTCCTTAGGCTCAAGTTTCAAG
>DNSZ01000300.1 GCA_003500165.1 Paracoccaceae bacterium | reverse complement strand
CTGTGGTGACAGATGACTACGCACTCTATGGATCGGTTCGCGCAATCGGTGGCCAGGCTGTCAATATCCGCCACGCCCGGACACCGCGGTAATGGCCGGCGATCGCAACGAATGCTGTTCGCTCCGCGCCGATCTGTGGCTGTGGCGGGCGCGGTTCTTCAAGTCCCGGGCGCTGGCTGCCGCGATGGTGGGCAAGGGGCGGTTGCGGCGCAACGGCCAGCGGGTCACCAGACCGGCCGCGGCGGTGCGCCCCGGCGATATCCTGACCTTTCCGCAGGCCGGGCGGGTTCGTCTGGTCCGGATCGCCGGGCTGGGCCAGCGGCGCGGCCCGGCCGCCGAGGCCGCGGCGCTTTACGTCGATCTCGACATTGACACCGCCGCGCGCCCGGGCGATCCCGCCGCGCGGCCCGCGCCGCCCCGGAACGCAGATTGACCCGGCCCACGGGATCGGCAAAACATAGGCCGCAGATACGACTTAAACGCGTGCCGGACGGAGACCCATGAAATGACCTACGTCGTGACCGAGAACTGCATCGCCTGCAAATACACCGACTGCGTCGAGGTCTGCCCGGTCGATTGTTTCTATGAGGGCGAGAACATGCTCGTCATCCATCCCGACGAGTGCATCGATTGCGGCGTGTGCGAGCCCGAATGCCCGGCCGATGCGATCCGCCCCGACACCGAGCCGGACATGGAGAAATGGGTCGAGTTCAACCGCAAATTCTCGGAACGCTGGCCGGTGATCATCACCAAGAAGGACCCGCTGCCCGATGCCGATGACCGCGATGGCGAGGCCGGCAAGATGGAGAAGTACTTCTCCGAAGCGGCGGGCGACGGCGGCTGACGCGCCCCGGGCTGGCGTTTCGGCGCCGACCCGGCTATGACGCTGACGGCCGAAGCCGGCCCGCGCCCGGAAACCGGGCCGCCGGCTGGCCGGACCGCTTTCGTGGAGGAACCCGTCACCATGAGCCAGACCGCCACCGCCGGTTTTCGCCCCGGCCAGCACGTCGTCTATCCCGCCCATGGGGTTGGCAGCATCGTGTCGGTCGAGGAGCAGGAGGTCGCCGGCCTGACGCTTGAGATGTATGTGATCACCTTCGAGAAGGAGAAGATGACGCTGCGGGTGCCGGTGGCGCGGGCGCGCGATATCGGCATGCGCGAGCTGGCCGATGCCGGCACCCGCGACAAGGCGCTGAAGACGCTGCGGGGCAAGCCCCGGGTCAAGCGCGCGATGTGGTCGCGGCGCGCCCAGGAATACGAGCAGAAGATCCATTCGGGCGATCTGATCGCGATCGCCGAGGTGGTGCGCGACCTGCACCGCAATGACGATCAGCGCGAACAATCCTATTCCGAGCGCCAGCTTTACGAGGCGGCGATGGAGCGGCTGACGCGCGAGTTGGCCGCGGCCGAAGGGGCGGCCGAGGCCGATACCCAGACCCGCATCGTCGAGGTTCTGGCCAGCCGACCGGCCTGAGCGGGGGCGATGCTTGCCCCCATCCGGTGCGGCGGCTAGGGAGATCGGATGTCCGTGCCCAAGCCCGTCATCCTGTGTATCCTCGATGGCTGGGGGATCAGCCCCCTGCTGGACGACAATGCGCCGCGGCTGGCCCGGACACCGAATTTCGACCGGCTATGGGAAAGCTGCCCGCATGCCCGGCTGACGACCCATGGGCCCACGGTGGGCCTGCCCGAGGGCCAGATGGGCAATTCCGAGGTCGGCCACATGACGATCGGCGCCGGCCGCGTCGTGCGGATGGATCTGGGCCGGATCGATGCCGCCATCGCCGATGGCAGCTTTGCCGCCGCGCCGCCGCTCGCGGCCTTTGCCGATACGCTGGCCCATGTGGGCGGGCTTGCCCATCTGATCGGGGTCGCCTCCAAAGGGGGCGTGCACGGCCATCGCGACCATATCGTTGCGGCCGCCCGGGCGCTGGCCGATCGCGGCGTGCCGGTGGCGGCTCATGCGCTGACCGATGGGCGCGACGTGCCGCCCGATTCGGCCGGGCATGACATCCCCGCGCTGGAGGCGGCGCTGCCGCAGGGGGCGTTCATCGCCACGGTGACCGGGCGCTACTGGGCGATGGATCGCGACCGCCGCTGGGACCGGGTCGAAAAGGCCTATGCCACGATTGCCCGCGGCGAGGGCGTGCACCAGGCGCCCGATGCCGGTGCGGCGGTCGCCGCGGCCTATGCGCGCGGCGAAACCGACGAATTCATCGCGCCCACGGTGATCGACGATTACAGCGGCCTGCAGCCGGGCGACGGGCTGTTCTGCCTCAACTTCCGGGCCGACCGGGTGCGCGAGTTGCTGCGCGCCTTTGTCGCGCCGGACTTTACCGAATTCAGCCGCGGCGGGGCGCCGGTGCCCGATCCGGTGCTGGGCATGGCGCCCTATGCCGAGGATCTGGACAGGCTGATGCCGGCGGTGTTCCCCCGCCAACAGGTGGCCGACACGCTGGGCGCCTGGGTGGCGGCGCATGGGCTGCGGCAGTTTCGCCTGGCCGAGACCGAGAAATACCCGCATGTGACGTTCTTCCTCAATGGCGGCAAGGAAGAGCCCGAGCCGGGCGAAAGGCGCTTCATGCCGGCTTCGCCGCGGGTCGCCACCTATGACCTGCAGCCGGAAATGAGCGCGCCCGCCGTCGCCGACCGGCTGGTCGCCGAGATCGGTGCCGACAACGACCTGATCGTGGTCAATTTCGCCAATCCCGACATGGTCGGGCATACCGGCGTCCGGGCCGCGGCGATCGCCGCCTGCGAGGCGGTCGATGCCGCCCTGGGCCGGGCGGTCGCGGCATTGGCGGCGGCCGGGGGGGCGATGATCGTCACCGCCGATCACGGCAATTGCGAAACCATGATCGACCCGGCTACCGGTGGCCCGCACACCGCCCACACGACGAATCAGGTGCCTGTGATCCTGGTCGGCGGGCCGCCCGGCGCGCGGTTGCGCGACGGCACACTGGCCGATCTGGCCCCGACCCTGTTGCAGTTGATGGGGGTCGAGAAGCCATCGGCGATGACCGGCGAAAGCCTGATCATCGGCGGTGCGGCCACATCCGGAACGGAAAAGTGACCATGCGGGGAGGACAACAGATGACCGGGCTGCTAC
The DNA here is from genome assembly GCA_003500165.1 of Paracoccaceae bacterium. Taxonomy (GTDB): domain Bacteria; phylum Pseudomonadota; class Alphaproteobacteria; order Rhodobacterales; family Rhodobacteraceae; genus UBA10424. The sequence continues at coordinate 3,446 of DNSZ01000300.1, read as the reverse complement.
ATCCCCCGTCGGTGGACAAGAGGCACAGGCGGATCATGAGCGGAAAAGACGGACGGGCAACGCGGAACCTGCTGCTGGCCGGGGCGATCGGGCTGATCACCGGGACGGTGTTTGCCACCCAGATCAGCGCACCCCTGGGCGCGCAGGAAAACGACACGGCCGAGGTCTATCGCCAGCTCGACCTGTTCGGCGACATTTTCGAACGGGTCCGCTCGCAATATGTCGAGGAGGTCGACGAGGCCGAACTGATCGAGGCGGCGATCAACGGCATGCTCACCTCGCTCGACCCGCATTCGAGCTATCTGCCGCCCGAAGCGTTCGACGACATGCGCGTGCAGACAAGCGGCGAATTCGGCGGCCTGGGCATCGAGGTCACGCAGGAGGACGGCTTCGTCAAGGTCGTCTCGCCGATCGACGACACGCCGGCAGCCGCGGCGGGCATGCAGGCGAACGACCTGATCACCCATGTGGACGGCGAATCGATGCTTGGCCTGACCCTGCGCGAGGCGGTGGAGATGATGCGCGGCCCGGTCGGGTCCGAGATCACCATCACGGTCCTGCGCGAGGGGATCGAGGAACCGTTCGACGTGACCATCGTCCGCGACACCATCCAGATCACCGCGGTGCGCACCCGGGTGGAGGGCGACGCGGTGGTGGTGCGGATCACCACCTTCAACGACCAGACCTATGACAATCTCGAACAGGGGATCGCCGAAGCGGTGGCAGAGGCCGGCGGCCTCGATGCCGTGTCGGGCTTTGTGATCGATCTGCGCAACAATCCCGGCGGGCTCCTGTCGCAGGCGATCCAGGTTTCGGATGCCTTCCTTGACGCCGGCGAGATCGTGTCGACCCGCGGCCGCGACCCCGCCGACAGCGAACGCTACAATGCCGAAGAGGGCGACCTGACCGACGGCAAGCCGATCGTCGTCCTGATCAATGGCGGCTCGGCCTCGGCTTCGGAAATCGTCGCCGGCGCGCTGCAGGATCACCGCCGCGGCATCGTCGTCGGCACCAAGAGCTTTGGCAAGGGCTCGGTCCAAAGCATCATGCCGCTGAGCGAGGACAGCGCGATCCGGCTGACCACGTCGCGCTATTACACCCCGTCGGGCCGGTCAATCCAGGCGCTGGGCGTTGCACCGGACATCATGGTGCCGCAGCAGCCCCGCGCCGACGAGGCCGATGCGGCCGAGGAGGTCGAGACCCCGCGCTTCCGCAGCGAGGACGATCTGCGCGGCCGGCTGGACAATGACAGCCTGACCGAGGACGAGCGCCGCCAGCTCGAAGCCGAGGAAGCGATGGTGCGCGAAGCCGCGCAGCGCCGGGCCGACGACTATCAACTGGCCTATGCGCTCGATCTGCTGCGCGGGCTCGCTGCGCTGCAGAACCAGGACTGACCGGCGCCGTGGCTGCGCCCGATCCGGGGGCGCTGCCCTGGCGGCGCGGTGTCGGGGTGGTTCTGGCCAATGCGGCCGGGCAGGTCTTTGCCGGGCAGCGCATCGACAATCCCGGCCCGGCCTGGCAGATGCCTCAGGGCGGCATCGACGCCGGCGAGACGCCACGCGCCGCTGCCCTGCGCGAGCTGGAGGAAGAGACCGGCGTGGCGTCGCAGAAGGTCGAGATCGTCGCGGAAACCCCGGGCTGGCTGCGCTATGACCTTCCCGCGGATCTGGTCGGCCGGCTGTGGCGCGGCAAGTATCGCGGCCAGGAACAGAAGTGGTTTCTGGCGCGCTTTCTGGGCACCGACGCCGATGTCGATATCGCCACCCCGCACCCCGAATTCAGCGCCTGGCGCTGGGTCGCGCCCGAAGCGCTTCCCGGTCTGATCGTGCCGTTCAAGCGCGCCCTCTACGATGCCGTTCTTTCCGAATTCGGGCCGTGGCTGCGGGATATGGGCCGCGCGGGCTGACCGCACTGCCTGTCACGCGGTCACCGGCGCCGGCCCCGCCATATCGTCGTCTGGCGCCACGATCGGCGGGCCGATATCGGGCGGGATCGGGCAGACATAGGGGCTTTCGGCCAGTTGCCGGGCATGTTCGGCCCGGGCGGCGGCGCGCAGCCCGGCATCGTCGATCAATCGCCGTGCGGTGGCGGCCATGATCTTGGCGGCGTGGACCATCCCCTTATGGGCCGCCGGCGTCTTGCCCTGGGCCACGGTCTGCCAGGTGTGGAACGGCGTGCCGACCGCGCAGGTGGCGACCCGGGCCTGCACGGTGGGCACGGCCCAGCTGACATCGCCGACATCGGTCGAGCCCTCGCCGCCTTCGAACGGTCGGTCGAGCGGGGCGACGAAATCGCACAGCGGCAGATCGGGATCGGGCGCCATGCCGATCCGCCGGAAGGTGGCGCGAATGTCCTCGGCGGTGAAGGTGGCCTGTATCCGGCGCGCAAAGTCGCGGTCGGCCTCGTCGAACGGCACCGGCCCCAGACGGTCGAGTTCGGCCTGCATCGCCTCCTCCAGCGGGCGGTTGCCCAGCAGGTTCGACACCCCGGAAAACACCCGTGTCTCGACCCGTGTCTCGGTCATCAGCGCGGCCCCATCGGCGATCTTGCGCACCCGCGCCACCAGGCCGCGCAGTTCGTCCAGGTTCCGCGCCCGGATCAGCTGACGCACCGTGGCCCGGGCCTGCACCACATTGGGCGCCTCGCCGCCGGCGTCGAGATAGGCGTAATGGACCCGGGCATCGTCGGGCATGTGTTCGCGCAGATAGTTCACGCCGATATTCATCAGTTCGACGGCGTCCAGCGCGCTGCGCCCCAGCTCGGGCGCGCCCGCCGCATGGGCCGCGCGCCCGTGAAAGGTAAAGTCGATCCGTGTGTTGGCCAGCGACCGTGCCTCGTTCACCGCGGTAAAGGCCGCGGGATGCCAGGAAATCGCCGCGTCGACATCGTCGAACAGCCCGGCGCGCACCAGATAGGCCTTGGCGGCGCCGCCTTCCTCGGCCGGGCAGCCGTAATAGCGGACCCGCGCGGCGATGCCGTTTGCGGCCAGCCAGTCCTTGACCGCGGTGGCGGCAAGCAGCGCGGCCGCCCCCAGAAGGTTGTGCCCGCAGCCATGCCCGTCGCCGCCCGCCGCAATCGGGCGATGTTCGGCGACGCCTGGTTCCTGGCTCAGCCCGGGCAGGGCGTCGTATTCGCCGAGGATCGCGATCACCGGGCCGCTTTCGCCCGCTTCGCCGATCACCGCAGTGGGGATGCCGGCGGGCGCATCGGTGATCCGGAACCCCTGATCCGCGAGCGCGCGGCGATGCGCGGCGGCCGAGCGGAACTCGCGGTAAAGCGTCTCGGGCGTGTCGAACACCTGGTCCGACAGCTCGATGAAGGCGGGTTTCCGCGCCTCGACATGGTCCCAGACCGGATCGGTGTTCTGCATCGGTGTTTTCCCTCCTGTTACACGGCCGCGGCGGCGCCGGCATAGGCCGGATCGGCGGCCGCCGCGACCGTCCCGT
>DNSZ01000264.1 GCA_003500165.1 Paracoccaceae bacterium | reverse complement strand
GCCGACGCTGGTGGCCGCCAATGTGCCGACGCTGCTGATGCTGGCGGCCGGGTTCGGCCTGCTGCCGGCGGAGCGCGCCATCGCACTTGCCCAGGGCTTCGGCGCCGTGCTGCTGTTGGTTCTGGGCGGCCGGGTCGGTTGGGTCGCCCGACACAGCCCGCGCGCGGCGATGTGGGGCGCCGTTCTGGCCGGCGGGATCGGCGTTGCGCTTGCCGCGCTGAAATACGCTCTCCACTGATCAGCGCGTTCGGGGAAAGTCACGAAGCGATTTCCTGTCTCTTGCGTTCTTCTCTTTCGTCCCGCACCGGCCCGTCTGGGCGCCTGTCGGGATCGCGCGGTGCGGGCCGCACAGGGCGCGCCGCGCCGCAATGCGAAGCCGTCGCGCCATGCGGATCGCACGCTGATCAGTGGAGAGCGTATTTCAGCGCGGCAAGCGCAACGCCGATCCCGCCGGCCAGAACGGCGCCCCACATCGCCGCGCGCGGGCTGTGTCGGGCGACCCAACCGACCCGGCCGCCCAGAACCAACAGCAGCACGGCGCCGAAGCCCTGGGCAAGTGCGATGGCGCGCTCCGCCGGCAGCAGGCCGAACCCGGCCGCCAGCATCAGCAGCGTCGGCACATTGGCGGCCACCAGCGTCGGCCGGGCGTGGCGCCAGGCATCGCGCAACGTTGCCTTGGGCGCCTCCCGCTCACGCTGCAATTCATGCGACATCGCATGCGCGAAAGCCTCGGCCAGTGTGACGGCAAGGACGGCGCCAAACAGCGCCGCCGCCATGGCAAACGGGTGGTCGGGATGCGCCCCCATCGCCATCAACACGCTGAGCGAAACGACCGTGCCATAGATCAGACCGAACGCCGCCTCGTCGAGGCGGCGCCAGGGATCGGCCTGCGGCGCGCGCGGCGCGCTCATTTGCAGCGCATCGGCAGCATCAGAAGATGGTGAACCCGCCATCGGTGTTGTAGGTCGAGCCGGTGATGTTCGACGCCTCGGGCGACAGCAGGAACAGCATGATCGCCACCTGTTCGGCCGCGGTCGAGCCGCGCTTCTGCTGGTCGGAGTATTGCAGCAGGCTCATGCTCTTGTAAAGGCCGATGCCGGTGTCCTTGAAATCGGTCTCGCGGCGCTGGCCGATGATCTCGAAGGCGCGCTCGAACATCGGCGTCAGGGTGGTGCCCATGCCGGTCGAGTTGACGCGGATGCCATAGGGCGCGCAGTCGATCGCGGCGGTCTTGGTCATGCCCTGCACCGCATGCTTGGAGGTGACATAGGGAACCGTACCGCCGAAACCGCGAATGCCCGCCACCGAGGCGACATTGACGATCGCGCCGCCGCGGTTCTGGGCGATCATCTGCGCGATCTCGTGGCGCATCGAATAGAAGGTGCCATAGACGTTCACCTTCACCACGCGGTCGAAATATTCGTCCCCGGCCAGGTCGATGCGCGCCATCACCCGGTCCGTCTGATTGACATAGTCGATGGGTTCGTCGGGAAACAGCGCGTCCATGACGCCCGCATTGTTGATCGCGCCGTCGAGCCCGCCATAGGTATCGACCGCAAGGCGTACCATCTCGGCGCAGACCGCGTCCTCGGCGATGTCGCCGCCCAGGAAGGTGGCAGTGCCGCCCTCGGCATTGATCGCGTCGATCACCGATGCACCAAGCTCTTCCAGGATGTCGACGCCGACCACATTGGCGCCTTCCCTGGCCAGGCGGCGCGCGGCGACCTCGCCCATGCCGCGGGCCGATCCGGTCACGATGACGGTCTTGCCCGCGAACCGGCCGGGGATGAAGTAGTCTTCGGAGACGGGCACGACATTCTGCCGGCCGGGAATGTCCGGATCGGCCGGGTCCCAGGGCGTGCCATAGGGGCCAAAGCCCAGCGAGACCGGGGTCTCGGCCTCTTGCGCCTGGGCCGCCTCGGCCTGCGCCAGGGTCACCCCGCCGGCACCGCCCGCGGCGGCAGCGCCCATGGATTTCAGAACGTCTCTGCGGATCATGTCGGTCTCCTGTCTGTGCGCCCGACGGGCGCGGGAAAAGGGGGGAAGGGTCAGAACGCGTAGCGCACGAACAGCATCGCCGCGAGCCAGTCCCTGGCCGTGCCGCCCAGAGCGTTGTCCGTGGCATCGCCCGCCCAGGTATAGGCGATGTGACCATGCACATAGGTGTTGCGATTGACGAACCACTTGGCCGTGACGTTCGCCTCATAGCCGTATTCGTTGCCGTCAAGCACGCTCAGCGCCGGGTTGCCGCCGATATTGTTCTCCTGATCGGCGTAGAAGGCCCACAGCTGCGGCACCAGCTCGACCTTGGGATTGGGCCGAAAACGCGCCTGGATGCGGTGCGCGATCACATTCGAATCCTGCACCACCTTGAAATGGCTGGCACCCTGCACCCATTGCTCGCCATTGCCGCCCGACAGCATCGGGTCCCAGCGTTCATAGGTGGTGGTGGCCGGGTCGTCGCCGGTGAAATGCGCATAGCGATAGCTGATCGTCGGCGACCAGCGCGATTGCGGAAAGCTGTAGCCGATCTCGGCCCAGCCGGCGCGCGCATCCATGTCGAAATTGGCGTTGTTCTGGATCGCGTATTCACCGCCGAAGAACCAGCCGGGCGCGCCCGGACCGTTCGGCGTATAGCGGAACCGCGCATCATACACCCTGAGCCCCTCGCGCGTGCCGACGATCGTGCCGGAGGGGCCGAAATAGTTGAAGTTCGACTCGGGCGCGGTGACATAGCTCAGCCCGACGGTCAGGTTCTCCACCGGGTCGAATTCCAGATTGAGCCCGGCATAGGTCGTTTCGGTGTCGATCACCGGCAATTCGTCGGGATCGAGGTAGAATGCCTCGAACATCGTGGAGTTGTAGCGCAGCCGCACCAGCCCAAGGAAATCCGACGCCCAGCGCGCATTGGCCTGCAGCGCGGCGCGTTCGCTGCCGTTCGCCGCCGTGTTCGCGATCAGAAAGCCGTTGGCGAGGGTAAAGCGTTGGCGGCCGACGGTCAGGTTGTAGGAGAACCGGTTGCCCGCGCCGTCGGTCCGCCCGCCGACCAGCCCGACATAGGCATCCTCGACCCCGGTAAAGCTCCGTGTCGCGTCGGTGAACAGCTCTTGCCCGGTCGAGCCCGAGGTGATCGCGCTGAGACCGCCATAGAAATACAGATTGTCGTTGAGCGGGGTGATCCCGTACAGGCCGTAATGCAGATAGCCTTCGACCCAGCCGTCATAGCCCTCGCCGGCCGGCCGGCCCTCGACCAGCGGGTTGCCCGCCAGCATCAGGTCGGGCCGCCCGTACCACGCATTGTTGTTGGCGTAATACAGTGCCAGCGCATCGAGCTTGAAGCGCAGGAATGTCCCGTCCTTTTCATAGATCACCGGAAAATCGCCGCCGAACGCCATGCCGCGCCCCTCGGCGCCGCCCTCGGCCAGGGTAACCGTGATCGCGATGTTCAGCCCGCCCTGACGGCCGAAACTTACATCGTAGTCCACATCGCCGACATCGCGGATGCGCCGCGCCTGGGCGAGCTGGAATTCGATCCGTTGCTGGGAAAACCGGGTGCCGGGAAACAGCCCCAGCCGGGTCCGGATGCTGTCTTCGACCCGCGCATTGAGGCCCGCATCGGTGCTGGGATTGGCGATCGTCACGGTGACCTGTTCGATGCGGCGGTTCTCATACGGGTCCGCTCCCGAAACGGACTGCGCCACGCCCGGACCGGCAACCGCCAGGACGCACAGCGCAAGGCCCATCACGGCGAAGACTCGCAACATGCCCATCACCGGCCCTCTCCAAACCGTTATCTGGCGCGGAACATTGCGCAGCCGGGCTGGACTTCAAGAACGCAGGTGCCCAAAATGGGTCGCCGGGAAAGGCGGGGGTCCGATGCCATCGCAATCGGCACAAGCAGAACACGACGCCCGGCCGCTGGCCGCGATCTGGCCGGTCCATGTTCGGGCCTTCGCCCGTTTTCTGCCGATCCTGCGCGCGCAGTTCGGCGGTGATCTGGACGCGATGCTGGTGATGCTCCTGGTCAGCGTCGGCACCGAACATCCCGACTGGCCCTCGGCCCTGCTGGAAAGCGGACCGCCACGCGGCCGGGCGCGACCGACCAATGCCGCATCGATCGCCGAGGCATCGGGCATCCCGCGCGAAACCGTGCGCCGCAAGCTGAACGCCCTGCACGCCCGGGGCTGGATCGAACGCGACGCGGCGGGAACCTGGCGGCCAGCACGCAGCGCCGCGGACGATCTGCGCCCGGCCACGCAGGCCACGCTCGACTATCTTCAGACCGTCATCGGTGCGGCCCAGAACGGCACCGCGGATTGACGCACAGGACTGCGCGTCATTAGGAACGGGTCAGGGAGATCCGCCATGGAAGACGACGCCCACGCCCTTCTGGTCATCGACGTGCAGAACGATTTCTGCCC
>DNSZ01000185.1 GCA_003500165.1 Paracoccaceae bacterium | reverse complement strand
GCGGTCCCCGCCGTAGGCTTACCCTCGATCCGCATCTACCTCTCGCCGGTGCGCCGGCACCGGGCAGGCGCCCGCCGCACGGCGGGCGCACTCCCGGGCGCGCGCCCGGGAGCGCCCGGGAGAAACCGGTCGCTTCGCATCACGGATTTGTCGACCCGATCGAGGGAGTGATGCCCTGGCCGGGGTCGCCTCGTACCGGACGCCTTCTCCCGTTGCACCGGCATCGGGCGGGCGCCCGCCGCAAGGCGGGCTCTCGACACCGGCCGGCCACTTGGCAAGACTTCCCACCAGAATTGATCAACGCCGACGCGCTCTGGTGATCTGGTCCCGGCAATGCGGGCTGCCAAGGGCTCCTGTGTCCCGTTCGGACGCCCCATGCCATGTGGCCGCGCGGCGCGGGGCCGGACAATCGCCCACTATCGGCCGCGAAACGCCGGCGACCGCTTGTCGAGAAAGGCCATCACGCCCTCGCGGAAATCGAAGGTGCGACCGCATTCGCCCTGCAGATGCGCCTCGCGCTCCAACTGCTCGGCCAGGTCGTTGTCGAAGCTTTCGCGCAACGCCTGCTTGATCCGCGCATAGGTCGCGGTGGGGCCGTCGGCCAGCTGTCGGGCCCGCGCCTGCCAGGCTTCGGCAAAGCCCGCATCGGGCACCGCCTGCCAGATCATGCCCCACGCCTCGGCCTGGCGCGCCGTCACCGGCTCGGCGAACAGCGCTGCCCCCATGGCGCGGGCGAAGCCGATCTGGCGCGGCAGCCAATAGGTGCCGCCGGCATCGGGCATCAACCCGATCCGGGCAAAGGCCTGCACGAAGCGGGCGCTTTCGGTGGCGATCACGATGTCGGCGGCAAGCGCAAGATTGGCCCCCGCCCCCGCGGCAGCACCATTCACCGCCGCGATGGTGGGCAGCGGGCAGTCGTAGATTGCCCGCAGAAGCGGTGCGTATTCCTCGCGCAGGGTCCGCTCGATGTCGAGTTCGTCGACGGTGCCGTGATCGGTCAGATCCTGGCCGGCGCAAAACGCACGGCCCTTGCCGGTCAGCACCAGGCAGCGCGCGGTCTCGTCGCGGCTGGCCGCCTGCACCGCATGCAGCAATTCGGCGCGCATCTGGGTGTTGAGCGCATTGGCCATTTCGGGCCGGCGGAAGGTGATGACCGCGACCGCGTCGCGGACGGTGAGCGAAAGCGTCTTGTAGGGCATGGTGCGCCTGTCCGTTGGTGCTGGTCTCGCAGCATAGCGCCTGGCGCCGCCGGGGAAAGCGCCCGCCCCCCGGAAAGCGGCGGGTGGGGGGGGGGGGCCGCTTTCCGGGGGGCGGCGTCAGTCGCGGGTCAGTTCTTCCAGCCGGGCCTGTTCGGCCAGCGACAGCGGTGCCGGCGGTTCGGCCCTACGCCGCCGCGCCAGATAGACCGCACCCAGCCCCAGACCCGCCAGCAGCAAGGCCGGCCCGGCGGCGTAAAGCAGCCAGTTGGCACCGCGTGCCGGTGGCATCAGCAGGATGTAATCGCCAAAGCGGGCGACAAGATAGGCCTTGGCCTCGGCATCGCTGTCGCCGGCGGCGAGCCGCTCGCGCAGCAAGAGCCGCATGTCGCGGGCGAAACCGGCATTCGATTCGTCGATGCTTTCGTTGCGGCAGACCAGGCAGCGAAGCTCCTCCGACAGGGCGCGGGCGCGCGCCTCGAGCGCGGGATCGTCGAGCATCTCGTCGGGATTGACGGCCGCTGCAGGCAGCGCCAGCAGGCAAAGCAGGGCGGCAACGGTGCTGCGCATGGCCGTTACTCGCCCGGGACGGGCGGGCTGCGCGACGGCGCCCTGGACGCGCCCGGGGCAACCCGCAACCGCCGGTCGCCAAGGCTGAGCGCCGCGCCCAGCGCCATCACGATGGTGCCGATCCAGATCCAGTTGGCGAACGGTTTGACATAGCTGCGCACGGCAAACCCGCCGCCCTCCTGCGGGTCGCCCAGGACCACATAAAGGTCGCGCGCCAGGGTTTCGTGGATCGCGGCCTCGGTGGTCGGCATGCCGGCGACGGGATAGATCCGCTTTTCCGGTGTCAGCGTGGCGATCTCGCGGCCGTCGCGGCGGGCGGTAAAGACCCCGCGCAAGGCAATGTAATTCGGCCCCTGAACCTCTTCGACGCGGTCCATCGTCAGTTCGTACTGGCCGACCGGGAAGCTGTCGCCGGGCCGCGCCACCCGGATATCCTCGACCTGCCAGGCGATGATGGTGGCGACGCCGAAAATCGTCAGGCCGAACCCGGTATGGGCCACCGCCTTGCCCCAATCGGCGCCGGGCAACCGGCCAAGCCGGCCGAGGCTGGCCATGAACCCGTCCTTGCCCGACCCCGCGCGGGCCCACAGATCGGTGACCGCCCCGGCCACCACCCAGGCCGCCAGCGCGATACCGATCGGCGCCAGCGCCGAGCGGCCGGTCTGCACCGACCAGGCCAGCGCCCCGAGCGCCAGCGCCAGCACAAGCGCCGGCCACAGCCGCACCAGCGCGCGGCCGATCCGGGCCCGTTTCCACGGCAGCATCGAGCCGACCGGCAACAGGATCGCCAGCGCCACCGCGAACGGCGTGAAGGCAAGGTCGAAGAACGGCGCGCCCACCGAGATCTTGCGTTCGCCATCTGTCGCGACCTCGACGATCAGCGGCCACATGGTGCCGACAAACACCACCAGCGCCGAAACCGACAGCAGAATGTTGTTCATCACCAGCGCCGATTCGCGGCTGACCACCCCGAACACCCCCTTGGCCTGCAAATCCTGGGCGCGCAGCGCGAACAGCGTCAGCGCCGCGCCCAGGGTGACACCCAGAATCGCCAGGATGAAGACGCCGCGCGTCGGGTCGCTGGCAAAGGCGTGGACCGAGGTGATGACCCCGGACCGCACGATGAAGGTCCCGATCAGCGAGAAGCCGAACGCCATGATCGCCAGCAGGATGGTCCACGCCTTCAGGCTTTCGCGTTTTTCCACGACGATCGCGGAATGCAGCAGCGCGGCGGCCAGCAGCCAGGGCATGAAGCTGGCATTTTCCACCGGGTCCCAGAACCAGAAGCCGCCCCAGCCCAGCTCGTAATAGGCCCACCACGAACCCAGCCCGATCCCGACGGTCAGGAACAGCCAGGCCGCCAGGGTCCAGGGCCGGACCCAGCGCGCCCAGGCGGCATCCACGCGCCCCTCGATCAGGGCGGCAATGGCAAAGGAAAAGGAAATCGAGAGCCCGACATAGCCAAGATACAGAAACGGCGGGTGCAGGGCGAGGCCCGGATCCTGCAACAGCGGGTTGAGGTCGCGCCCGTCGAGCGGCGCCACCGCCATCCGCCAGAACGGGTTCGAGGTGAACAGGATGAACGCAAAGAAGGCGGCCGCGATCATCGACTGGATGGCCAGGGTGCGGGCCTTGAGCGCGGGCGGCAGGCCCGCGCCGAACCAGGCGACCATCGCCCCGAACAGCGCCAGGATCAGAACCCAAAGCAGCATCGAGCCCTCATGGTTCCCCCAGACGCCGGTGATCTTGTAGATCAGCGGCTTGTCGGAATGGGAGTTCGCGACAACAAGGGCGAGCGAGAAATCCGACCGGACGAAGGCCAGCGTCAGCACGCCGAACGCCACCGCCGTCAGCAGAAACTGGACGGTCGCGGCGGGGGCGGCCAGCCCCATCCAGCCGGCCCAGCCGCGGCTTGCGCCGACCAGCGGCACCACCGCCTGCACGAGGGCCACCAGAAAGGCGAGGATCAGCGCGAAATGGCCAAGTTCTGCGGTCACGGGTCTCTCCGGCGTATCTTGTTGCTTGCGACTGTAGTCGCCCCCGCGCCGGCGTCCAGTCCGACCCCGCGGCGGTCGACGTCTTGTCCCAACGCGCATGGACGATCGCCGTGCGCACCAGACCCTCGCCGGCATCTGTGCGTCGCGCCCGCCCGGTCGGGCGCCTTGGA
>DNSZ01000211.1 GCA_003500165.1 Paracoccaceae bacterium | reverse complement strand
CGTCGTGCTGCATGCCAAGGCCGAACAGCCCGGCACCGAAGATCGTGACATCGCTTGTCATGCGGCGCTGCCCCTCGCATGCGGACGCGTCTGGCTGTAGGGGCCTTGGCATGCAGCACGACGCGACACAAGAAACCGCGCTCGACTGGGACGCAACCGGCACGCCGGTCTCGCGCCGCTATGGCGATTGCTACTTCATGCCCGGTCACGGCCTGACCGAATCGCGGCATGTGTTTCTGGCCGGGAACGGGCTGCCGGAGCGGTTCCGCCCCGGCTTTCACATCGCCGAGCTGGGCACCGGTACCGGGCTGAACCTGATCGCCGCCTGGGCCGCGTGGCAACATGCCGGTATTCCGGGCGACCTGCGCTACACCGGGTTCGAGGCGCATCCGCTGCGCGCCCCCGACATCGCCCGCGCGCTGGCCGCCTTTCCGGAACTCGCCCCCCTGGCCGCGCCCTTTGTCGCGGCCTGGGCGCGGGCGCCGGGGCGGATGGCGCTGCCCGGCCTCGATGCGCGGGTGATCGCGGGCGATGCCCGGGCCACCCTGCCCGACTGGGACGGCCGCGCCGATGCGTGGTTCCTCGACGGCTTCGCACCGGCGCGCAACCCCGCCCTGTGGGAGCCCGCGCTTATGATCGCGGTCGCACGCCACACCGCGCCCGGCGGCAGCTGCGCCAGCTTCACCGCGGCGGGCCATGTGCGCCGGGCCCTGGCCGCGGCCGGTTTTGCCGTCGATCGGCGCCCCGGTTTCGGCCGCAAGCGCCACATGACGGTGGGGCTGCTGCGATGAGCGCGGGCAACGACACAAGGCGCGGCATCTGGCTGATGACGGCGACGACCTTCGTCTTTGCCATGCAGGACGGCATTTCGCGCCACCTGGCCGGCGAATACAACGTCCTGATGATCGTGATGATCCGCTACTGGTTCTTCGCCGCCTTCGTGATGACGGTGACAAGCCGGCAGGCGGGGGGGCTGCGCCAGGCCGCCGCCACCGACCAGCCGCTGCTGCAGATCAGTCGCGGCCTGCTGCTGGCGCTGGAGATCTGCGTGATGGTGGCGGCCTTCGTCGCGCTGGGGCTGTCCGAAAGCCACGCCATCTTCGCCTCCTATCCGCTGCTGATCGCGGCGCTGTCGGGGCCCGTTCTGGGCGAGGCGGTGGGCTGGCGGCGCTGGGTCGCGATCGGGGTCGGGTTCATCGGCATCCTGGTCATCCTGCGCCCGGGTTTCACCGTGTTCTCGCCGGCCGCGCTGATCCCGCTGACCTCGGCATTCCTGTTTGCGCTGTACGGGCTGCTGACCCGGCTGGCGGCGCGCCGCGACAGGGCCGCCACCAGCTTCTTCTGGACCGGGGTGGCCGGCGCCGTGGCGATGAGTTGCGTCGGCATCTGGTTCTGGGAACCGATGGCCGCGCCCGATTGGGGCTGGATGGCGGCGCTGTGCGTCTCGGGCGCGACCGGGCACTGGCTGCTGATCAAGACCTACGAGGCGGCCGAGGCCAGCGCGGTGCAGCCCTTCGCCTATCTGCAGCTGGTCTTTGCCATCGCGCTCGGCATGGTGGCGTTCGGCGAACGGCCCGAACCGGCGGTGTTCCTGGGCGCCGCGGTGATCGTCGGTGCGGGGCTGTTCACCCTGTGGCGCGAGCGACGCACGGCCCCCGCGGCGTTGCACAAGGCCCCGGCGGATGACTAGACTGGCGGCATTCGAACAGGGGGCCGCATGCGCATCCTGAGGCTCTATCTGCAAGTTGCGTCGCGCTGGCGCTGGGGTCTGTTGCTGGTCCTGATCCTCGCCACTTTGCTGGTCGAGCCGTTTCTGGGCCAGGGCCCGGGTCCGGAATTGCTGACCCGTATCCTGTTTGCGCTGATCGTTCTGGGAGCGATGGTGGCGGGCCGTGTTCCTGCCCGGGCGCGCCACGCAAACTTCGTCATTCTGGGCATCTGGCTGGTGCTGGTTCTGCTGCATTTCGCTGGCAGGCCATATCCCCAAGCCATGGCGTTTTCAGCGCTGGTGCTGCTGTTCGGGGTGATCTACATCACCTTCCATTTCCTGATTACCCACCGCGAAAGCAATGTCGATGCGATGGTCGGCGCCGCAGCCGGGTATTTCCTGCTGGCGCTGGCCTGGGCGGTTCTGTTCATCCAGATCGAAAANNCGGGGCGCGGCCGACCCGCCAACGCAAGAGGAGACCGACGATGGACCCTGACCCAAGGGCCGGCCTGCGCCGGGTGGAACCGATTGTCGTCGACATGGTGATCCGCCTTGGAATCGTCGGCCTGCTCTTCTGGCTGTCGCTGCAGATGATCCTGCCCTTTGCCTCGCTTCTGATGTGGTCGGCGATCCTCGCCGTGGCGCTGTTCCCGGTCCATGCCTGGATCCAAAGGCGCCTGGGCGGGCGCAGCATCGCGGCCGCGATCGTGATGATGGTGCTGTGCTTTGCCGCGATCATCGTGCCATCGGCGGCGCTGATGGCATCGCTGGTCGAAACGCTGACCGGCCTGGTGGCGGCCCTGCGCAGCAATGGGCTGACCCTGACACCGCCGGACTGGGTTGCGAAACTGCCGGTGTTCGGCGCACAGATTTCCGAGGCCTGGCGGGACGTCGCCGGCAATCTGGACGGGCTGGCCGAAGAATTCGGCCCGGTTCTGGTGGATGCGGGCGGCTGGCTGCTGGGCCTTCTGGGGTCGTTTGCCGGCGCGGCGCTGTTCTTTGCGCTGGCGGTGCTCTTGTCGGGCGTGCTGATGGTGGTGGGCCCGCGCATGGTGGGCTGGCTGCGCCTGTTCGCCGATCGCGTTCTGGGCAAGCGGGGCGAGGAGTTTGTGCGCATTTCGGGCGCCACCATCCGCAATGTCGCCCGCGGGGTGATCGGCGTCGCGCTGATCCAGTCGCTGCTGACCGGGGTCGGCTTCATGGTTGCGGGCGTGCCCGGTGCGGGGCTGATCACGCTGGCCGCGCTGGTGCTCAGCATCATCCAGATCGGCGCCTGGCCGGTGGTCTACCCGATGCTGATCTGGGTCTGGCTGAACATGGATTTCTGGCCGGCCCTGCTGCTGACGATCTACATGCTGCCGGTCGGCGCGATCGACAACATCCTCAAGCCGCTGGTGATGTCGCAGGGCCTGAACACCCCGATGCTGGTCATCCTGCTGGGGGTGATCGGCGGCACCTTTGCCTATGGCATGGTCGGGCTGTTCCTGGGCCCGGTGATCCTGGCCCTGTTCTGGGAGTTGCTGTCGGCGTGGATCAAGGCGCCGGGCGCGGATGAGGCAGCTGCTACCAACGATCACTGATCGTGACCGTTGTCCGCC
>DNSZ01000282.1 GCA_003500165.1 Paracoccaceae bacterium | reverse complement strand
GCGCCCGCCGGCGTTGCGATCAACGTGCCGGCGACGAAACAGACCGGCATGGCCGCATAGACCAGATCGATGACCCCGTCGGCCGTGCCGTCCGCGGCATCCATGTCGGCAAGATCGCTGGCCAGGATCAGGCTGGCCTCGCCGGACGTGCTGCCGCCGCCATCGGCCGTCGGCGCGCCGACGAGCAGATCGGCGCGCCCGTCGCCATCGACATCGCCGGCCGAGGACACCGACCACCCGACCTGGTCGCCAGATTCGGCGCCGACGAACTGGTAGGAGCCGGCATCGGTCCGGTCGAAATCCGGGTCGGTGATGAAATCGAGGTCGATGACCCCGTCGGCCGCCCCGTCGGCGGCATCCGCCGCAGCCAGATCGGCGCCCGAAATCAGATACACCTCGCCCGAATTGTTGCCCCCGCCATCTGCCCATGCGGCCCCGACGATCAGATCGGCGAGCCCGTCGCCATCGACATCGCCGGCCGAGGCGACCGAAGCGCCGGCGCCGTCGCTGGCTTCGGTGCCGATGAACTGATAGGAAGACGAACCGGCCCGGTCGAAATCCGGGTCGGTGATGAAATCGAGGTCGATGACCCCGTCGGCCGCCCCGTCGGCGGCATCCGCGGCGGCCAGATCGGCGCCGCTGATCAGATAGGCCTCGCCGGAACTCATGCCCCCGCCATCAGCCGCGGAAACCCCGATGATCAGATCGGCGAGACCGTCGCCATCGACATCGCCGGCCGAGGCGGTCGCGCTACCGGCATAGTCGCTGCCTTCCGTGCCGATGAACTGATAGGAAGACGAGCCGGATCGATCGAAATCCGGGTCGGTGATGAAGTCGAGGTCGATGACGCCGTCGGCCGTCCCGTCGGCGGCATCCGCCGCAGCCAGATCGGCGCCGCTGATCAGATACACCTCGCCGGAAGCGCTGCCCCCGCCATCTGCATATGCCGCCGAGATGATCAGATCGGCGAGCCCGTCGCCATCGACATCGCCGGCCGAGGCGGTCGCGCTACCGGCATAGTCGCTGGCTTCCGTGCCGATGAACTGATAGGAAGACGAGCCGGATCGATCGAAATCCGGGTCGGTGATGAAGTCGAGGTCGATCACCCCATCGGCCGTCCCGTCGGCGGCATCCGCCGCAGCCAGATCGGCACCGCTGACCAGATAGGCTTCGCCATAGCGGCCACCGGCCCAGGTGGCTCCGACGATCACATCGTCCAGCCCGTCGCCATCGACATCGCCTGCGATTGCGACGGATCGTCCGGCGAAATTCGACGAATCGGTTCCAAGGAACTGGTACGACCCGGCGTCCGACCGGTCGAAATCGGCATCGGTGATGAAGTCGAGGTCGATGACACCGTCCGCGGCGCCATCGGCGGCATCGGCAGCGGCCAGATCGGCACCGCTGATCAGATAGGCCTCGCCCGACCGACTGCCGCCGCCACCGGCCCAGGAGGCGCCGACGATCAGATCGGCGATCCCGTCGCCATCGACATCGCCGGCGCCGGATACGCCCTCGCCGGCGTAATCGCTGCCCTCGGTGCCGATCAGCCGATAGGAGGACCCGCTGGCCGTGTCGAAATCGGGGTCGCTGTAGAAACCGAGGTCGATGACGCCGTCGGCCGTCCCGTCGGCCGCATCCGCCGCCGCCAGATCGGCACCGGCAATCAGATAGACCTCGCCCGAATTGCCGCCGCCGCCATCGGCACGATATGCGCCGACCAGAACCTCGGCCAGCCCGTCGCCATCGATATCGCCCGCGCTGGCCACCGAAAAGCCAGCCTGGTCGTCCCCCTGGATACCGACGAATCTGTAGCCCATGGCGCGCGTCCCCCGTGCTGATCGGCACGCAGTGTGACAACAGAGGGGTTAAGATTTCAGCCAACCAGCTGGCGCAGCCCAGACGCTGTGGCGCGGCAATCAGGCGGCCAGCGCGGGGGGACCGACCGGCAGATCGGGACAGGCGGCGGCCAGATCGGCGCCGCTGGTCGGATAGGCCTCCCCCGACTGATCGCTCCCGCCATCGGCCTTGGAAGCCCCGATCATCAGATCGGCGCGTCCGTCATTGTCGACATCCCCGGCCGCGGCGACCGAAGCGCCGGCAATATCCCCGCCTTCGGCGCCCAGGAAACGATAGCCCATTGCCGGATCCCGCGCCGCAAACTGCGGCGCAGGCCGAGCAGGGCCACCCTAGCGTGGCGTTAAGGCGGCTGGCGCCGCAGAGCGGCGCGGCGGGTCAATCCCGGGCCAAACCGGGTTCGGCCCACCACACATCGGGCAGGAAGCCCGTCCAGTCGCCGTAGAGCGGGATCGTCGCGGGATGGCGCAGCTCGGCCCGGTGGGCGAGCCGCGAGATGTCGGAATACCAGAACGGGATGACGTAGCGGCCCGAGGTCAGCACCCGGTCGAGCGCCCGTATGGCCGCGGTTGCCGCGTCCTGCGTTTCCGCCGCCAGCAGCGTCTCGATCAGCGCGTCGGCCGCCGGGCTGGCCATGCCCATCCAGTTGCGCGTGCCGGGCTCGGTCACGCCGGCCGATCCCCAATAGAGCCGCTGCTCGTTGCCGGGGCTCAGCGACAGAAAGCGCGCATAGGGCGTCATGTCGAAATCGTAGAGGTCGGTGCGTTCGCGATACTGGGCGTCATCCACCGAAACGATGCGCGCCACGATCCCCAGCCTTTCCAGCACCTGAATGTAGATATCGACGATCGCCTGGTTCGCTGAATCGCCGCTGCGCAGCAGGATGTCGAATGTCAGACCCTCGCCCGCCGCATTGCGCAGGGCGCCATCCGCCACCGTCCAGCCGGCCTCTTCCAGCAGCCCCGTCGCGCGGCGCAGCCCGGCGCGGTTGCGCACGGTCCCGTCCGAGACCGGCAGGGCGTATCCCTCGATCGCGCCGGGCGGCAGGCTGGCTGCAAACGGGGCAAGCAGCGCAGCGACCCGGCCGGTCGCCGGCCCGGGGCGCATGGCCAGCGGCGCGTTGGCAAAATAGGAGGTGATGCGCGGCAGCGGCTCGCCATTCAGCGTGGCGTTGATGAACTCGAACGGAAAGGCCTGGATCAGCGCCTCGCGCACCCGCCAGTCGTCGAACGGCGCCCGCCTGGTGTTCATCACCAGCCCGCGAATGCCCGATGGCCGCCGATGGGGGATTTCCGACTTCACCACATCGCCCGCGGCCACGGCCGGAAAACCATAGGCGCTGCGCCAGCGCGCGGCGCTGTCTTCACGCCAGACGGTGACCGCGCCGGCCTTGAACGCCTCGAACGCCGCGGCGCTGTCACCGTAATACTCATAGCGGATCTCGTCGAGATTGTGGCGCCCGCGGTTGATCGGCAGATCGGCCCCCCAGTAGTCGGGGTTGCGCCGGAAGGCGATGAAGCGGCCGGGCTCGAACCGGTCGATCACATAGGGTCCGGAGGCGACGGGCACATCGAGCCCCGATTCGGCGAAGGACCGATCCGCCCATTGGGCCTTTTGCAGGATCGGGCGCAGACCCATAATGAGCGGCAATTCGCGGTCGGGCGCGTTGAAGGTGAAGCGGACGCTGCGCGGGCCGGTCGCCTCGACCCGGGCGACCCCACCCCAGGCATTGGCATAGCGCGGATGGCCCTCGGTCCCCAGGGTCTCGAACGACCAGATCACATCGTCGACCGTGACCGGGCTGCCGTCGGAAAAGCGTGCCTCGGGGCGCAGCGTGAATTCGGCCCAGGACCGGTCGGCCGGCACCTCGACCGATTCGGCGAGCAGGCCGTAAAGGCTGAACGGTTCGTCCCAGTTCCGGCCCAGCAGGCCCTCATACATATGGGCGCCGATGCCCCAGGGCGCGCGCCCCTTGAGGATGAAGGGATTGAGCGAATCGAAGCCGCCGACCTCGCCGAACACCACGCGCCCGCCCTTCGGTGCATCGGGGTTTGCATAGGGCAGTGCCACAAAATCCGGTGGTAGGGACGGCTCGCCATACATAGCTATGCCATGTTTGGGCGTCGCCAGCGCGCCGGCGGGCGCCATGGCCCACAGCGCAAGACCGGCAAGAAGGGCCGCAACGAAGCCTTTGCGCATCGACATCTCCCGGGTCGTTTGCGACAGGCTAGGCAGGTGATGCGGGTTTTTCAAACTTTTAACTTGGCGTTACCGGTGAGATCGGCTATGTATACCTCACTGCTCGATAGGTTTCTTGCCTGTATGAAACCTGCCTCAACGACTTCAGCGCCCGCCTTGTGCGGGCGCTTTTTTCTTGTCCGAACGTGGCGCGCGGGCGTTTCCCGCGCCGGGCTTGCGGGCTAGAAGAGCGGGCAAATCCGCAGTCAAAGGGGACACCACCATGTCGCTAGAGGGCAAGACCGCCGTCATCACCGGCTCGAATTCGGGCATCGGGCATGGCATCGCCGTGGAACTGGCCAAGGCCGGGGCCGATGTCGTCATCAACTCCTTCACCGATTCGGAGCAGGATCACCTGCTGGCGCGCGCCATCGCCGATGCGACCGGGGTGACGGCCCGCTACATCGCGGCCGACATGTCGAAGCCCGAAGACTGCCGCGCGCTGATCGCCAAGGCCGGGCGCGTCGATATCCTGGTCAACAATGCCGGCATCCAGCACGTGGCCCCGATCGCCGAGTTTCCCACCGCCAAATGGGACGCGATCCTGGCGATCAACCTGTCCTCGGCCTTTCACACCACCGCGGCCGCCCTGCCCGGCATGCGGGCGGCCGGCTGGGGCCGGGTGATCAATGTCGCCTCGGCCCATGGGCTGACCGCCTCGCCGTTCAAGGCAGCCTATGTCGCGGCCAAGCATGGCGTCGTCGGCCTGACCAGGGTGACCGCGCTCGAGACCGCGGAAGAGCCGATCACCTGCAACGCGATCTGCCCGGGCTATGTGCTGACCCCGATGGTTGAGGCGCAGATCCCCGACACCATGGCGGAATACGACATGGATCGCGAAACGGTGATCCGCCAGGTGATGCTGGCCCGGCAGCCATCGAAGGGCTTCGCGACGGTCGAGCAGTTGGGCGGCACGGCGGTGTTCCTGTGCTCGGACGCGGCCGAGCAGATCACCGGCACAACGATTTCGGTCGATGGGGGGTGGACGGCGCTGTGACCGCCGCCGGCGCGCCAACCCGGCGGTCCCCGACCAGCCCGGGCGTGGCCCGGCCGGCAGGCCGGGGCGGCCGATGGCGCTGAGATCCATCAGCCTCGCCTTGCAGGGCGGCGGCGTGCACGGTGCCTTCACCTGGGGCGCGCTCGACCGCCTGCTCGAGGAAGAACGCCTCGATATCGCGGCCATTTCGGCCACGTCGGCCGGCGCGCTGAACGCCGCCGCGCTGAAGGCGGGGATGCTCCGCGACGGGCGCGCCGGGGCGCGGGCCAATCTCGACTGGTTGTGGGAACAGATCGGCGCCATCCCGAACGACGCCTTGTCGGCCTGGTTCGCCGCAGCCGGGCCCGATGCCGGCAGCATCTCGCGCGCGATCGAGGCCTCGCCGGCCTATCAATGGGGCGAGGCGGTCAGCCGCATGGTCAGCCCCTATCAGCTGCCGCTGCCCAACCCGTTGCGCCGCATCGCCGAGCGGTTCGACTTCGACCGGGTCTGCGCGGCCAGCCCACCCAGCCTGCATGTCTGCGCGACCAATGTGCGGACCGGCAAGGTGCGGGTGTTCGCGGGCGCCGAGATCACCGCCGACGCGATTCTTGCCTCGGCCTGTCTGCCGACGCTGTTCCGGGCGATCGAGATCACCGATCCGGCAACCGGGATCAGGGATGCCTATTGGGATGGCGGCTATACCGGCAACCCGGCGCTGTTTCCGTTGTTCCGGCCCGACCTGCCCGACGATCTGGTGATCGTGAACATCAACCCGATCGAACGCCCCGGCACGCCCACAACGGCTGCAGAAATCCTGAACCGGATCAACGAGATCGGGTTCAATTCTTCACTGTTGAAGGAACTGCGCGCGATCGCCTTCGTGCAGCGGCTGCTGCGCGACGGGCATCTGGCTCCGGGGGCGATGAAGGGGTTGCATGTCCACATGATCGCCGACGATGCGCTGATGCGGCAATTGTCGGTGGCCACCAAGACGGTGCCCAACCCGGTCGTCATCGCCCGGCTGAAAGCTGCCGGGCGGGCCGCGGCCGAGGCGTTTCTCGGTCGCTGCTGGTGTGATCTGGGCAGCCGCGACAGCATCCGCCTCGACGATCTTTACGGCTAGGGCTTGCGCGCCGATATCTATTCCACTATTCATGAAATATGGAATCGAATCGCCGCGCCACGCAGTTCGCCGCCCTCGGCCACCCGGGTCGCCTTTCGGTGTTCCGGCTTCTGGCCCGGCACGCGCCGCGGGCCGTCGCCGCCGGCGACATCGCCGCCGCGCTGGGGCTGAAGCCGAACACGCTGTCGGTCTATCTTTCGGCGCTGGCCGATGCCGGGCTGATCGCCGCGCGGCGTGACGGGCGGCACCGCCTCTACCGCATCGATCTGCGCAGCGCCGGTGCGCTGATCGACTATCTCGCCGCCGATTGCTGTCGCGGTCGGCCCGATCTGTGCGCCACCGCCACGGCGGCCGCGCTTGCCCCCGAAGGGAGCCCCGCCATGGATCACCGTCCCTGGAACGTCCTGTTCATCTGCTCGGGCAATTCGGCCCGTTCGATCATCGCCGAGGCGCTGTTGCGCGATCTTGGCGGCGCGCGGTTCCGGGCGTTTTCGGCCGGGACGCGGCCGCAGCCGCAGATCAATCCGCGCACGCTCGAACTGCTCGTCCGCAACGGCCATGCCACCGAAGGTCTGCATCCCAAGGGCGTCGACGCGTTTCAGGCGCCGGATGCGCCGGTCATGGATTTCGTCTTCACCGTCTGCGATCAGGCCGCGAACGAGGAATGTCCGCCCTGGCCCGGCCAGCCGATCACCGCCCATTGGGGGCTGCCCGATCCGGTCAAGGCCACCGGGACCGATGCGCAAAAGGCGATTGCCTTCGCCGAAACCTATCGCGCCTTCCATCGCCGGCTGACCGCCTTTACCGCCCTGCCCTTCGACACGCTCGACCGGGTCTCGCTGCAGTCGCAAGTCGATCGGCTGGCGGCAGAGCACGGAGAACACGCATGAACATCCTGGTGCTGTGCACCGGCAATTCGGCCCGGTCGATCCTGCTCGAAAGCTACCTCAACGCGGCCGGTGATGGACGCGTAAGCGGCTTCTCGGCAGGCTCCCACCCGACCGGAACCGTCAACCCCGGCGCCTTGCGCCTGCTCATGCGCAAGGGTCTGCCGGTGTCGCAGCTGCGCTCGAAAAGCTGGGACGAATTCGCCGCCCCCGACGCACCCCTCATGGACCTGGTGATCACCGTGTGCGATGCGGCGGCGGGCGAGACCTGCCCGATCTGGCCCGGCGCACCGCTGCGCGGCCATTGGGGGGTGGACGATCCGGCCGCTGTCACCGGGTCCGAGGCCGAGATCGACGCCGCCTTCGAACGCGCCTGGGATGTGCTGACCCGGCGGGCCGACGCCCTTCTGGCGCTGCCCTTCGCCGATCTTGACCCAGGCGCGTTGAAAACCGAACTCGACCGGATTGGAGCCTTGCCATGATGCGGAAATTGCTGGCCGAGGCGCTGGGCACGGCCTTCCTGCTGATCGGGGTCGTCGGGTCGGGCATCATGGCCGAGACACTGTCGCCGGAGAACACCGGCGTCGCGCTGCTGGCCAACGCGATCGCCACCGGCGCGATCCTTTACGTCATCATCACCATCTTCGGCCCGGTCTCGGGGGCGCATTTCAACCCGGCGGTGACGTTCGGCTTCCGCCTGCGGGGAGAGATCGGGACGCGCGACGCGCTGGCCTATGTCGCGGTGCAGATCGCCGCCGGCATCCTCGGCGTCTGGATCGCCCATGCGATGTTCGACCTGACGATCTTGCAGACCTCGACCAAATTGCGCACCGGGCCCGCCAACTGGTTCGCCGAGATCGTGGCGACCTTCGGGCTGGTGCTGACCATCTTCGGCGGTATCCGCTACCGGCCCGAGGCGGTGCCCGCGCTGGTCGGGCTTTACATCACCGGGGCCTACTGGTTCACCGCCTCGACCAGTTTCGCCAACCCCGCCGTCACCATCGCGCGCGGCCTGTCGGACACCTTTGCCGGCATCTATCCCGGCCATGTCGCGCCCTATATCGCGATGCAGCTGATCGGCGCGGCGCTTGCCGTCTTCGTGGCGCGCGCCGTCTTCGCCAGGGACTGATCGCGCCCGCCGGCGAGGTCGCCCGCCAGGGCGGACGAGCGGCATCTTGCGCGCCGCCGGGCGGGCGTCCACAACGGGGCATGGTCAAGCTCGACATCCTCTCCGATCCGATCTGTCCCTGGTGCCTGATCGGCAAGACCTGGCTTGACCGGGCGCTCGAGGCGCATCCGGACCACCCCTTCGCGATCGAATGGCACCCGTTCCGGTTGAACCCCGACATGGAACCGGACGGGATGGATCGCCGCGAATACCTCACGCGGAAATTCGGCGGGGCCGAAGCGGCGTTCAAGGTCTATGCGAACATCGCCCGCACCGCCGAGGCCGCCGGGCTCGCCATCGAATGGGACCGCATCGCGCGCACGCCGCAGACGCTCGACGCGCACCGGCTGATCCACTGGGCCGGGATCGAGGGGCGGCAAACCCCCGTCGTGGCCGGGCTTTTCCGGGCCTATTTCAGCGAGGGGCGCGATATCGGCGATGCCGCCACGCTCGCGGCCATCGCCGGGCAGGCCGGGCTCGACGCCGCCATGATCGCCGGGCTTCTTGCGGGCGCGGCCGACCGGGCCGAGATCGCCGCCCGCGACGCCCATGCCCGGGCCCGCGGGGTCACCGGCGTTCCGACCTTCATCCTGGCCAACACCCATGTGCTGACCGGCGCGCAACCGCAGCGGGTATGGGACAGGGTGCTCGACGAGATCGCGGGCCGGGAAGATGTCTGACACCGTCGCGGCGCCGCGCCCCCTGCCGATGCGCGAGACCATCGCGCTTTTCGGTGTGCTGTTTGCCACCATCGCCTTTTCCATCGACGCGATGTTGCCGGCGCTGCCGGCGATCGGCGCCGAATTGTCGCCCGAGAACGCCAATCGCGCCCAGCTTATCGTCACGAGCTTCGTTCTCGGCATGGGCTTCGGCACCTTCTTCGCCGGGCCGCTGTCGGACGCGTTCGGGCGCAAGCCGGTGATCGTGGCGGGCCTTGCGCTTTACGCCGCCGCCGCGCTTTGGGGCGCGTTCGAACCCGATCTGATCGCGCTGCTGGTCGCCCGTTTCGTCCAGGGCTTTGGCGCCGCGGCGCCGCGTGTGGTCACCGTCGCGATGGTGCGCGACATGTATGCCGGGCGCGACATGGCCCGCGTGATGTCGTTCATCATGATGGTCTTCATCCTGATCCCGGCGGTCGCGCCATCGATCGGCGCGGTCCTGATCTGGGGTTTCGGATGGCGGTCGATCTTTCTGGCCTTCACGGCCTTCGGACTCGTTTCGGCGACATGGTTCATCCTTCGCCAGCCCGAAACGCTGACACCCGCGGCGCGCCGCCCGCTGAAATGGGCCGCCCTGCGCGGCGCCCTGGCCGAGGTGCTGGGCACGCGTGCCACCGTCACCTATATCGCGGCGCTGACGCTGGCCTTCGGGCAGATGTTCGCCATCCTGTCGAGCGCCCCGCAGATCTTCGACGAGGTGTTCGACCGGTCGCACAGCTTTCCCCTGTGGTTCATGCTTCTGGCCCTGCTTGCCGGCTTTGCCACGATCACCAACGCCAAGCTGGTGATGACGCTGGGGATGCGGCGGCTGGCGACGCTGGCCTTCGTGGCCCAGTTCGCCGCCGCACTGATCATGCTGCCACTGGCGCTGACCGGTCTGCTGCCGCAGCCATGGGATTTCGCGGCGTTCTTCATCTACATGACGATGACCTTCTTCATGGTCGGGCTGACCTTCGGCAATCTCAACGCGCTGGCGATGGAGCCGTGGGGCCATATCGCGGGCCTTGCCGCCTCGATCATCGGCGCGGCGTCGACCGTCGGTGCGGTGGCGATCGCGGTGCCGGTCGGGCTGGCCTATGACGGCACGATCGTGCCGCTGATCCTGAGTGCGACCGCCTGTTCGGGGCTGGCGCTGATGCTGATGCGCAGCGCGCCGGGGGCCCCGGGGGCGCCGCGTTCCGCCCGGTAATCCGCTGCCCGATTGTTGCAGGATTTGACGCCTGCGTGCGTCACGCCCTCGTGTCTGGCATGTGACAAAATGTCCGTGCCAGACCTCGCGGTGCGCCGCGGGACGAACCCGCGGCCCAATCGCAACAAAGAGGTTCAGCAAATGACCACCACCGCCAAATCGCTTGCCGTGCTCGGTGCCGTTGCCGCCGCCGTCGGCACCTATGCCGCCGCACCGGCCCAGGCCCAAGATATGGAGAAGTGCTACGGCGTCTCGCTGGCGGGCGAGAATGACTGCGCCGCGGGCCCCGGCACCAGCTGCGCCGGCTCCTCGACCGTCGATTATCAGGGCAATGCCTGGACACTCGTTCCAGCCGGCACCTGCACATCGATGGAATTGCCCGAGGGCCGCATGGGCGCGCTCGAGCCGCTCGACCGCGACCTGCCATCCTGACGCAACGGCAGGGTGCCCCGGCCGGGCACCCTGCCCCCACGGCAACCCGGAGATCCCGATGCTCGATACCGCGCCATCCCGCCACGACACGCTGCCCGCCGCCCCCGGCGTCGGTTTCAAGGCGCAGCATTTCGATGCGATCATGCGCGATGCGGGCGCCGTTCGATGGGTCGAGATCCACGCCGAGAACTATCTTGGTGATGGCGGCCGGCCGCTGGCCCAGCTGCGTGCTCTGGCGGCGCGGTTTCCGGTCTCGGTCCATGGCGTGGGCCTGTCGATCGGCGGCGAGGCGCCGCCCGATCCCGACCATCTGGCGCGCCTGCGGCGGCTGTGTGACTGGCTGGAACCGGCCAGCTTTTCCGAACACCTGGCCTGGTCGAGCCATGACGGCGCGTTCCTGAACGATCTGTTGCCGCTGCCCTACACGAATGCCACGCTGACCCGGGTCGCCGATCACATCGACGAGGTGCAGGCAGCGCTGGGGCGGCCGATGCTGCTGGAGAACCCGTCGACCTATCTGGCCTTCGCCGAAAGCCGCTGGGACGAGGTCGACTTCCTGGCCGAGATCGCCCGGCGCACCGGCTGCGGCCTGTTGCTCGACATCAACAACGTCTTCGTCTCCTGCACCAATCAGGGCCGGGACCCGCGCGCCTATATCGGGCGCTTTCCGCTTGACCGGGTCGGTGAAATCCATCTCGGCGGCCATGACGAACAGCGCGACGACCATGGCGCGCCGCTGCTGATCGACAGCCACGGCGCGCCCGTCATCGATCCGGTCTGGACGCTTTATGCCGAGACGATCGCGCAGGGCGGCGCGCGCCCGACGCTGATCGAATGGGATACCGACGTGCCCGACTGGCCGGTGCTGGAGGCCGAGGCCGCCCGGGCCGCCGCCATTCTGACCGCGGCGCGGGTGCCCGCATGAGCGGCGCGGAGGCATTTGTTGCCGCGCTGCGCGACCCCGCGCGGGCGGTGCCGGACGGGCTGACCGATCCTGCCGGCCGGCCGGCGGGGCGGCGGTTCGACATCTACCGCAACACTGTCGCCGTCAGCCTGACCGAGGCCCTGATCGCGGGTTTCCCGGTGACCTACGCCCTGGTCGGCGATGCGTTCTTTCGTGCCATGGCCGGGGTGTTCCTGCGCGCGCACCCGCCCGAAAGCGCGGTGCTGCAGCGTTACGGCGGCGCGCTGCCGGGGTTTCTGGAAGGCTTCGAGCCTGCCGCCGGACTGCCCTGCCTGCCCGATATCGCCCGGCTGGAACTTGGCGTACGCGCGGCCTATCACGCCGCCGATGCCGCGCCGGTCGATCCCGCAGCACTTGCCCGATGCGATGCCGACACGCTGATGGGCACCCGGCTGCGGCTGGCACCCGCCCTTCGGCTGATCCGTTCGGCGCATCCCGTCGCCACGATCTGGCTGGCGCATCGGCCGGGCGGCCCGGCCCTGCCCGGCGCCGATGCCGCGGCCGAGGATGCGCTGGTGACGCGGCCCGGTTTCGACCCCGTCGTCACCGCCCTGCCGCCCGGCGGCGGCGCCTTTGTCGCCGCGCTGATGGCGGGCGACCCGCTGGGCCGGGCAGCCGATGCCGGCGAAGCGGACAGTCCCGCGTTCGAGCTTGCCGCGGCGCTTGGCCCGTTGCTGGCCGGTCAGGCCATTGCCGGCCTCGACGAATCGGGAGGCCTGCCATGACCCCCCTCTTCGCCCGTTACCGGCGCCTTGTCGGCGGGCTCGACGCCGCATCGATCTGGGCCATCCCGACGCTCGCCCGGTTCGTCTTTGTCGCCGTGCTGTTCGTCTATTTCTGGAATTCGGCCGGCACCAAGCTGACCGGCCCGTTCACGCCCAGCTTCGGCGCGTTCAGCCAGATTTTCCCAAGGGCGGCCGAGGCGGCCAGCTACAACCTGGCCGCGGCGAGCCTGTTTCAGAAGACGGTGATGGTGCTTGCCGCCTGGGCCGAATACGCGCTGCCGCTGCTGATCGCGGTCGGCTTTCTGACCCGTTTTGCCGCGCTCGGCATGATCGGCTTCGTGATCGTGCAAAGCCTGACCGATATCCATGGCCATGGGCTGGGGCCGACCGATATCGGCGCCTGGTTCGACCATGTGGCCACGGCGGTCATCATGGACCAGCGCATGCTGTGGGTGTTCGTGCTGCTGGTGCTGGTGCTGCGCGGGTCCGGGCCGCTTGCTGTCGACGGGGCGATCCGGTTTCTGTGGCGCCGCCCTGCGCCGGCGTCGCCGGCCTGACTGGCAACGGCCCCGGCGGCCGCGCGCGATGCCGGCCGGTCCTGCCGGCCCCTATTCGCCGAAAGCAACGCCCTCGCGCCGGTTGTCCGCCCCGCCGGTCAGCCCTGCCTCACCGATCGCGATCGCATGCAGCCCCGAGGTCAGGTCGCGCGGCGTCACCTCGTACCCCATCGCCGCGAGCGCGGGCGCCAGCGCCTCGGCCGTCGTTCCAGCCTCCAGATCGTAGGGGCCGAAGCGGTTGACCAGATGCGGCAGGTCGAGCGCCTGTTGCGGGTCCATCCCCCAATCGATCATCGCGATCAGGCTCTTGGCCACATAGCCGATGATCCGGCTGCCCCCGGGCGAGCCGATGGCGATCACCGGCGCGCCGTCGCGCAAGACGATGGTCGGCGCCATCGACGAGCGCGGCCGCTTGCCCGGCGCCACACGGTTGGCGATCGCCACCCCGTCGACATGCGAGCGAAAGGAGAAATCCGTCAGCTCGTTGTTCAACAGAAAGCCCGACGCCATCAGCCGGGAGCCAAAGCCGTTCTCGATGGTGGTGGTCATCGACACCACATTGCCGGCGGCATCGACGATGACGATATGGCTCGTCGACGGCAGTTCGAGCGCCGCCCCATCGGCCCAGTTCAGCGTGAAGTCGAAAGGCGGCATGCCCGGCGCCACCTCGGGCAGGGCGTCGTCGCCGGCCAGCAGGCCCGACCGCGCCGCCATATAGCCCGGATCGAGCAGACCCTTGACCGGCACCGGCTCGAAATCGCTGTCGGCCATGTAGCGACCGCGATCGGCAAAGGCCAGGCGCGACGCATCGCCGATCAGGCGCCAGGCCGCCGTGCTGTCGGGGCCAAGCGCGGCGATGTCATGGGGCGCAAGCAGCATCAGGATCTGGCCAACGGTCAGCCCGCCCGACGAGGGCGGACCCATCCCGCACACCTCATGGCCGCGATAGGGCGCGCAGACCGCCGGCCGCTCCTTCACCCGATAGGACGCCATGTCGTCAAGGGTCAGCAGGCCCGGATTGCCCGGCGCCCCCTGCACCGCCGCGACGACGCTTTCGGCGATCGGGCCGCTGTAGAAAGCGGCCGCGCCACCCGCCGCGATGGCGCGCAGGCTTGCCGCATAGGCGGGGTTCTGCAGCCGCGCCCCTTCGGCGAGCGGCACGCCGCCCGGCAGGAAATAGGCGCGCGTGGCAGGAAACCGCGACAGCCGTTCGGCATCGGCGGCGACAAGCCCGGCCAGCCGCGGCGACACGGCAAAGCCGCCCTCGGCGAGGTCGATCGCGCGGTCGAAAAGCCCCGGCCATTCCAGCGTGCCCCAGCGGTCATGGGCGGCCTGCATCAGCGCCGGCGTGCCCGGCGTGCCGACCGAGCGACCGCCGACCACGGCATCGAAGAACCCCAGGGGCTCGCCGGTTGCATCCTGAAACAGCTGCGGGGTGGCGGCCATCGGCGCGGTTTCCCGCCCGTCAAGCGTGGTGACCGCGCCGCTGGCCGCGTCATACCAGACGAGGAACGCGCCACCCCCCAGCCCCGAGGATTGCGGCTCCACCAGGCCCAGCACGGCCTGGGTGGCGACCATCGCATCGGCCGCACTGCCCCCGTGGGCCAGCACCGCGGCGCCGGCATCGACCGCCAGCGGATTGGCCGCCGCGATCATCCAGCGCGATGCCGTGACGGGCTCACCGGCCGCCTTCGCCGCCAGCGCCGGGGCAAGTCGCGCGGGCCAGGTCGCTTCCCCCGTCGCGGCCGGTTCCGGCGCGACGGTATCGGCCGCCTCCTGCGCGGTCAGCGATGGGGCGATGCCCAGGGCCAGGGCAAGCGCGGCCATGGCGACGACAGACACAAGCGGACGATCCATGCGGCCTTCTCCTTTGCGGGGCTTCCGGCCGCAGGATGGCCCCGGGCGGGCCCAGGGTAAAGCCCCGCCTGGATCGGCGCGGACGCGCGGGCCGGGCCGTGCATCGCCGCGACAAATGGTGCGAACGCGCACGCCCCCCAAGCTGGCCGATTGATTTTTCCGTGCCGCCGGTGCATCAGGCGGCCACGTGACGACCGAGTTTGGAAGACCTGCTTCGACCCCCCCCCAGGGGTGCCGGCAAGGACCACCGAAAGCTCCGAAGACACGCCCAGTCCCCGGGCGCGGTGCCCGGCGCAAGCAGGAAGGAACAAATCCATGCCGACCGGAAAAGTGAAATGGTTCAACACGGCCAAGGGCTATGGGTTCATCGCGCCCGATGAGGGCGGCAAGGACGTCTTTGTCCATATCTCCGCGGTCGAGCGCGCCGGCATGACCGGCCTGCGCGACGATCAGCGCATCGCCTACGAGCTTCAGGAAGGTCGCGACGGCCGGTCGTCGGCGGGCGACCTCAAGCCGCTCGACTGATCGGCGGGCGGCGCCAGGCCCGGCCTGGCGCCCGGGCTTCCGGCGGCACGTTGCGCGCGCCGCCGGTGTCGCGGCAGTTCGGCGTCGGGCTGCATCACGAAGATCAGCACGACGAGCGCCGTCATGTAGTAGCGGAACGCGGCCGCCTGGCCGTCCCATTCGGTCGCGCGCCACATCAGGAACCACTCGCCGCCGATCGCCATCACGGCGATGAACCAGACCGAGAACGCCGCCGTGGTGGCGGCGACCGCCAGCGCCTTGCTGTCCTGAAAGGTCGCGGCCGGCTCCTCGAGCGCCTGGATCATGCGATAGGCCCCCAGCAGATACAAAAGCCCGGTCGCCATCTGTCCGGTTACCATGACCCAGTAGACGATCGTCCAGGCAACCGGCGATTCGACGGCACGATAGATCGCCTGATCGGTGTCCATGACCATCACCCGGCGCACGAACGCGAAGGTCTCGTCGTTTTCGGTCAGGTCGGTGAAGGTCGCGATCAGGACGAACATCGCAAGGCCGATCAGCATCAGTATCTTGCATTGCCGAACCAGCATCGCCATCTCCACGCCACGCGCCA
Organism: Paracoccaceae bacterium; assembly: GCA_003500165.1. GTDB lineage: Bacteria > Pseudomonadota > Alphaproteobacteria > Rhodobacterales > Rhodobacteraceae > UBA10424. The sequence continues at coordinate 11,326 of DNSZ01000282.1, read as the reverse complement.
GCAACGCTAGGGTGCGGGGCGGGTCGCTGACAAGGCCCCGGCAAGATTGCCACTGACAACAGGGCCGGCCCGTGCTAGCGACAAGCCGATCGAGGAGGGGAGAAACCTGACCCATGCCGAGCAGTTCATCGCACATCATCAAACCCATCGCCGTTCTGGCCGTGTTGCTTGCCGCGACCGGCGGGGCGCAGGCGCAGGAGGCGTCGACCGACGCGCCCGTGGTGATCGAGGGCATGGCGCCCGAGGGGCCGCGGGTGGGGCAACCCTATCTTGCCGGTACCGAAGGCGACTGGGAAATCCGCTGCCTGCGGGCGGCGCAGGGTGACGATCCCTGCCAGATGTATCAGTTGCTGACCGATTCGCAGGGCAATGCGGTTGCCGAATTCACCCTGTTCGACCTGCCCGACGATCCGCTGCAGCCGGTCATGGGCGGTTCGATCACCGCGCCGCTCGAGACCCTGCTGACCGCCCAGTTGTCGGTCCAGGTCGACGACAACCCGGCCCGCAGCTATCCGTTTTCGTTTTGCACCCAGCAGGGCTGCATCGCCACGGTCGCCCTGACCGCCGAGGCGATGGCCGAGATGCGCGCCGGCATGGTGGCAACGGTCACGCTGATCCCTGCCCAGGCGCCGAACCAGCAGGTCCGGGTCACCGCCTCGCTGATCGGGTTTACCGCCGCAAGCAACCGCATCGCCATCCCCGAGGGCTGAGCGCGGCAGGCATCGGGCGTCGCGCCACCTGGCCGGCGCCATCTTGCGTCGCCGGCAGATCGGGCACACACAGCGCGGCATGACCGCCAACCGCCTGACCGGCGTTTTCGCCGCCATCGTGACCCCGGTCACCGCCGCGGGACGGCCGGATCACGCCCGCTTTCTGACCCATGCCCGCTGGCTGATGGACCATGGCTGCGACGGGCTCAACGTGCTGGGCACGACGGGCGAGGCGACCTCTTTCGCCGCCGACGACCGGATCGCCCTGATGGAGGCGGCGGCCGAGGCGCTGAGCCCCGAACGGCTGATGGTCGGCACCGGCTGCCCGGACCTGCCGACCACCCTGCGCCTGACGCGGGCGGCCGGCAGGCTGGGCTTTGGCGCGGCGCTTGTGCTGCCCCCCTATTACTACAAGGGGGTCGCCGATGTCGGGCTGGAGAGCTATTTCCGGCGGCTGGCCGACGCCACCGACACGCCGCTTTACCTGTACAATTTCCCGCAGATGACCGGGCTGAGCCTTTCGCCCGCCCTTGCCGCCCGGCTGGCCCGGGCGGCGCCGGGCCGCATCCGCGGGGCCAAGGACAGTTCGGGCGATCTCGTCTATGCCGCGCGGCTGGCCGAGATCCCCGATTTCGATGTGTTTCCCAGCGACGAGGCGACGCTGGCCCAGGCGCGGGCGGCAGGTTTTGCCGGCTGCATCTCGGCCACCGTGAATGTCACCTGCCGGGCTGCCGCACGGCTGTGGCGCGACCCCGACGATGCCGCAGCCCTGGCCGCCTGCCGCGACATGCGCGCGGCCATCGCGGCGCATCCGCTGATCCCGGCGGTCAAGCACATGGTGGCGCGACGGCAGGGCGACCCGGGCTTTGCCGAGACCCTGCCGCCGCTCGCACCGCTCGATGCGGTCGCGCGCCAGGCGCTCGACGCGCTCGACCCCGACACCTTCGGGTAGGGACCGGGCGCGCATTGCCCAAGGGCTGACACTGGCCCGCCGCGTCACATGGGATCAGGCCGCAAGGTCCGCGGACACCGCGCCTGTGCCCGCCGCGCCCGCATCCCGAAGCGCAAGCCGGTCGGTCCCGACCATCGCCTGGTATCGGGCATCCTCGGCGTCGGACTCGGCGCTTCCGATGACCGGGCCCAAGGCCTCGACGTCGAAACCAAGATAGTGACCCAGCTTCCGGAACTGTGGATTTCCCAGAAAGATCATCCGCTTTGCCCCAAGCTGCCGGATCACGTCGGCCGCACCCTTGACCAGCAAGCCGGTGGCCTTCAGCCCGCCGGTACTGACGATCCGGCTAAGCTCCCATGTCCGGCTGTCGGTTGGCGGCGGCTGGTTCGAGACCTGCCTTGGTATCGTCGGCAGCCGGCGGTGGAACGCGTCATTGATCATGTAGGTCAGGCGCTGCCCGTTATAGTCGACGACATTGTCGGCGCGGATCAGGCGCAGGCCCGCCGCGAGCGACCCGTCCTTGTGCGTCAGGAACACGTAGCTGGCGAAGGGAAGATCGTAGAAGTCGAACTCGGCCCCCTTGAAACAAGGCATTGGCCAGTGCCGTTCATCCACGAAGATACGCTTCCGAAGCCGCAGGTAGTCCCAGTAAAGACGCGTGTCGCCAGTCTTGCTGTCCCACGTAAAATGTTGAATTTCCATGATTCTCTCCCTTAGCCATGGCCAGATATTGACCATAGGTTAAGCCCAAGATCATGTTAAGGTCGCCAAGTGACTAACAAGTCTCTAAGACTTGCCGAAATTCGCCAGGTTGTGCGGCACGACAGGCCACCCCGCTTGCCGTCCTACGGATTGTCTGCGCCAACAGGCCGCTTCACGCCGGTTTCAGGCCGTGTTGGACCGACCCATGCCAACGGTCACTCTCAGTGACCGTTTGTGTGGTTCAGATGATCTGCGCCTCGCGGGCGAGGAAGACGATCTCCTTGCCGTCCCTGGCCTGCAGCTTCCGTCGGATCGTGCCGATCCGGTGCTTGACCGTGACTTCCGCGATGCCAAGCTGAGTTGCCGCGTCGCTGTATGACTGGTTCTCCACAGCCCGGATCGTCTCGATGTCGCTCTTCGACAGCTTGGCGCGGATGTCCGTCAACACATGCAGCCGCTCGATCGCGCTGCGCAAATAGCGGATTTCATTGTCATCAAACTCGCGGTCGTCACGAGCGAAGGACCCGAAGGATCTGCTGTCCCCGTCCACATGGGCCACGACCGCGCCGTATTTGAGACCGAATCGCGCCGCCTGGGCGAACACCTCGCCTTTGCCTTCCTGCGCCAGGTCGGACCAGCGAACCTGCCCCGCCTTCGCGGAAATCCATGAAAAAACAGGGTCTTGTATGATGTAGCTTCGCCTTTGATACAGGGACATCCAGGCATCGGGGTAGGAATTATAGGTATAGCAAGGCAGCATGTAGCGCAGGTGAAGGCCGATGAAGTAGCCCAGCGGGCACATGCGCCGCAGGTGGTCAAGCTCCTGATGCACAGTGTCTTGATTTATAGGCATATTCCATGACCCCCGCCGCGGTTTCAGCGGCCATGCGACCGCTGTAGATTATACCCGTTGACAAAGCAAACCTATACTTGGGTATAATACGACGGTATATGAGGGAGATCAACCGGGAGTGGCGCGCCGCCGGCGCGGCGCCGCTCCCGCCAACAGGGAAAGGAACCAAGCATGTCGTCGTTCCAAAGATCGTCGAAGCCCGTCGACCGCCATGTCGGGCAGCGGGTGCGGGTGCTGCGCGCCGCGCGCAACATGACCCAGGCGGAGCTTGCGCAAAGGATCGGGCTGTCGGCCCAGCAGTTGCAGAAATACGAGATCGGCGTGAACCGGATTTCGGCCAGCCGGCTTTATGACATGGCCCGCGTGCTTGGCGCCGATCCGAACGACTTCTTCGAAGGCTTCGACTCGGGGCGCATGCAGGCGCCCGAAGCGGACGATATCGAATCGGCCCATGTCGCGTTCTGGTTCAAGCAGATCGCCGACCCCGAGGCGCGGGCGCGGCTTTACGAACTGATTCGCAGCATGGCCTCGACGGACAAGACATCGCCGAACCCGCCCCTTCCTCGCGCCGCCGCATGAACCGCTGCGCGGGCTGCCCGCTCGATTGACAGGGTTGTCCCCGCAACGCTAGCGTTTCGACCGGATCGCTGGACCGCCGGGAGGCACCCGATGGGGGACGACAGTGCGCCGCACGGGATGACCCGGGCGCCGGATCGGGCGGGTAGCCTGCCTGGCTACATGCCCGGCTGGGCCAACGATTTCGAGACCGAGGCGTTGCCCGGTGCGCTGCCCCAGGGCATGAACTCGCCGCAGCGCTGCAATTATGGCCTTTATGGCGAGCAGCTTTCGGGCACCGCCTTCACCGCGCCCAGCCACCAGAACGAGCGCAGCTGGTGCTATCGCATTCGCCCGTCGGTGAAACACACGCGCCGGTTTCGCAAGGTCGACATGCCCTATTGGGTGTCGGCCCCGGCGATCGACCCCGATGTGATCAGCCTTGGCCAGTATCGCTGGGACCCGGTGCCGCTGACCGGCGACCGGCTGACCTGGATCGGCGGCATGCGCACGATGACCACGGCGGGCGACGTCAACACCCAGACGGGCATGGCGGCGCATGTCTATCTGGTCACCGAATCGATGGTGGATTCCTATTTCTTTTCCGCCGACAGCGAGCTTCTGGTGGTCCCGCAACAGGGCCGGCTGCGATTCTGCACCGAATTGGGGATCATCGACCTGGAACCGAAGGAGATCGCGCTTCTGCCGCGCGGGCTGGTCTATCGGGTGGAGCTGCTGGAGGGACCGGCGCGCGGCTTTGTCTGCGAGAATTACGGCCAGAAATTCGAGCTGCCGGGCCGCGGGCCGATCGGCGCCAACTGCATGGCGAACCGGCGCGACTTCAAGACGCCGGTCGCCGCGTTCGAAGACCGCGAGGTGCCATCGACCGTCACCGTCAAATGGTGCGGCCAGTTCCATGTGACCGAGATCGGGCACAGCCCGCTCGACGTGGTGGCCTGGCACGGCAACTACGCGCCGTGCAAATACGACCTGCGCACCTATTGCCCGGTGGGCGCGATCCTGTTCGACCATCCCGACCCGTCGATCTTTGCCGTGCTGACGGCCCCGTCCGGCGTGCCCGGCACGGCCAATATCGACTTTGTCCTGTTCCGCGAACGCTGGATGGTGATGGAGGACACGTTCCGCCCGCCCTGGTATCACAAGAACGTGATGTCCGAACTGATGGGCAACATCTATGGCCAGTACGACGCCAAGCCGCAGGGCTTTGTCCCCGGCGGGCTGTCGCTGCACAATTGCATGCTGCCGCACGGCCCCGACCGCGAGGCGTTCGAAAAGGCGTCCACCGCCGATCTGAAACCGCACAAGCTCGACAACACGATGTCGTTCATGTTCGAAACCCGGTTCCCCCAGCACCTGACCCGCTTTGCCGCCACCGAGGCACCGCTGCAGGACGACTACATCGACTGCTGGGCCGATCTGGAAAAGAAGTTCGACGGCACGCCGGGGCTGAAGTGACCCCCGACCGGCTGGTGTTGCTGGGCTGCAAGGGCGGCCCGGCGGTGCGCCAGGCAGAGGCGCTGCCGACATCGACCCTGCTCGAGATCGCCGGGCGCAAGGCGGTGATCGATTGCGGGCTGGGGGTCACCCGGTCGCTGGTTGCTGCCGGCTTCGATCTGCGCGCGCTCGATCTCGTCTTTATCACCCATCTGCATTCGGACCACGTGCTGGAGTTGGGCGCGCTGATCCACACCGCCTGGACCACCGGTCTGGCGCGGCCGGTCACGGTCTGTGGCCCGCCCGGGATCGGCGCCTACTGGCAGGGGTTTCTGGCCGCGATGGCGTTCGACAACCAGATCCGGGTCGCCGATGAGGGCCGCACCCCGCTCGACCGGCTGGTGCGGCTGGAAACCTATGGCGAGGGCCTTGTGCTGGCCGCGGACGGGCTGCGCGTGACCGCCCTGCGCGTCGCGCATCCCCCGGTCACGGACTGCTTTGCGCTGCGCCTCGACGCCGATGCGCGGTCGGTCGTTGTCTCCTCGGACACCGCCCATTTCCCGCCGCTGGCCGATTTCGCGCGCGGCGCGGATATCCTGCTGCACGAGGCGCTGCTGACCGCGGGTATCGAACCGATCGTCGCCAGCACCGGGCTGGGCGACCGATTGCGGGCGCATCTGCGGGCCAGCCACACAACGGCGGCGGATGCGGCCCGGATCGCCACCGCAGCCGGGGTCGGGCATCTGGTGCTCCATCATCTGATCCCGGCCGACAACCCCGCCTTCGCCGAGGCCGACTGGCGGGCGGAGGTCGCGCCCCATTGGGATGGCCCCTTGACGATCGGGCGCGACGGGGTCGAAATCCGCCTCGGATCGGGGGAGGACAACCGGTGAAACTGGCGACACGCGACGATGGCAGCCGCGACGGGCGCCTGATGGTCGTCTCGGACGATCTGGCGCGCTGGGTGGCCGCGCCGGTGCCGACCATGCAGGCCGCGCTGGACGACTGGGCGGCGGCCGAGCCGGCTTTGCGCGCGGTCAGCACCCGCGACGGGGCGCCTTTCGAGGCGACCGAGTGCCTGGCCCCCCTGCCCCGCGCCTATCAATGGCTCGACGCGTCGGCCTATCTGAACCATGTCGAACTCGTGCGAAAGGCGCGCGGGGCGCCGATGCCGCCGCGGCTCTTTGCCGAACCGCTGATCTATCAGGGCGGGTCCGACGGCTTCCTGTCGGCCACCGCACCGATCCCCAGCGCGCCGGGATGGGGTGCCGATTTCGAGGCCGAGATCGCTGTGATCCTGTCGGATGTGCCGATGGGCGCCGACCGCGCCACCGCCGCGCGCGCGATCCGGCTGGTCACGCTCGTCAACGATGTCTCGCTGCGCGGGCTGATCCCGGACGAATTGTCCAAGGGATTCGGATTTCTTCAGGGCAAGCCCGCGACCGCCTTCGCGCCGGTCGTCGCGACCCCGGACGCGGTGCCGGCCTGGGATGGCGCACGGCTCGACGCCACGGTCTGTGTCGATTTCAACGACCAGCCCTTTGGCCGCACGCAGGCCGGCCGGGACATGGCGTTCGATTTCCCGGCGCTGATCGTCCACGCCGCCCGGACCCGGTCGCTGGCGGCGGGCACGGTGCTGGGCTCGGGCACGGTCTCGAACCGCGAGGAGGGCGGGCCCGGGCGCCCGCTGGCCCAGGGCGGGCGCGGCTATTCCTGCATCTCGGAACAGCGCATGGTCGAGGGGATCGCGGGCGGCCAGCCCCGCACCCCGTTCCTGGCACCCGGCGACCGGGTCGCGATCTGGGCGGAGGACGCGGCCGGACATTCGTTTTTCGGTCGCATCGACCAGACCGTGGTGGCATGGAGCGGCGAGGCCTAGGCGGCGCCATGTCGAACGAAAGGGATTGCGTGGCGATCCCGGCGGGCACCCGATGGCGGGCGGGAACGCCCAATTGGCGCGCCCATATGCCCCGGGGCTTTCCGCGGTTTACGATCGTGGCCGATTGGCCTATGCCGGGCCGGCCGGATGATCGCGATCATCGCGGCCAGCACGCTGCCCCATCGAGGCCCGGCCGAAAAAGGAACAACGATGAAACACGCCCTAGCCGCCATCGCCATGATCGCCCTTGCCGGGCCTGTCCTGGCGCAATCCACCGAAGAGCTTGCGCAGGAATACGTCGCCCTGCCTGCCAACCAGCAGATGATGGAAGACATGTTCTCGGGGGAGTCCTTTGCGGCTCAGATGGCGGCGACCCTCCCGCCCCAGATGAACCTGTCCGACGATCAGATGCAGCGGATTGGTGCCGCGATGGCCGGTGCCATGGCGCCGTTGCTTCCGCAGATGGAGGCCGCGATGCTCGAGGCAACTGCCCAGACTTTCACGGTCGAGGAGTTGCAGGCGATGATCGATTTCTACGGCTCCGAGATCGGGGCGTCGATCCTTGCGAAGTCGCCGGGTCTGATGCAGACCGCAATGGCGCGCATCGCCCCCGCCATGATGCAGATGCAGCAGCAGGTGATGCCGGAGATCATGGCGATCATGCAGGAGTAAGCCGCGCCACAAGGGAATCGCCGATGCCCCCGACCTTTGCCAGCCAGGGTGATCTGGCGGAAAAGCGCACCAGCTTCACCGAGATCGGCCCGGGGCTTTATGCCTTCACCGCCGAGGGCGACCCGAATTCGGGCGTGATCATCGGCGACGATTCGGTGATGGTGGTCGAGGCGCAGGCCACCCCGCGCCTCGCCCGCAAGGTGATCGGCCATATCCGCGCGGTNNCGGGCCATGGTGGCCGAACGCGGGCAGGAAGACTGGGACAGCGAATTCGCCCGCTTCCCGCGGCTGTTCGAAGGGCATGAGGAAATCCCCGGACTCACCTGGCCGACAACCACCTTTTCGGGCCGGATGACGGTCTATCTGGGCAACCGGCGGGTCGACATCCTGCATCCGGGCCGGGCGCATACCGCGGGCGATGCGGTGGTCTGGGTGCCCGATGCCGGCGCGATGTTCACCGGCGACATCGTCGAAGACCGCTCGGCCTGCTATTGCGGCGACGGCCATTTCGCCGACTGGCCCGCGACGCTCGACCGGATCGCGGGCTTTGCCCCCGAGGCGATCGCGCCGGGCCGCGGCGATGCGCTGACCGGGGCGGCGATGGTCGCGCGCGCGCTCGCCTCGACCCGCGATTTCATCGCCTCGACCTATCGGCCGGCCGCCCGGGTGGCCGCCCGCGGCGGCACCCTGAAACAGGCCTGGGACGCGGTGCGCGCCGAATGCGACCCGAAATTCGCCGATTTTGCGATCTACGAACACTGCCTGCCGTTCAACGTCGCCCGTGCCTGGGACGAGGCGCGCGGGATCGACACACCGCGCATCTGGACGGCGGCGCGCGATCAGGCCATGTGGGCGGCGTTGCAGGGCTGATCCGGGGCGCACCGAAGGCCGCCCCGGCATTGCCCACCCAAAGGGAAGGATATCGCGATGGTCGTGCTGACCGTGATCCTCTATATCGGCGTGCTGGCGATCTGGCTGCTGGCGCTGGTGAACCTGATGCGCGGGACCGGCGACAAGGCCCAGGCCCGGCGCAATGTCCTCTATCTCACCGTCGTTCTGGTGGTGCTGACGGTGCTGCAGATATTCATCCATGGCCGCTGAGGGCCCGGCCGATGCCCTATGACTACCAGCCCTACCCCTATGCGCCGCCGCCCGGGCTGCTGGCGCCCGAACCGCGCCATGACGTGATCGTCGTCGGCGCCGGCCCGGTCGGCCTTGCCATGGCGCTGGAACTGGCCAATCACGGGGTTTCCTCGGTGATCCTCGATGCCAACAACGTGGTTTCGGTCGGCTCGCGCGCGATCTGCTGGTCAAAGCGCAGCCTGGAGATTTTCGACCGGCTGGGGATCGGCGACAAGGCGGCGGAAAAGGGCGTCACCTGGCAGGTCGGCCGCACCTTTCACCGCAAGGCCGAGGTCTGGTCCTTCGACCTGATGCCCGAGCCGGGCCACAAGCGCCCGGCCTTCGTCAACCTGCAGCAATACTATGTCGAGGAATATCTGATCGCCCGGGCCCGGGCCCGCGTCGACCGCGTCGATCTGCGGTTTCGCAACCAGGTGACCGGGTTGCGCCAGGCGCGCGATCATGTGGTGGTTTCGGTCGAAACCCCGGACGGCGCCTATGAGCTCGAGGCGCGCTATGTCATCGCCTGCGACGGGGCAAGATCGTCGCTGCGCGACATGCTCGGCCTCGATTTCGCCGGCGAGCTGTTCGAGGAACGGTTTCTGATCGCCGATATCGAGATGCTGGGCGACATGCCCGACGAGCGGCATTTCTGGTTCGAGCCGCCCTTCCACCCCGGCCAGTCGGCGCTGATGCACAAGCAGCCCGACCATATCTATCGGATCGACCTGCAGCTGGGATGGGATGCCGACCCCGAACAGGAAAAGCGCCCCGAAATCGTGATCCCCCGGATCGAACGGGTGGTCGGGCACCGCAATTTCCGGCTCGACTGGGTGTCGGTCTACAGCTTCCAGTGTCGCCGGCTGGAGCGGTTCGTCCATGACCGGGTGCTGTTCGTCGGCGACAGCGCCCATATCGTCAGCCCGTTCGGCGCGCGGGGCGGCAATGGCGGGCTGCAGGATGTCGATGCGCTGGGTTGGCGGCTTGCGGCCGCCCTTGACGGCCGGGCACCGGCCAAAGCGATGCTGGCGGCCTATGACCGCGAGCGGACCTTTGCCGCCGACGAGAACATCCGCAACGCCGCGCGCACCACGCGGTTCATGTCGCCCCGGCCGGGCGCCGAACGCCTGTTCCGCGATTCGGTGCTGGCGCTGGCGGAACAGGCCCCCTTTGCCCGGGCGCTGATCAATGGGGGGCGGCTGTCGGTGCCCTGCATCTATCCCTCGGACGGGCCCGACGATGACCGGATGCCCGGGGTGTCGCGGCCCGGCGCGGTGGCCCCCGACGCGCCATTGCCGGGCGGCGGCTGGCTGATCGACCGGCTGAGCGGAAGGCCCGTGCTGCTCGATATCGGCGGGGCGGCGCCTGCCGATCCGCCCGAAGGTGTCGAAAGGCTGCGGCTCGACCCCACGCCCGAGCTGGCGGCGCGCTATCTCGGCGCGTGCGACAAGGCCGCCTATCTGATCCGCCCCGATCAGGTGGTGGCGGCACGTTGGGCAGCACCGTCCGCGGCCGCGATCGGGGCGGCCCGCGACGCGCTCTGGGTGGGCGGGTCATGAGCCTGATCCGCGATCCGAACATGGACGACCCGGACGGCATCTATGCCGACCTGCTGGCCGCCCATGCGGGGCTCGACGCCGATGCCTCGGCCGCGCTCAACGCCCGCCTGGTGCTGATCCTGGCCAATCATCTGGGCAGGCGGGAGACGATCGCCGCGGCGCTGGCACTGGCGCGTGACACCGATTGTCATGGATGAAGCGGCGCCCCAGAAAACCAAACCGTCGGTCCGCAAACGGGCGGACGCGATCCGGCCGTTCCGCTGCAAGAACCTGATCGCCGTGATCGAGGACCCCGCCGACATCAGGAACATCGGAACGGTGATCCGCAACGTCAACGCCCTGGGCGTGGAGAAGACCTATGTGGTCGACCCGAAGGGGGCGCTGCCCGATGACTGGCAGGATCTTCGCGAGAAGCGCTCGGTGTTCAAGACCTCGGCTTCGGCGGTCAAATGGACATTCGTCAAGCGGTTCGACAGCACCGAGGCCTGTCTGGATCATCTGGAGCGCAACCGCTTCGTGTCGGTCGTCACTTCCCCGCATGTGAAGGGCAAGACCAGCCTCTTCCTGCATGAGGCGGATTTCGCAGCCGACACCAAGCTTGCCGTCTGGTTTGGCAATGAAAGCCGCGGCATCAGCGCGCTGGCGGTTGCGCGCAGCGCAATGTGCGTCGCGATCCCGATGTTCGGGATGGTCGAAAGCCTCAATCTGGGGACAAGCTCGGGGATCGTCCTGTACGAGGTCACCAAGCAAAGGCGCGCCTATCAAAGCGTCTACCGCCTCCGCAAGAACAGGGGCAAGCGGGCCGAGCCGCTGCCCACGGTGATGCCGCCCGATGAACGCGCCGAGTAATACCAGCTTGCACTAATC
>DNSZ01000279.1 GCA_003500165.1 Paracoccaceae bacterium | reverse complement strand
CACCCGCCGCCGCCGGGGGCGGGGCTGATGGCGCACCGGCGCTTTCCCGTTCTGGCGCTGATCCCGCCGCTGCTGTTCATCGGCCTGGCGGCGCTGTTCCTGCTGGGCCTCGGACGCAACAACCCCGACGCGCTGCCCTCGGCGCTTGCCGGCCGGCCCGCGCCCGACCTTGCCCTTGGCCCGCCGCCAGTCGCCGGCGCGGTACCGCTGAGCGACGATCTGTTGCGGGCGCCTGGCCCGAAGCTGGTGAATTTCTGGGCCAGCTGGTGCCCGCCCTGCCGCGCCGAACACCCGATGTTGACGGCGTTGGCGCAAGACGGCCTGACGGTGCACGGGATCAACTTCAAGGATCGGCCGGCCGATGCGGCACGCTTTCTGGCCGAGCTTGGCGACCCGTTCACGGCCCAGGGCACCGATCGCGAAGGCCGGAACGCCATCGATTGGGGGGTCTATGGCGTGCCCGAGACGTTTCTTGTCGATGGCGAGGGCCGTATCGTGCTGCGGATTGCCGGACCCGTGACCCGGGCCACGCTGGAGCGGGATTTGCGCCCGGCGCTTGACGCCTTGCCACGCTGAGCGGGGTCTCCCGAACGCCATCTGCCGGGGCGCTTCGCCCACCGCTTGCCGCCCTTCTGCCCGGCGCTGGCAGTGGCGCGCCCGGTAACGGCGCGCCGGGTGCAGAAAACCCCGGGCCGCATCCCCCCGGCCAGGGACCGTGACCGGTGGGATCACGTCGGGCGCGCGCATCTTGGGCTGGCCTGCGCGCGGCCTATCGCCTATGGCGCGGTCATGGTCGACCGGCTGACGCTTCCTCGCCCCGACGACTGGCACCTGCATCTGCGCGATGGCGCGATGCTGCGCGGTGTGCTGCCCGAAACGGCCCGGGATTTCGGCCGGGCGCTGATCATGCCCAATCTGGTGCCGCCCGTTGTCACCGGCGCCGACGCCCTTGCCTATCGCGACCGGATCCGCGCCGCCCTGCCGCCGGGCAGCCGGTTCACCCCGCTGATGACGCTCTATCTGACCGAGGCGACCGACCCGGACGATGTGGTGGCCGCGGCGCGCAACGGGGTCATCGCGGCGGTCAAGCTTTACCCCGCAGGGGCGACGACCAATTCCGATGCCGGGGTGCGTGTCATCGACAGGGTTCGCCCGGTGCTCGAGGCGATGGCGGGCGCCGGCATTCCGCTTTGCGTCCATGGCGAGGTCACCGACCCCGAGATCGACATCTTCGACCGCGAGGCGGTGTTCATCGACCGCGTGCTCGACCCGCTGCGCCGTGCCACCCCGGGGCTGCGCGTGGTGATGGAGCATGTCACCACCCGGCAAGGCATCGACTATGTCCGCGATGGCGGCCCCGACATCGCCGGCACGCTGACCGTGCATCACCTGTTGATCAGCCGCACCGACATGCTGGCCGGCGGCATCCGGCCGCATTTCTATTGCCTGCCGGTCGCCAAGCGCGCCGGCCATCGCGACGCGCTGGTGGCCGCAGCGATCTCGGGCCATCCGCGCCTGTTCCTGGGCACCGACAGCGCGCCCCATGCCGATCCGGCAAAGGAAAGCGCCTGCGGCTGTGCGGGCATCTTCACCGCGCCGGTCGCGCTGCCGCTGCTTGCCGCCCTGTTCGAGGCGCATGGCGCCTGCGACCGGCTGGCCGATTTCACCTCGAGCCACGGCGCGACCTTCTACCGGGTGGCCCCGAACCGCGGCCGCGTGGTGCTGGAAAAGCCTGCCGACCCGGAGCCCTTTCCCGCCCGGATCGACACCGGTGCCGGGCCGGTCACCGTCTTTGACCCGGGCGGCGCCTGCCCGTGGCGGGTCACCGAAATCCAGGAGGAGTGAGATGCGCAGCCTGCCCCTGCCGCCCGAGGACGAGGCCGCGCGCCTGACCGCACGGATGCTGATCGAGGCCCGCGCGGTGCATTTCAACGCCGCCGAGCCGTTCACCCTGGCATCGGGCCGCATCGCACCGACCTATATCGACTGCCGCCGCCTGCTGGGGTTTCCGCGCATCCGCGCGCTGCTGATGGACCTTCTGGCCGGCGCGCTGATCCGCGATGCCGGCGCCGAGGCATTCGACGCGGTCGCGGGCGGGGAAACCGCCGGCATCCCGTTCGCCGCGCTGATCGCCGAACGGCTCGGCCTGCCGATGGCCTATATCCGCAAGAAACCCAAGGGCTATGGCCGCAACGCCCGGATCGAGGGCCGGGTCGAGCCGGGCGACCGGGTGCTCTTGATCGAGGATCTGGTGACCGATGGCGGCTCGAAGCTCGGCTTTGTCGAGGCGATCCGCGAGGCCGGCGCGCAATGCCCGCATACCGGCGTGATCTTTGCCTATGGCATCTTCCCCGAACTGGGCCAGCGGATGGATGCGGCCGGGGTCCGGCTGACCCATCTGTGCACCTGGCGCGACGTGCTGGCCGAGGCGCGCGCCCAGGGCACCGCCGATCCGGCGACGCTGGCCGAGGTGGCGCGCTTCCTCGACAACCCCGATGGCTGGACGCGGGCCGGCGCCTGACGGCACGGCGCATGGTTCCCTGCGGCAGCGCCGCCGCCCGGGGCCGCCGCGCCGCTATTCGGCCAGATGGCAGGCGACCCGGGTGCCGCCGACATCGCGCATCTCGGGCCGCTCGCGCGAACAGCGCGCGACCGCCAGCGGGCAGCGCGGGTGAAAGGCGCAGCCGGGCGGCGGGGCGATGGCATCGGGTATCTCGCCCGCGGGCGGCGGCGCCTCGCGGCCAAACGCATCCATCCGCGGTGCGGCATCGAACAGCATCCGCGTATAGGGATGCTTCGGCGCCTCGAACAGCCGGTCGCGCGGCGCTTCCTCCACCAGCCGGCCCAGATACAGCACGCCGATCCGGTCGGCCATGTGGCGCACCACCGTCAGATCGTGGCTGATGAACAGATAGGTCAGCCCGAACTCCTCGCGCAGATCGGACATCAGGTTCAGCACCTGCGCCTGCACCGACACGTCAAGCGCCGAGGTCGGCTCGTCGCAGACGATCACCCGCGGCTCCGAGGCCAGCGCCCGGGCGATGCAGATGCGCTGGCGCTGCCCGCCGGAGAACTCATGCGGGTATTTCGAGGCATCCGCCGCCGACAGGCCGACCTCTTCCAGCAGCCGCTCGGCCAGCCCCTCGGTCGTGCCGCCACGCGCGGCGACCGGTTCGGCGATGATGTCGCGCACCCGCCAGCGCGGGTTGAGCGAGGCATAGGGGTCCTGAAAGATCATCTGCACATCCGAGCGGATGCGCTCGATCCGCGTCGCATCGGTTTCGTTCGACAAATCCACGCCCTCGATCTCCACCGTGCCGTCGGACGGGCCAAGCAGCCCGACGACGATCTTGCCGATGGTGGACTTGCCCGAGCCCGATTCGCCGACCAGCGCATAGACGCTGTTGGCCGGCACGTCGAAGGTGACATCCGACACCGCCGTCAGATAGCGCCTCGGCAGCCGTTCCAGAACCCGGTTCAGCCACGGCTTCGACACGTCGAAGCGGCGGGTCAGGGCGCGGACCGAGATCAGCGGGTCGGGGGCTGTCATGCGGCTTTTCCCTTTCCGGGCAGCGCCGGCCGGCCGAGGCCCCGACGACTGCGCCAAGCGCGGTTTTCCAACATGCCGGCAAGCTTGCCCCGAACCCGGCGGCGGCGCAATGGCGTGGAGCCGGCCGGCATGGCGCGGGGTGGGGTTCACCGGATTTTCACACATCTTGCGGCGAATTGACGGGACCGGGCGGGCACGGCAGGATGGCGGGAAACCGGGCAGGGGCGATGAACCATCTCTTCTATGGCGACAATCTGGGCGTGCTGCGCGAGAGCATCGCCGATGCGTCGGTCGATCTGATCTACCTCGACCCGCCCTTCAACTCCAACGCCAGCTACAACGTGCTGTTCAAGGATGAGAGCGGGCGCAGCTCCGGTGCCCAGATCGAGGCATTCGACGACACCTGGCACTGGGACGACATGGTCTCGGGTCAGGCGGTGGCCGAGGTGCGCGACAGCCCCTATCAGAACGCCGCAGCGATGCTGGACGCGATGCTGGGCTTTCTGGGCAAGAATCCGATGACGGCCTATTTGGCCATGATGGCGGTTCGTCTGATCGAATTGCACCGGGTGTTGAAGCCGACCGGCAGCCTGTATCTGCATTGCGACCCGACCGCGAGCCACTACCTGAAGATATTGCTGGATGCGGTGTTTGGGGAGACCAAGTTTCAGAACGAGATTATATGGAGCTATCGACGTTGGCCCACAAGAGCACGCCAATTTCAGCGGATGCACGACACTATTCTATTCTATACCAAGTCGCTCGAGCCGGGAGTTTTCAATACGATTTACCAGGAAGCGTCCGAAAGCTCAAAGAAGCGCTGGAAAGGCAAGAAGCAGAAGGTAACTTTCGACTCTGAAGGCAACCGCAACCCGACTTTGGAAACTGACGAAACGTCGTCAGTGCCAATCAACTCGGTTTGGCCAGTTCCGCTTATTGCACCAAGTTCCAAGGAACGCCTCGGTTACCCAACCCAGAAACCCGTCGCCCTGCTCGAACGGATCATCTCCGCCTCGTCGAATCCGGGCGATGTGGTGCTCGACCCGTTCTGCGGCTGCGGCACCACCGTCCATGCTGCCGAAAAGCTGGGGCGCGAATGGATCGGCATCGACATCACCCATGTTGCCATCACTCTGATAGAGACCCGGCTATTCGACGCCTTCGAGGGCCGTGCGCAGTTCAGGGTGCATGGCGTGCCGAAGGACGTGGCGGGCGCTCAGGACCTGTTCAACCGCGACGACCGTACCAAGAAGGAGTTCGAAAAATGGGCGGTGGGCCTGATTAAGGCTTATCCGCAGGCAGGCGGCAAGAAGGGTGCCGATGGCGGCATCGACGGGCTTTTCCGGTTTGGGCGCGACAAGGAGCACAAGGCCATCGTATCGGTCAAGGGCGGGCGCAATCTGGGCGTTGGTATGATCCGTGATCTGGACGCCGTGGTCACCGAACAGAGCGCGCAGATCGGCGTTTTCCTTACATTGCATAACCCCACGAAGCCGATGCGCGACTGGGCCGCGAAGGCAGGCACCTTCCGGGTCGAAGGGTTCGATCCCGTTCCCCGCATCCAGATCGTCACCATCGCGGATGCGCTGCGCGACGGTCCAAGCGCGGTCCAAGCACCGTTGCGCCATGGCAGCCCGCACAAGAAGGCTGCGCCCGAGCGTGACCCGGGCGCCCAGGGCTCGCTGGGGTTGTAGGCGGGCGCTTGACGGGGCCGGGCAGGCGCCGCAGGTAAGGCCCATGACCGAGCGGTTCGATGGCAGTTTCACCCGGCAGGAGCCGATCCCCGAGGAAGGCATCGCTGCCGCCCTGTCGGTGATGCAGACGGGACGGCTGCACCGCTACAACACCGGCCCCGGCGAGACCGCCGAGGCCGCCCGGCTGGAGGCCGATTTCGCCGCCTTCACCGGGGCGCGGTACTGCCTCGCCGTCGCCTCGGGCGGCTACGCGCTCGCCACCGCCTTGCGGGCCGTGGGCGTGCGGCCCGGCGAACCCGTGCTGTCGAACGGCTTCACGCTCGCCCCGGTGCCGGGGGCGATTGCGGCCGTGGGCGCGCGGCCCGTGTTCGTCGAGACGACCGAGGCACTGACCATCGACCTTGACGATCTGGCGGCCATGGCGCGGGAGACCGGCGCGCGCCTGCTGATGCTCAGCCACATGCGCGGGCATATCGCGGACATGGCGGCGCTGATGGCGGTGGCCCGGGCGGCCGGGCTGACGGTGATCGAGGATTGCGCGCATACGATGGGCGCGTCCTGGGACGGGGTGGCGTCGGGCCGGCACGGCGCGGTCGCCTGCTATTCCACCCAGACCTACAAGCATATCAACTCGGGCGAGGGCGGGCTGATCGCCTCGGACGATCCCGCCATCATGGCGCGCGCCACGGTCCTGTCGGGCTCCTACATGTTCATGGACCGGCACGGGGCGGGGCCCGAGCGGGCGGCCTATGACGGGCTGGCTTTCGAGGTGCCCAATATCTCGGGCCGGATGGACAATCTGCGCGCCGCCGTCCTGCGCCCGCAACTGGCCGTGCTGCCCGACCGGGTGGCCCGCTGGAACCGGCTTTACCGCGCGGTCGAGGACGGGCTGCGGGGCGCGCCCGGGATCGTCCTGATCGACCGGCCGGCGCGCGAATCCTTCGTCGGCTCGTCGTTCCAGTTCCGGATGCCGGGGCTGACGGCGGATGCCATCGCCGGTTTCGTGGCCGGCTGTGCGGGGCGCGGCGTGGAACTCAAATGGTTCGGCGCCGACGCGCCGCATGGGTTCACCTCGCGCTATGATCACTGGGCCTGGGCCGGGCCGCAGCGCCTGCCGAAGACCGACGCGATCCTGGCCCGTCTGCTCGACATGCGGTTGCCGCTGACCTTCACCGAGGCCGATTGTGCCACCATCGCGCGGATCATCGGCGCCGAGGCCGCCCGGGCGGCAGCCACCCGCGCCGCCTGATCCACCGGCCAGCGTGCGCACGGGACCGCGCGTGGCGCGCAGATGCAACGGTTGCGCCGCTATCGGCAGTGTTTCGCGACCTCGCTGGTGCGCAGACCCGTGGCGACCAGCAGGCAGCGGTCGCGGGCTTCGTAGTAATAGCCGCGCGCATACCACATGACCGCCGAATCCATGTCGCCATCCGACACCAGCCAGGCGCCGCGCAGATATTTCACGGCATAGGTCAGGTTGGTTTCGGCATCGAGCAGATCCTCGGGCCGGCCCTGAAACCCCATGCCGCGGGCGGTCGCCGGCAGAATCTGCATCATCCCGTAATAGGGGCCGTTGCGGGCGGCCGGCCGATAGTCGCTTTCGCGCTGGACGACCTTGTGCACAAGCTCTCGCGGCACCTGATAGCGGTCGGCATATTCGTTGATCAGGCCACGCAGTTCGGGCGTTTCCCCGGGCTGCAGCGGCAGCACCGGCCGGGGTTCGACCGGCGCCGAACAGCCGGCCATGCCGATGAGCGCCGCCGCGATGGCGCCGGCCATGCGGCGGCGCATCCGGTCAGCCTTGCCGCCCCGTTCTCTGCCATCATGCTGCCCGCGCATTCCGCACCCCCGGCCTGCCCGGCCTGTCCTTAGACCAGGCGCGGGCGGGCGCCAAGGCCCGCCGGCATCCCGGCGCGGGGCCGCCCCGGCGCCGGCTTGCGAAGGAACCGGGTCGCGTCGGCGGCGCGCCGCCGATCCTGCAATCCGCGCGCCAGCGAGGCCCCGCATGGCACAAGGCACGCTGTTTCCGATCCGGTTGCCGATGGCCCACAGCCCCGGGCCGGGCAATCCGTTCTTTGCCGCGAAGGGCGCGCGGTCTGGGTTTCGCGCCACCACCCCGGCCAATGCCGGCTATCGCTTGCCGCCCTTGCGGTCACCGCCGCGCAAGCGCTCAACCGGAGGATGGGCGCCCTGCGGGCCGCCGTCGTGGTCTGGATGGTGCTGAGCTGACCCGCCGCCGGGGGCGCCGCGATGCGGCCGTTTGCATCCCGCCCGGCCTGTCCACTAAGCTTGCCGCACAAGCGAGCGAATCGCAGCACCGAAACAACGCCGGCGCACAGGCCGGCCCAGCGGACAGGGAGAGCCCGCAGATGACCAAGTCCAGCCTTACCGGAAAGTTCCTGCTCGTCGCCACCAGCACGCTTGCGCTGGTTGCCGGGGCGGCCACCGCGCAGGACGTGTCCTGCCCGATCAGGATCGGCGCGCTGGCGCCGCTATCGGCGCCCGGCACCGTCGTCGGCGGCGAGGCGATGCGCGACGCGATGCTGATCGCCGAGGAAGACATCAACGCCGCGGGCGGTGTCCTGGGCTGCGGGATCGAGGTGGTGATCGGCGATTCCGAGGGCCTGCCCGAGCGCGCCGTGGCGATCATGGAGCGGCTGATCACCCAGGATGGCGTGGTGGCCGTGGGTGGCGGCTATCACAGCTCGGTCGGGGTGGCGTCGAAGGATGTGGCCAACGATCGCGGCATCCCGGTCGTCTTTGCCGAGACCTGGAACGACACCATCACCGGCGACAAGCAGAAATACATCTTCCGCATCGCGCCGCTGTCGTCCTGGACCTCGAACATCATCTGGGAATTCGCGCTGACCGTGCCGGGGGTCGAAAAGGTCGCGATCCTGACCGAGAACACCGATTACGGCATTCCGGCGAGCCAGGAGACGGCCAAGGGTCTGAACGAGAACGGCGTCGAATCGGTGATCTTCTCGGTCGATATCGGCACCCAGGACTATTCGGGCATCGTCAACCGGATCATGGCCGAGGATCCGGACATGATCATCACGCTGGTGACCGGCGAGGCGGCCTACAACTTCACCCAGCAGGCTGCCGATGCCGGCATCGGGCCGCTCGACATCCCGTTCCAGACCGGTCAGGATGCGCTGGAATCGGGCGCCTATTGGGAGAACGTGCCGGACGGGCAATATGCCTTTGTCCAGCGGATCGGGGTGCCCGAAAGCCAGTTCACCGAAAAGGGCAAGGCATTCGCCGCGGTCTACAAGGAACGCACCGGCAAGTCGGATGTCGAAAGCTATGCGATGGAAGCCTACGATTCCATCGCCATCCTCGCCCAGGCGATCGAAGAGGCCGGGTCGACCGATGGCGATGCGATCGTGATGGCGCTGGAAGACATCCGTCACGAGGGGACGCTGGGGACGATCTATTTCGATTACGGCCTGAAGCGTGATCCCAGCGAGGACGGCAAGGGCGACGAATGGTGGCACCAGTGGCCCGACCCGGCGATCACCATGATCCAGTACCAGGTCGAGGGGCAGTCCTCGACCGAGGCGGCGATCGTCTATCCCGAGGCCTACAAGACGGCCGATCCGGTCTTCGTCAACCAGTGACGACGCGGCCGGCCCCGGGGCAGCCCGGGGCCGTCCGCCTGGCATGACCCGGGGCCGATCCGGGCACGGGGAGCGGTCGCTTGGAAACACCAGGCATCTTCTGGGGCGTCATCGGCTGGATGATCGCCTGGGGCATCGCCGGCAGCCTGCTGTTGCGGCAGCGCTATTTCGCCCGCGACCTCGATACCACCAATGCGGGCTTTGTCGGCGCGATGGCCGGCGCCGCGCTGGGGCCTGTTGCGCTGATCGCGCTTTGGGCGCGCACACCGCAGCTGACGGGCAGGATCATCGTCGGCGTCACGTTGCTGGCGGTGGTTCTGATCGCGGCGGCCTTTGCCTTTGCCGATCCGCAGAACAACTGCGTGTCGAACGGCGAGTTTGTCGCCAGCCAGATCACCAATGGCCTGATCATCGGCATCATCTACGGTTTCATGGCGCTTGGGCTGACGCTGATCTTCTCGATCCTCGGCGTGGTCAGCTTTGCCCATGGCGAGTTCTACATGATCGGCGGCATGCTGGTCTATTACCTGACGGCGGTCTGGCTTCCGGGGCTGAACCCGCTGGCGGCGGTGGTCGCGGCCTGCGCCATCGCGATGCTGATCGGCGCGACCTTCGAGCGGCTGATGCTGACGCCGATGTATCACGGCCGCGTCGACCGGCCGGTGGAATACGGCATCCTGGCGACCTTCGGCCTGGCCTTCACCCTGCAATACCTCGTCCAGGCGCTGCATGGGGCGAGCCCGGTGAAGGCGCAGCGTTTCATCGACTTTCCGCGCTGGGAGTGGCCCGCCGAAGCGGCGGCGCCCCTCGTCCAGACGCGGCGCGGCAGCATCGAGTTCTTCGATCTGGTCACCATCTCGAACCCGCGCTTCGTCGCCGCGGTAACCTGTATCCTGGTGCTGTTGGCGCTGTTGTTCTTTCTGCACCGCACCTGGCAGGGCCGGGCGCTGCGCGCCGTCGCCCAGGATCGCGAGGCGGCGGCGATTGCCGGGATCGACCCCGACAAGATGAACATGCTGGCCTTTGCGCTCGGCGGGATGATCGCGGCACTTGCCGGTGCGCTTCTGGTGCAGGCGTTTTCCTGGCTGCCGCAGGTCGGCGCGATCCCGGCCATGCGGTCCTTTGTCATCGTGGTGCTGGGCGGGCTCGGTTCGCTGCCGGGCGCGTTCATCGGCGGCATCCTTGTCGGGCTGGTCGAGGCCGCGGGGACGGGCTGCATCCCGAACGCCCAGAAGGCCGCCAGCTATATCCCCGCCTATGGCATGATCGTGCTGACGCTGACGCTGCTGTTGCGTCCCACCGGGCTGTTCGGCCGCCGCTTTGCCGGCGGCGCCCATGGCCAGTTCTGACGGGGGGCCGGCGATGCGGCCAGAGTTTCAGCGCCAGATACCGAACGCCGCCGGCGTCCTGCTGATCCTTTTCTTTGCGCTGTTCCCGCTGGTCTATACCGGCGGGAATTACGACTATGTGATGCATGTCCTGATCACGGCGTTCTTCTATGCGATCCTGTCGGCAAGCTGGTCGATGCTGGCGGGCTATGCCGGGCAGTTTTCCTTTGGACACATGGCGTTCATGGCGATCGGCGCCTATACGGCGGCGCTGTTCGGCCATTATTTCTGGATCACCGGCGAGGCGACCGGCCTGTGCCGCGAGATACCTTTCTTCGGAAACTGGCTGGTGGTGGTCAACCCGATCGGCGTGACCTCGACCACGCTCGATCAGGATTGCCTGCGCCAGGCGATGACCGCCTGGGACGGCAGCGTGTCGGTCACGCGGATGCCGATCTGGCTCGGCATCGTTCTGGGCACGCTCATGGGCGGGCTGGCCGGGTTTCTTGTCGGCATCCTGGTGCTGCGTCTGCGCGCGGCCTATCTGGCGCTCTTCACGCTTGGCTTTTCCGAGATCGTGAAGGCCGTGATCTCGGCCGAGATCGACATCACCCGCGGTCAGGCGGGCATGGAATTGCCGCCGCTGTTTCCCGACGGCGTGACGCTGTTCGGCCAGGCATTCGGGCCGACCGACAAGATCCCGCCCTATTACGCGATGTTCGGGCTGTTGCTGCTGTGCCTCGCGATCCTGACATGGCTGGCGCGCTCGCGCTTTGGGCTGTTCGTCCGCGCCCTGCGCGAGGATCAGGACGCCGCCGCGGCACTGGGGGTCAACACCACGCGCTACAAGGTGGTGGTGTTCACCATCACCTGTGCGATGGCAGCCACGGCGGGCGCGGTGCAGGCGCATTACGTCCAGATCGTCACGCCGAACATGCTGTTCTTGCTGCAGATGAGCCTGGTCGTCGCGATGGCCGTGATCGGCGGGATCGAGAATTTCGTCGCCGCAGCACTGGGCGCGATCTTTCTGCAGATCATGCTGGAGGTGTTGCGCACCTCGTTTACCATCGGCGGCGTCGAGGTCGACATGACCACCTGGCGGCTGGTGTTCTTCGGGCTCTTGCTGATGGTCACGCTGCGGTTCTTTCGCAACGGGCTGATCGCGCCGCTGATCGACCGGTTCCGCCGCGCCGGCGTGGCCGCCGAAACGGTGGAAAAGCGCACCGCCACCCTGACCGGCCCCGGCGGCGGCCCGCACCGGGCCGACGCGGCCGAGGTGCCGGAATGATCCATCTGCAGGTCAACCGGCTGGAAAAGCGCTTTGGCGGCAACCACGCGCTGAAGGGTGTGACGTTCGAGGTGAAGGGCCCCGAACTGATCGGTGTCCTCGGCCCGAACGGGGCGGGCAAGACGACGATGACCAACATCCTTGACGGCGCGATTACCCCGTCAAGCGGCACGGTCTATCTGAACGAACACCGGATCGACCAGTTGCAGCCCTATCAGGTGGCGCGCGCCGGCCTTGGCCGGACCTTTCAGGTCACCCGCTCGTTCCGGCGCATGACGGTGCTGGAGAACCTTTATGTGCCGGCGCTGGCGCTGGGCCACGCGCAGGGCAAGGCGGCGCTGCGCGCCCAGGCGATGGAGGTGCTGGAGTTCCTCACCATCGACCATCTGCGCAACGAATATGCCCGCGCGCTGTCGGGCGGCCAGCAGAAGCTGCTGGAACTGGGGCGGCTGCTGATGCTCGACCCCGATGTGATCGTGCTCGACGAGCCGTTCGCCGGCGTGCACCCCAAACTGATGGAGGTGATCTATGCCTATATCCGGCGGGTGAATGCGGCGGGCAAGGCGATCCTCTTGATCTCGCATCAGATGGACGCGATCTTTGCCCTTTCGCAGCGGCTTCTGGTGCTCAATTTCGGTGAGTTGATCGCCGATGGCCCGCCCGATGTGGTCAAGAACGACCCCGCCGTGATCGAGGCCTATCTGGGCGCCGAGGAGCCCGCAAAATGACCCGCCCGGTGCTGGAGATGAAGGATCTGTCGGTCGGCTATTATCGCGACCTCAACATCCTGTCCGATCTGCACATCACCGCGCGCGAGGGCCAGATCACCGCGATTCTGGGCGCCAATGGGGTCGGCAAGTCGACCGCGCTGAAGGCCGCGTTCGGGTTCCTCAAACCCAACAAGGGCGACATCCTGCTTGACGGGCACAGCATCACCGCGATCCCGCCGCACCGGAAAATCCGCCACGGGCTCGCCTATATCCCGCAGCAGCCGGGCGTGTTCAAGGACATGACGGTGGAGGAGAACCTGCAACTGGGCGGCTGGACCTTCCGCCGCGATCGCCGCCAGGTGCGCGACAAGATCGCCGCGAATTACGAACGCTTCCCGGTGCTGCGCGACAAGCGCCGCCAGATCACCGGAGAACTCTCGGGCGGCCAGCAACGCATGGTCGAGATCGGCCGCACCCTGATGGCCGAGCCGAAAATGCTGCTGGTCGACGAACCCACGGCAGGGCTGTCGAAGATGCTCGCCGAAGAGGTCTATGTGATGCTGAAAGACCTTGCGGTGCGCGACGGGCTGACCATCCTGCTGGTCGATCAGGAAATCCGCCATGCGCTGGGGATCGCCGACTATGTCTATGTGCTGGAACTGGGCCGCAACAAATACGAAGGCCCGGCCGCCGAATTCGACGACCTGGAAAAGGCGTTCTGGGTGGCCTGAGTGGTAAGCGCGCCAGCCCACAGCCACCAGTTCTATCAGTCGCCGCGGCGCCGCCCGGTGATGGCCCGGGCGATGGGCATCCATATCTGGGACCGTGCCGGCAAGCGCTATATCGACGGGTCGTCGGGCGCGATGGTGTGCAATATCGGCCATTCCAACCCGCGCGTGCTCGACGCCATGCGTCGGCAGATGGACCAGGCGACCTATGGCATGCGGCTGCATTTCGAGACCGAACCGGCCGAGCGGCTGGCCGAGATGACGGCCGCGCGCACGCCGCCGGGGCTTGACCGGGTGTTCTTTACCTCGGGCGGGTCCGAGGCGGTCGAAACGGCGCTCAAATTCGCCCGCAGCCATGCGCTGGCGTCGGGCCAGGCGCAGCGCTGGAAGGTGATCTCGCGCTTTCCCGCCTATCACGGCTGCACGCTGGGGGCGCTCGCGGTCACCGGCTATGCGCCGATGACCGCGCCCTGGGCGCCGATGATGGTGGAAATGCCCAAGGTGGCGGCACCGCGCGCCTATCTCGACGGGCTCGATGCGGGCGACCCGGCCACCGGGCAGCACTATGCCCGGATGCTGGAAGAGAGCATAT
Source organism: Paracoccaceae bacterium (assembly GCA_003500165.1). Taxonomy (GTDB): domain Bacteria; phylum Pseudomonadota; class Alphaproteobacteria; order Rhodobacterales; family Rhodobacteraceae; genus UBA10424. The sequence continues at coordinate 6,618 of DNSZ01000279.1, read as the reverse complement.
TCGCCGAAGGCCCCGAGACGGTGCTGGCCTTTCTGATCGAACCCGTGGGCGGCGCCTCGACCGGGGCGCTGGTGCCGCCTGCGGGCTATATGGCGGCGGTGCGCGCGATCTGCGACCGGCATGGCATTCTGCTGATCCATGACGAGGTGATCTCGGGCGGCGGGCGCTGCGGGGCGTTTCTGGCCGGCGATCTGTGGGGGGTCAGCCCCGATCTGATCGTTCTGTCGAAGGGGTTTGGCGGCGGCTATGTGCCCTTGGGCGCGGTGATCGCGCGCACGGATATGGTGGACGCGGTGATGGCGGCGGGCGGCTTTCCGCATGGGTTCACCTATGCCGGCAACCCGCTGGCCTGTGCCGCGGGGATCGCGGTGATCGAAGAGATCGAGGCCGAGGGCCTGATCGCCAACGCGCGCGAAGTGGGCTTTTATCTGAAAACCCGGATGCAGGCGCTGATGCAGCGCTATCCGTTCATCGGGGATGTGCGCGGCACCGGGCTGTTGCTGGCCTTCGAACTGGTCGCGGACCGGCAGACGATGGCGCCCTTGCCGGCGGAGATCGGCGCCTATGACGGGCTGACCGAGACCGCCTATCAGAACGGGCTGATCGTCTATGCCCGCCGCACGCGGGGCGGGCATAATGGCGATCATTTCCTGGTCGCGCCGCCCCTGATCACGACCGAGGCGCAGGCAGGCGAGATCATCGACAAGCTCACCGAGACGCTCGACCGGTTCGCCGCCCGGCACGGGCTGGGCTAGGCGATGGCGCCGATCCTGATCACCTGCGCGGTCACCGGCTCGATCCACACGCCCAGCATGTCGCCCTATCTGCCCTGGCGGCCGCAGGATATCGCCGATCAGGCGGTGGATGCTGCGCGGGCGGGCGCGGCGATCCTGCATCTGCATCCGCGCGATCCGGTCGATGGCCGCCCGTCGGCCGAGCCCGATCATTTCATGGCGATCCTGCCCGATATCGCGCGGCGCTGCGACGCCGTTCTGAACCTGTCCACCGGCGGCAGCGCGGTGATGGCGCTCGAAACCCGTCTCGCCGGGCCGATGCGGGCCGCGCCCGAGATGTGCTCGCTCAACATGGGAACGATGAACTTCGCGCTCTATCCGATGGCCGATCGCTGGACCGATTGGCAATTCGACTGGGAAGAGCCGTTTCTGCGCGGCTCGGACGATCTGGTGTTCAAGAACACGCCGCGCGACATCGCCCATGTGCTCGCGGAAATGGGCGAAAAACGCGGCGCCCGCTTCGAGTTCGAATGCTACGACAGCGGGCATCTGACCATGCTGCGGCATTTTCTCGATCGCGGGCTGGTCGCCCCGCCCTTGTTCCTGCAATTCGTCTTCGGCGTGTTGGGCGGCATGGCCGCCGAGCCTGAGAACCTGACCCATATGAAGCGGCTGGCGGATCGGTATTTCGGCGAGGACTACATGTTCTCGGTGCTGGCCGCGGGGCGGGCGCAACTGCCGATGGCAAGCATGGCCGCCGCGATGGGGGGCCATGTGCGCGTCGGGCTGGAGGACAACCTCTATATCGACAAGGGCGTCCTCGCCCGGTCGAACGCCGAGCAGGTGGCGCGCATTCGCGAGATCGTCGAGGCGCTGGGGCGCCGCGTCGCCAGCCCGGCCGAGGCGCGCGCGATGCTGGGGCTGAAGGGCGCCGACCAGGTGGCGTTCTGATGGGCGGTGTGGCGATCGGGGTGGCGGGGCCGGGGGACATGGCCGATCTGCACGCGGCGCTGGCGCATCTGGCCGGGGAGCTTGGCGGGACGTGCGGCACCACGGTCGCGGCGCTGACGGCGGCCTGCACCGGCCCTTCGGCGGCCGGATGCGGCGTGATCGCGCGCGAGAACGGCGCCGTGGCGGGCGCGGCCATCCTGTCGCCCGTCTTCTCCAGCTTCCGGGGCTGCGCGGGCGTCTTTGTCAACGATCTGTGGGTCGCGCCGGCGGCGCGCGGCACCGGGCTTGGCCGCCGCCTGCTCGTTGCCTGCGCCGGCGAAGGCGCGCGGCGGTGGCACGCGGGCTATCTGCGGCTTGACGTCCATGACGACAACACCGGCGGCCGGGCCTTTTACGACCGGCTGGGATTCCGGCCGGCCGGCGGAGAGACGATGCTGGTCCTCGACCCTCCCGTATTCACCGACCTCTTCGAGACAGCATGAAGGCGTTCCTAGACGACCGGCAGCGCGGCCACGATCCGCGCCATTTCATGGCCAATGGCGCGGTGCTGCCCAACCCCGAAGTGCCGGGGCGCATCGACATCCTGCTGGCGGCGGCCAGGGCGGCCGGCGCCCGCTTCGCCACCCCGCCCGATGCGGGCCTTGGCCCGATCGCGGCGCTGCACACGGCCGAATATATCGACTTCCTGCGGCGCATCCATGCCCGCTGGTCGCGGATCGAGGGGGCGGGCCCCGAGGTCATCCCCAACATCCACCCGGCAAGCCGCGCCGATGGTTACCCGGCCTCGGCCACCGGCCAGGCCGGCTGGCACCAGGCCGACACCGCCTGTCCGATCGGGGCGGGGACCTGGGACGCGGCCTATTGGTCGGCGCAATCGGCCATCGCCGCGGCCGATGCGGTGGCGGGCGGGGCGCGCGCGGCCTATGCGCTGTGCCGCCCGCCGGGCCACCATGCCTTTGCCGATCTCGCCGGCGGGTTCTGTTTCCTCAACAATGCAGGCATTGCCGCCGAACGGCTGCGGCAGGCCGGGCTGCGGCCCGCGATCCTCGATATCGACGTGCATCACGGCAACGGCACCCAGGGCATGTTCTATGCCCGCGGCGACGTTCTGACGGTGTCGATCCATGCCGATCCGGCACGGTTCTATCCCTTCTTCTGGGGCCATGCGCAGGAGCGCGGGCAGGGCGCGGGGCAGGGCGCGAACCTGAACCTGCCGCTGCCGCGCGGCACCGGCGACGACCCCTATCTTGACACGCTTGCCGCCGGTCTGCGCCGGATCGATGCCTTTGCCGCCGATGTCGTCGTCGTTGCCACGGGGCTTGACGCGCATGTCGACGACCCGTTCCGGGGGCTCGGCCTGACCACGCCGGGCTTTGCCCGGATCGGCGCGGCGATCGCCGCCGCCGGCCGGCCGCTTGTTCTGGTGCAGGAAGGCGGCTACATCTCGGACGCTTTGGGACCGGCGCTGAGCGCGCTTCTGACCGGCGTGCAACAGCGGATGGCGCCATGATCGAACTGGGCTTTCGCACGCTCCATCTGAAGAAGCGCTTTCCGCTGCGGATCAGCCGCGGGGAGATCACCGGCTCGGACAATCTGTTCGTCAGCGCCAGCGATGGCACCCATACCGGCTGGGGCGAGATGGCGCCAGGCCCCATCGAGGGGGCGGACAGCCCCGCGGCGGGCGAAACCATGCTGCGCGACTTCGCGGGCGACGGGCTGGCCGAGCCCTCGATCCACCGCATCTGGGCGGAGGCCGATGCCGCCGGGGTCGCGCCCTGCGCGCTGGCCGCCCTCGACATGGCGCTGTGGGATCTGCGCGCGAAACAGGCTGGGCTGCCGCTCTATCGGCTGCTGGGGTTCGGCCGCCGCGCGGTGCCAACCTCGCTGACCATCGGGATCAACCCGCCCGACGTGGTGCGCGAGCGGGTGCCGCTGTTGCTCGACCGCGGCGCGCGGGCGCTGAAGATCAAGCTGGGCGCGCCCGCGGGGATCGAGGCGGACAAGGCGATGTTCGCCGCGGTGACCGAGGCCGTGGCCGGGGCCGATGTCGCCCTGCGGGTCGATGCCAATGGCGGCTGGTCGCTGGCCGATGCAAGCCACATGATGGGCTGGCTGGCCGCGCGCGGCGCCGAATATGTCGAACAACCGCTGGTGCGGGGCGCGGAGGATCAGTTGCCCGAGCTTTACCGCAACCGGCGGCTGCCGATCTATGTCGATGAAAGCTGTCGGGTGTCGGGCGACATCCCGGGCTTTGCCGATTGCGTCGACGGGGTGAACCTGAAGCTGATGAAATGCGGCGGCATCACCGAGGCGCTGCGCATCGTCGCCACCGCCCGCGCGCATGGGCTGAAGACGATGATCGGCTGCATGGGCGAGTCTTCGGTGGCCATCGCGGCGGGTGCGGCGCTGTCGGAGCTGTTCGACCATATCGATCTCGATTCGCATCTCAATCTCGATCCGGACCCCGCCAAGGGGGCGCCGTTCCAAGACGGCCGCGTGCTGCCCCGCGAGGTGCCGGGCCATGGGGGCGCCCCGCATGCTTGACCCCGATCTGAAGATCGCGCTGTTCGCCGAGGCGACGCTGGGCCTTCTCAACGCCAAGATGACCGAAGGCGTGATCCGCTATGGCGCCAACCCCGTGGTGGCGGTGATCGACAGCCGGGCGGCGGGCCGCAGCGCGGGCGAATTCTTTGGCGTCGGGCATGACATCCCGGTGGTGGCCACGCTCGACGACGCGATCGCGCGGGGCGCCCAGGTGCTGGTGCTGGGCACCGCGCCGTCGGGCGGGCGGCTGCCGCCCGACTGGCATGCGATGCTCGACCGCGCGGTGACAGGCGGCCTATCCATCGTCAACGGGCTGCACGACGCGCTGGCGCCGGTGTTCGCGGGCCGGCTGGCGCCGGGGCAATGGGTCTGGGACATCCGCACGCCGCAGGGCGACCTGCCGGCCATCGCAACGGCGCGGGCCGCCGATTTGGGCAATGCGCGGGTGCTGATGGTCGGCACCGACATGGCGATCGGCAAGATGACCGCGGGGCTCGAACTGTGGCGCAGTCTGCGCGATTGCGGCGCGGATGCGGTGTTCCTGGCGACCGGGCAGATCGGCGTGACGATCACCGGGGATGGCATACCGCTCGATGCCTTTCGCGTCGACCACGCAAGCGGCGCGGTGGAGCGGATGGTGATGGCAACCGGCCAGCATGCGATCCAGATCGTCGAGGGGCAGGGCTCGCTCCTGCATCCGGGCAGCACCGCGACCCTGCCGCTGCTGCGCGGCAGTTGCGCGAACCAGATGATCCTGTGTCACCGCGCGGGCATGGTCCATCTCGACACGATGGAGCATATCAGGGTGCCGCCGCTGGCCGATGTGATCGCGCTTTACGAGGCGCTGGCGGGTGCCGCAGGCGCGCTGCCAGCGGCCCGCGTGACCGGGATTGCGCTCAACACCCGCGCGCTCGACGCCGATGCGGCGGATCGGGCGATCGCCGAGGCCGCCGCGGCGACCGGGCTGCCGGTCACCGATCCGGTGCGCCACGGCGCCGGCCTTCTGGCCGATGCCGTGCTGGCGGCGGCGCCGGCCAGCGGATAACGGTCACCTTGCATGGCCGGTGGCACAAGGCTGATGGCGCAGGCCGCCCGGTTGCGGGCCGGCCCGGTTTCGGAGATGGTCGAAGCTGCTCCCGAGCGGCAGGCAAAGCGATGTGGCCGGCCTATGTCCTTAACCTTGCCGCCGACACGCGGCGCCTGGCGGCTGCTGCGGCGGCGCTGGACGGCGCCGGCGTCGGTTTCGAACGGGTGGCCGGCGTCGATGGCCGCGCCCTGTCCGAGGCCGACATCGCCCGGGTCTATGACGCAGTCGCCAATCGGCGGCGTGCGCGACACCCGCTGGTGCCGGCGGAGATCGGCTGCTATCTGGGCCATATCGCGGCCTGGCGGCGGATCGCCGGCGGTCGGGCGCCGGGCGGTTTCGTGTTCGAGGACGATGTCGCGGTCACCGGCGATCTGGCCGCCATCCTGGCCGCCCTGTCGGCCGATTGCGACGATTGGGATATGGTGAAGCTGTTCAGCCTCGACCCTACACCGCGCACGGTTCGGCGCAGACCGCTGGTCGGCGCCACCGAGCTTGTGATCCCCTATCGGGTGCCCACGACCCTGCTGGGCTATGGGCTGACCCGGGCAGCCGCGGCCCGGCTTGCCGACCGGGCGATCCCGTTCTTCCGCCCGGTGGACGAGGACCAGAAATTCTTCTGGGAAACCGGGTTGCGGGTGGCGCTGACGCTGCCCGCACCGATCGCGATGGGCGATCAACGGGCGGCCCTGGGCACGGTGGGACAGCACCGCCGCGAGGCGACCCGCGGGGCGCGCCGCCGCGATCCGCGGCGGGCGCTGCATGGCTGGCTGTGCCAGCTGCGCTATCGCGTCGCGCTGGCCTGGCACCGGGCAAGGGGGACCGGTTTGTGAGCGAAACGCTGCGCGTCCTGCAGATGCATTTCGGCAAGGAAGGCGGGGCCGAGCGGTTTTTCGTCAACCTTGCCCGCGCCTTTTCCGAGCGTGGGGTGACGCAGCGTTTCGTCATCCGGCCGGGCCGCAGCTGGGACGCCGAGATCGCCGCGCTGGGCCCGGTGATCCGCAACAACTATCGGTATCTGTCGGTGACCGGCTATCTGCTGAACGGTCGCGTCGCCCGGCTGTGCCGGTCCTGGCAGCCCCATGCCATCGTCGCCTGGCAACCGCGCGCCGCGCGCCTTGTCCCCGATTATCCCGCCGCCGTGAAGCTGACCCGGCTGGGCGATTTCCCGCGCCATCTGGACAACATGCGCAGCAGCGACGCGATCGTCGTGAACGCCCCGCCGATCGGCGACCGCTGCCGGTCGCTGGGCTGGCGCAAGCCGGTGCTGATGATCTCGAACTTTGCCCGGCAGGTCGAACCCGT
>DNSZ01000156.1 GCA_003500165.1 Paracoccaceae bacterium | reverse complement strand
ATTAGCGCCAGCAGCAAAACATGCAGTCCCATCACCAGTTGCCCCAGCACCAGCAGCACAACCAGCACCAGCAGCACAACCAGCACCAGCAACAGCACCAGCGGCGCCAGCACCAGCGCCAGCGCCAGCAGCACCACCAGCACCAGCAGCAGTACCAGCAGCCCCAGCAGCGCCAGCAGCGCCAGCAGCAGCGCTAGCACCGCCAGCGCCACCAGCGCCAGCACGCCAAGCTGGATCAGCCGCATGAGGTCAAGGCCAAGGCCCGCGAAAAGACCCGGCCGCGACGGTTCGCTGCCCGCAGCGACCATTGGCTGGAACGGCAATTCCTGCAGCGTCACCACATCGCCCCGCGCCTCGTCGAAGCCGACCGCCGAGCGCACCAGCGCGGTCAGCGCGGCGCGTTCGGCGTCCGACCGGGGGCGGGTTTCGGGCGCGCCATCGGCGCCTTCGCCGCGCAGCGTATCGATCAGCACGGCGACGCTGAGGCGCTTGACCGCGCCCGGGGCGCGGTGGATTTCGCGCTGGGACTCCGACACCTCGTAGTTGACCCGTTCGCGGCTTTCGGCATCCTGTCGCGAAGACGCGCCGCCGCCCGCGCCGGCCCCGTCTGGCAAATTGCTGGCCACGGTGACCGGATCGGGACCGTCATTGCGCTCGGCGACCGAGCGTTCCTCGGTATCGGTGGAAATCGCCACCCGGCTGTCGGGATCGAAGCGGCGCTCGACCAGTGTCTCGACCTCGGTAACCGTTTCGACGCTGACCTCGACCACCGCCCGGCCCGGGCCGAGATGCGCCTCGAGCAGACGTTCGACATTGCGCTTGAGCCGCGCGGCCTGGTCGTCGGCGCGGGCAAGCCCGGCCGGCCCGTCATCGGGCGCGCGGACCAGCCCGGCCTCGGTGTCGATCACGCGAACATCCTCCGCCGACAGCCCGGCGACCGCCGAGGCGACGAGATAACGCACGGCCTCGGCCATTTGCGGGCTGACCGGGCCGCCGGCACCGGTCACCGTGACCGATGCCGAAGGTGCCGCCGATTGCGCGAACGGGCGCGCCACCGGGTTGGCCAGATGCACCCGGGCCGCGCGCAGCGCCGGCGCGGCGGTGATGGTGCGCGCCAGTTCGCCCTCTTTCGCGCGCCAATAGGCGGCGTCGAACATCTGCGCGGTGGTGCCGAAACCCGACAGCCCGTCGAGCAGTTCGTAGCCCGCGCCACCATTCGCCGGCAGCCCCTCGGCGGCGAGCGCCATGCGCAGCGCGTCGCGGTCGGGCGCGGCGACATAGATCGCGCCGCCCCGCACCTCATGGGTGACACCGCGGGCCTCGAGCGCGGCGATCACATCGCCCGCAGCGGCCGGTTCGAGCCCGGCATAAAGCAGCGACATCGACGGTGCGGCGACAACCCGCGACAGGATCACCAGCACGGTTACCAGCCCGGCAATCCCGCCGATCAGCATCAGGCGGCGCTGCAGGCTCAACGCGGACCAGAACGCGGCGAATGACGGCACGGGCGATCCCCTTGCTGACGGGCGGCGTCCTGCCGGCCCGGAAGCCCGACCTTGCCCCAGCCGCATTTAACATTCGGTTAGCCGAAACCGGTTAGAGCGATCCCGAAACGGGAGGCGATGATGGCAAGCGACGTCACCAGCGAAACCGCCGAGCAGCCGGCCGGCAAGGGCGGCCAGGGCCGGTTGTTGATCCTGTCCCTGGTGGCGTCGGTGCTGTTCGGCGCGGGCGGCTTTGCGCTGGCCTATCTGGGCGGGGCCGATACCGGCGACGGGCATGACGCCGCCCCGCATACCGCCAGCGAAGCCCCCGAATTCGTCCCGATCGAACGCATGATCGTCAGTCTTGGCCCGCCCGGCCGGACGACCCATCTGCGCTTTGCTGCCGCGATCGAGGTGCCGGAGACCTATCGCGACGAGGTCACCGCGCTGCGCCCGCGCATCGTCGATGTCCTCAACAGCTATCTGCGGGCGGTCGATCTGGATGTGCTCGGCGACCCGGCCGCGCTGGTCGAGTTGCGCGCCCAGATGCTGCGCCGGGTGCAGGTGGTCGCCGGGCCCGGGCGGGTCAACGATCTGCTGATCGCCGAATTCGTGCTGGACTGAAACGGAGAGCGTGCATGACCCTGGTAGCCGACATCCTGATCTTTCTCGCCGCGGCCACGGCGGCCTTCTACTGTTTCGTCCTTGCGAATCGGCTGCGGCGGCTGAACCGGCTCGATGACGGGCTTGGCGCGGCGATCGCGGCGCTGTCGGCCCAGGTCGGCGATCTGACCCGGGCGCTCGAACAGACCCGCAGCGGCGCCCGGGCGGCGGCGGACACCCTGGCCGATCGCACCGGCGAGGCAGAGCGCGCGATCCGCCGGCTGGAACTGTTGATGGCCGCGCTGAACGATCTGCCCGAAGCCCCGCCTGCCGCGCCTGCCGCCGGCCGCCGCAGCGGCACCACCCGAACCGCGGCGGCCAAGAAGGCAGCACCGCGCAAGAGCGCGCCGCGCCGGGCCGCCCCCGGGGACGATACCGGCCGATCGGCCCCCGGCCCCGGATGAGGCGCCGCGTCCGCGCCCTGCCGCTGATCGCGGCGCTGCTTCTGGCTGCCGGGGCGGTGCGGCTTGCTGGCGCGGATATCGCGCTGGCGCGCGATTCCGACGCGCGCACGGCCGAGGGCGCGGCGGAGAGTTGCGCCCAGCCCCCCGACATCGACGCGCTGCTTGCCGAGATCGAGGCGCGCGCGCAACAACTCGACGCGCGCGAGGCCGCGATCGCGAATCGGATGCAGGCGCTGCGCCTGGCCGAGGCCGCCGCCGAGACCCGGATCGGCGAGCTTGAAGCGGCCGAGGCGGCGCTGCGCCAGACCATCCAGATGGCCGATTCGGCGGCCGAAGAGGATGTCGCCCGGCTGACCGCGGTCTATGAGAACATGAAACCCAAACAGGCGGCCGAGCTGTTCACCGCCATGGCGCCGGAATTCGCGGCCGGGTTTCTCGGCCGCATGCGGCCCGAGGCCGCAGCCGCGGTGTTCGACGGGCTCGATCCCGACACCGCCTTCGCGCTGAGCGCGATCCTGGCCGGTCGCAACGCCGGCGCGCCGCGGCAATAGCCCGCGCGACTGCCGGTTTCGGCCGCTTCGCCCGCCCGCAAAACAGCCTTTGTTAACCTGGATCGGACAGGCTGCCGACACGGCCGCCACCTTGCGGCGTGGCGGGAATCGGTTGGGGCGCCATGTTCGGGATCCTCGGGATCATCTGTGTCTTTGTCATGGTTTTCGGCGGCTTCCTGCTGGCCGGCGGGCATCTCGATATCATCATCAAGGCCCTGCCCTTCGAGATGATGATCATCGCCGGCGCGGCGGTCGGTGCGTTCCTGATCTCGGCCGATGGCAGCGCCGTCAAGGCGACCCTCGTCGATCTGGCGCGGGTGTTCCGGGGCGCGAAATGGCATCGCCAGGATTACCACGACCTCTTGTGCCTGATGTTCGAACTGATCCGGCTGGGCCGTCAGAACGCCGTCGCGCTTGAGGAACATATCGAGGATCCGGCCAATTCCGCCGTCTTCGCCCGCTATCCCAAGATCGCCGCCGACCGCGAGGCGGTGGCGCTGGTCTGCGACACCATGCGCTCGGCCTCGATGAACTACAACGACCCGATGCAGGTCGAGGAAGTGCTCGACAAGCGGATGGAAAAGCACCTGAAACACGCGCTCCATTCCAGCCATCTGCTGCGCAACATGGCCGACGGTCTGCCGGCGCTGGGGATCGTCGCGGCGGTGCTGGGGGTGATCAAGACGATGGGCTCGATCGACCAGCCGCCGGAAATCCTGGGCAAGATGATCGGCTCGGCGCTGGTTGGCACCTTTCTGGGTGTGTTCCTGGCCTATGGGCTCGTCGGCCCGTTCGCCGCCAAGCTGCAAAGCATCGTCGAGGAGGACCAGAATTTCTACAACCTGATCCGCGAGGTGCTGATCGCGAATCTGCACAATCACCCGACCAATATCTGCATCGAGGTCGGCCGCCAGAACACGCCGGGCCCGTTGCGCCCCGATTTCGCCGCGCTCGAGGACGCGCTGAAGGACCTCAAGCGGGGCTCGGCATGAGGGCGCTTCTTGCCATTCTGCTGGCGCTGGCCACCGCGCCGGGCGCCCTGGCGCAGACCCCGCCCGGCACGCCGGTGCCGGTGCGCACCGGGGCGCATGATGGGTTCACCCGGGTGGTGTTCCAGTTCGCACGGCCGCGCGACTGGACACTGGACCGCACCGATGCTGGCTATCGGATCACGCTGGCCGCGCCAAGCCGGTTCGACACCAGCGCCATCTGGCAGCGCATCGGGCGCGACCGCCTGGCCGGCCTGTCCGCCGCGCCCGACGGAAGATCGGTGCAACTCGACCTTGCCTGCATGTGCCATGCCACCAGCTTCATCCACAATGGCAGCTGGCTGGTCATCGACATCCATGATGGCGCTTCGCCGCCCGATACCCAGCTGGCAACGGGTGAAGCCGGGCCGGCGCCGGGCAGCGCGGCGTTGCCAGCCGATGACACGCTGCCCGCGGCGCTGCCCGCGGTGCTGCCCCGCACGCCCCCGGGCGCGGCACCCACGGATGCGGGCGACCTGCTGGCGCGGGCTGCCCGGGTCGCCGATGCCCAGGCCGCGGTGCTGGAGGAGATCAGCCGCGCCGCCAGCCAGGGGCTGTTGCAGGGCACCCCCGATCTGCCGCCCGCGCGGGCACGTCCGAACCTTGCGCAGCGCCCGGATGCCGGCGCCCCGGGAACCGCACCCGATGCCGATACCCTGGCCGCGCGGATCGGGATTCTGGCCGACACCGCCGTCGATCAGGATCAGGCACCGCGCCGGCCCGACGCGGCGGCGGGCTGCCCGGCGCGCGACCAGTTCGACGTTGCCGAATGGGGCAATTCGGACCCGGTCGCGTTTCAGATCGGCGCGCGGCGGCGCGCGCTGATCGGCGAGTTCGACCGGATCGATCCGCGGGCCGCGACGGATCTCGCCCGGCTCTACATCCATCTGGGCTTTGGCCGCGAAGCGGATCTGGTGGTCACCCGGCTTGCGGCTGCAAGCCCCGAAGCCCCCTATCTGCAGACGCTCGCCACCATTGTCGACACCGGCACGGCCCCGCCCGGCAACCCGGTCGGGCGGTTCCTCGACTGTCCGGGGCCGGTCGCGCTGTGGGCGGCGCTGGCGCGGCCCCGGCTGGCCCCGGGGGCGCCGGTGCGCCGGGCCGATCTGGCGCAGGCATTCACCGCCCTGCCCGATCATCTGCGCCACCATCTGGGGCCCTATCTGGCGGAAAGGCTGCTCGACCATGGCGATGCCGAGCTGGCCGGGGTGATCCGGCGGGCCACGACCCGGGCCCCGGGCGATCCGCAACCGCGCGCCGCGCTGGCGGGCGCCCGCATCGACCTCGCGGCCGGGTCCGAGGCCGCCGGCCGGGCGGCGCTGGAGACGGTGGCGCGGGGTACGTCCCCCGAAGCCGCCGAGGCGCTGGCCATGCTGCTGGAAAAACTGAGCGACGAGGGGGCAGCCGTGCCGAACGACCTGATCGACCTGGCCGCAGCGCGGGCCTTCGAGCTGCGGGCCGAGGCGCTGTCCACCCGGCTGAAGGCGGCCGAACTGCGCGCCCGTGCGGCCAATGGCGACCCGGCCGGGGCGCTCGACGCGCTGGCGCGGGCCGGCCGCGACGGCACCGCGCCGCCCGACATGCTGGCCGCGCTGGTCCGCGCGCTTGCCACCCGGGCAAGCGACCCGGTGCTGGCGCGCAGCTATTTCCGGCACCGCGAGCGCATCGATGCCGCCACCCTGCCACCCGCCACGGCGCGTGCGCTGGCCCAAAGGCTGGCCGGCGCCGGGCTGCCGGACCCGGCGCTTGCGTTGCTCGACCTGCAGGGCCGCACCGCCGCGCCCGAAGACCGGCTGCTGCGCGCCGAGATCCATCTGGCGATGGACGACCCCGATGCGGCGCTGGCAGAGCTCGACCGGATCGAAGGTGCAAGGACCGAGGCGTTGCGGGCCCGCGCGCTGGCCCGCAGGGGCGAGGCCGAGGCCGCGCTCGCTGCCCTGTCGCCCGCGGCCAATGCCGGGCTTCGCGCCGATGTTGCCTGGCAGGCCGGCGACTGGGAGACCGTCCGCGCCCTGGGCGAGGCGCCGCAGCGCGCCGCCCTTGCCGCCGCCGCCCCGGCTGCGGCCGTCACCGACGCCCCGCCAAGCCTGATCGGCAGCCGGGCGCTCCTGTCGCAGAGTGCGGCCGCGCGCGCCAGCCTGCGCGCGCTGCTCGATGCCTATCCGGTGCCCGAAGCCGCGCCCGGGACGCCGGCCACGAACTGATACCAACGATCACTGATCGTGCCCGTTGTCCGCCGCCCGCCGGTTGACGGAATCGCAACCCGTGCCGGTGCAGGATGCACCAAGACCCGCAAGAACTGCAGGCCCGATGCATCGCAACGATCCCCTTCACCGCCGCCGGCCAAAGCGTGGAGCTGCGCGGTGGTTTGCCCTCCTCCTGATCCTGCTCGCGCCGCCGGCCGCGGCCAGCGCCGATCTGTGCGAGGCCGCCGCGACGCGGGCGGCCCGTTCGACCGGCGTGCCGCTGGCGGTGTTGCGCGCCCTTGCGCTGACCGAAACCGGGCGGACGCAGCAGGATCGCTTTGCGCCCTGGCCCTGGACCGTCAATGTGGCCGGGCAAGGCGCCTGGTTTGCCACCCGCGAGGCCGCCCTCGGCCATGCCCGCGCCGCCCTCGCGCGCGGCACGACAAGCTTCGATCTGGGGTGCTTTCAGGTCAATTATCGCTGGCACGGCGCGGCCTTTGCCTCGCTCGACGCGATGATCGACCCCGATACGAATGCCGCCTACGCGGCGCGATTCCTGCGCGATCTGTTCGCGGAAACCGGCGACTGGCACGAAGCGGCGGCCGCCTATCACTCGCGCACGCCGCAGCATGCGGCCCGCTATCGGGCCCGTTTCACGCGCATTCTCGCCGGGCTCGACCCGCCCGCAGACACCCCGGTGCCTGCCACCGCAGTAGCCGCGCCGCCGGCGCGCGTCGCCACCGATCGGGGCCGCACGCCGCGCCCCAACCGGTTTCCGCTGCTGATCGCATCGGCCGAGGCCGCTGCCCCGGCCAGCCCCGGATCGCTGATGCCGGCCGCGGCCGGGCTGGGCGGGCGGCCGCTGCTGGGGGCGCCGTAGAATGCCCGCTCAACTGACCCCGGCGGCGCTGTTCCGTCCCACGGTGCTGCTGGCGCTCGCGCTGATGGCGGTGATCGTGATGATGATCCTGCCGATGCCGCCCATGGTGCTCGACATCGGGCTGGCCGCCTCCTTCGGCCTGGCGATCCTGATCTTCACGGTCACCCTGTTCGTCGAGCGGCCGCTCGATTTCTCGGCCTTTCCGACCGTTCTGCTGGCCTCGCTGATGTTGCGGCTGTCGCTCAACGTGTCCTCGACCAAGCTGATCATCGGCCAGGGCCATACCGGGACCGGCGCCGCCGGCGGGGTGATCGAGGGCTTTGCCGATTTCATCATGGGCGGCTCGGTGTTTCTGGGGCTGGTCGTCTTTGGCGTCCTGCTGATCGTCAATTTCATCGTCATTACCCGCGGCGCGGCGCGCATGGCCGAGGTGGGCGCGCGCTTTGCCCTCGACGGCATGCCCGGCAAGCAGCTGGCGATCGATTCGGACATGGCCGCAGGCGCCATCGACCACGCCGAGGCCAAGGCACGGCGCGAAACCGAACAGGCCGAGACGACATTCTTCGGGTCGCTCGACGGGGCCTCCAAATTCGTCAAGGGCGATGCGGTGGCGGGGCTTCTGATCACGCTGCTCAACCTGGTGATGGGGCTGGTGATCGGCACCGTGCTGCACGACATGCCGCTGGGCCGGGCATTCGAGACCTATGCGATCCTGACCGTCGGCGACGGGCTGGTCAGCCAGATCCCCGCCGTCATCATCTCGATCGCCTCGGCGCTGCTCCTGGCCCGCGGGGGTGCCACCGGCGCCACGGACATCGCGATGTTCAGCCAGCTGGGCCGGCATCCGGCCGCATTGGCCACGGTGGCGCTGTTGCTGGCCCTGTTCGCGCTGGTGCCCGGGCTGCCCTTCGGCCCGTTCATCGCCGCGGCCCTGGGGCTTGGCGCGGCCGCCTGGTGGGTCGCCGGCCGCGCCGCGCAGGCCGAAAAGGCCGACATCGCCCGCAGGGCGGAGGAGGCCCCCGAACCCGTCGAGCGGCGGATCGGCGATATCCTCGACCTTGACGAAATCCATGTCGAATTTGCCGCCGATCTGGTGGCGATGGCGATGGACCCGGCAACCGGGCTCGATGCCCGGATCGTCTCGATGCGCACCCATATCGCCGAGACTTTCGGGCTGATCCTGCCCGAAATCCGCCTGACCGACAGCGCCGCGCTGCCGCCGGGGACCTATGTGATCCGGGTTCATGGCGTCGAACAGGGGCGCGACCGGCTGCGCCCCGAAGCCGCGCTGATGCTGCTGCAAACCGACGCCGATGAGGCACCGCCGGGCGAGGACGTTTCCGAACCCGTCTATGGCGCGCCGGCGCGCTGGATTCCCGCCGACCGCCAGGACGAGGCGGCGCTGTCGGGCCAGACCGTGGTCACCGCGGCCGAGGTGCTGGCAACCCATCTGCTGGAGATCATCAAGCGCAATCTCGACCGGCTGATGACACTGAAGGCGCTGCGCCGGCTGCTCGACGAACTGACGGCGCTGAGCGATTCGTCCCGGGCCGAGGCGAACCGCCGGATGCTCGACGAACTGATCCCCGACAAGGTGCCGGTCGATGTGCTGCTGGCCGTGCTGCGGCTGTTGCTGGCCGAACAGGTCTCGATCCGCAATCTGGGCCTGATCCTCGAGACCATCGCCGAATTGCGGCCGGTGGCGCCGCACCCCGAGGATCTGTGCGAGCAGGTGCGCCGGCGGCTTGGCTTCCAGCTGGTGGCCGGGCTGCGCCGCGCCGATGGCGGCTTGCCGCTGATCCAGCTGGCGCCGGGTTGGGAGGAGATCTTTGCCGCGCATGAGGTCGCCGACGGCCCCGGCGCCGATGTCGCCCTGCCCCCCGATTTGTTCAACGCGCTGGCCGCCGGGGTGGCCGAAAAGATCGCCCGGGCCGGCGAGGCCGGCGATTATGCCGCGATCGTCACCGCAGGCCGGCGCCGGCGTTTCCTGCACCGGGTGCTGGCGGCGAAGGGCATCGCAAATCCGGTGCTGTCCTTCGAAGAGGTCGCCACCCATGCGCGGCCCGTGCTGGTCGGCCTTGTCGCGGCCGAAAGCCGGATGGTCGCCGACGGCAAGGCCGCATGACGCCGCTGCTGGCCGATCTGGCCGCCCAGGCCGGCGACGCGCTGTGGGGCGCGGTGGCGGTGTTCCTGCGGATCGGCGCGGCGGTGGCGCTGCTGCCTGCCTTCGGCGAGGCGACGGTGCCGATGCGGGTCCGGCTTGGCCTGGCGCTGGGGCTGACCGCCATCCTTTATCCGGCGGTGGCCGGCAGCCTGCCACCGGCAATGCCAGCGGATGCCGTGCCCTGGCATCTCTTTGCCACCGAACCGGTGGCCGGGCTGGCGCTGGGCGCGGTTGCCCGGCTGATGCTGGTCGTGCTGGCCTATGCCGGCACCATCGCGGCGCAATCGACCTCGTTGTCGCAACTCTTCGGCGGCAGTGCGGGCGAGCCGATGGCGGCCATGGGCCATGTGATGGTGACGGCGGGGCTGGCGCTGGCCTGCACGGCGGGTCTGCATGTGCAGGTCGTCGCCGCGCTGATCCGCTCCTACGAGGTGCTGCCGGCCGGCACGTTTCCGGTGGCCGGCGATCTGACAGCCTGGGGGGTTGGCCGGATCGGCCAGGCGCTGGGCATCGGGCTGGCGCTGGCGGCCCCCTTCGTTCTGGCTTCGCTCGTCTACAATGTGGCGCTGGGTGTCATCAACCGCGCGATGCCGCAGTTGATGGTCGCCTTTGTCGGCGCCCCGGCGATCACCCTGGGCGGGCTTGTCCTGCTGGCACTCACTGTGCCCGCCGCGCTGATGGCCTGGCGTGACTGGGCCGAGGCGTTGCTGGCGCAGCCTTTCACCCTGCCATGAGCGCGCCGGGCGGGGAAGATGGCGGCGAGAAGATCCACGAGCCGACGCCGCGCAAGCTGGAAGAGGCCCGCCGTCAGGGCGATATCCCGCGCTCCACCGACCTCAACTTCACCGCGGCGCTGTTCGGTCTGGCGCTGGCCTGTGCGACCGCGGGCGGGTTTACCGTCGGCCATGCCGGTGCTGCGCTGGCCGGCTGGGTCGAACAGATGGGCGCGGCGACGGCGCCGCTCGATATCGGCACGATCCGGGCCGATTTCGGCGGGCTGATGGCGACATTGCTGTTTGCGCTGATCCCGGTCTTCGGGCTGCCGGCGCTTCTGGTGCTGGTGTCGATCACCGCGCAGCGGGGGTTCGTGTTCGCCCCGCAAAAGGCCGCGCCCAAGCTCTCGCGGATCAACCCGGTCGATGTCGCCAAGCAGAAATTCGGCCGCACCGGCCTGTTCGAATTCGCCAAATCGGCGCTGAAGCTTTTCGTGATTTCGCTCGCCATCGGGGTTTTCCTTTATGCCAACCGGGCGCCGCTGATCGGCAGCCTGCAGGCAACGCCCGGCCAGGTCGGCGTCCTGATGGGCAAGCTCCTGCTCGATTTCCTGTGGGTTTCGCTGGCGATCAGCGGCGCCATCGCCGCGCTCGACTACCTGTTCCAGGTCGCCGATCACCGGATGCGCCAGTCGATGACCCACAAGGAGATGCGCGACGAGATGAAGCAGACCGAAGGCGACCCTTACGTCAAACAGGCCCGCCGCCAGCGCGGCCACGAGATCGCGACCAACCGGATGCTGGCCGATGTGCCACGCGCCGATGTGGTGGTGGTCAACCCGACCCATTACGCCGTCGCGCTGAAATGGGATCGGGCGGCCGGGCGGGCGCCGCATTGCGTGGCCAAGGGCGAGGACGCCATCGCCGCGCGCATCCGTGAGGTCGCCCAGCAGGCCGGCGTGCCGATCCATCGCGACCCGCCGACGGCGCGCGCGCTGCATGCCGCGCTGGGGCTGGGCGAGGAAATCCGGCCCGAGCATTATCGCGCCGTCGCCGCGGCGATCCGCTTTGCCGAGGATATGCGGCGCCGCGCCCGCGCCCGGGGCCGCTGATGGAGCCCGCCCAGCTTGCCCGTCTGGCCGGACTGATGGAAGCGCGCAGCGATGCCGCGCAGGCCCGGCTGCGCGCGGCCCGGGCCGAGGCCGCGGCGGTCGCGGCGGCGCTCGATGCGTTGCGGGCCCGCGACCGGGCCCGCGAGCAGGCTGCCGACCCGGCGATGCGGGCAGCGGGCGACGCCGCCTGGGCGCGGTTCTGCCAGCGCGAACGGGCCCGGCTCAACACCCGTCTGGCCGCCGCCCGCGCGGCGGCGGAAACGGCGCGGATCGCGGCGACCCGGGCGTTCGGTCAGGCAGAGGCGGCCGACCGGCTGCGGCGGATGGATCGCGCAGCCCGCGCGGCGCGGCGGGCCGGCGCCCTCGACCGGGAGGCGACAAGCCCGGCTCATCGCGCCAGTTCGCCGCCGCACCCAGCCAGCGATCTTGACGATGGGACAGGACAGGACCGGTGGTCGGGCGGGGAGGCGGATGCCGATCCTGATCAATGACCGCTGGTATCAGCCGTCCTGGCGCAGGATGTCGAGCAGCAGGATATCCTTGACCGCGGGCCCCAGAACCGCCTGCGCGCTTTCCCTGAGCGACCGGCGCAGCGCGCCCAGGCTGTCATCGGCGGTGAAATTGCCGTCGAAACCGCCGGCATTGGCGTGATCGAACAGCACCTGCAGGAAGGCATCGCGCAGCTTCGGCTCGAAGGCATAGACCCGCTCGGCCTGGCCCGATTCGGTTTCAAGCGACAGCGACAGCACGACGATCGCCGTCACCCCCCCGTCGCGCACGACCGGCACCACGAACTGGTTGTTGAGCTTGACGAAATCGTTGACCGGCCCGGCCGGCGCATCGTGCCCGCCGGCATCGTGCGCCGCCGCATGGTCGTCATCGGCGGGTTCGGGCGCGGCATGGTCATCGACCGCGACATCGACCTCGGCATCGGCCGGCGCGTCGGGATCGGCGGCGGGGCGCAGCAGATAGCCCGCCCCGGTTCCGCCGATAAGGCCGAACAGAACGATCAGGACCGGCAGCAGCTTTCCCATGGCCTAGAACGGCAGCACGATGTCGGCGATCTGCTGGCCATAGCGCGGCTGCTGCACATCGCTGATCTGCCCCTCGCCGCCATAGGAAATCCGCGCCGCCGCGATCTTGTCATAGGTGATCTCGTTCTGGCGCGAGATGTCTTCGGGCCGTACGATCCCGCTGACCACCAGTTCGCGCAGCTCGAAATTGACCCGGACCTCCTGAATGCCGGCGATCTGCAGATAGCTGTTGGGCAGCACGCCGACCACGGTGGCGGCGACGCGCAACTCGATCTTCTCGTTGCGGCGCACCGCGCCCTGACCCTGATAGTTCGACGACGACGTGCTGCTGACGCCCGGATCGATGGTTGCGCCCGATGGCAGGGCGTTTTCCAGCACCTGCGCCCCGCCGAGGAATTGCGGCACCGACCAATCCTCGGAGCCCGTGCGCGAGCGGCCGGTCTGATTGCGGATCTCGGCCTCTTCGTCGAGATTGATGACCACCGTCAGGATGTCGCCCATATCGCGTGCGCGCCGGTCGCCAAGCAGCGATTTCGGACCGCGCCGCCACAGCGAGGCGGGCTGCGGCTGCGGCTGAAGATCGCTGCCCGGATAATAGCCCGCGCCCAGCATCGCGGCCTGTTCGGGGGCGCCATTGACCGGCGCCATGGCGGGCGGCTGGCCGACCTGGGCCAGCCTGCCGCAGCCGGCCAGGGCCAGCGTGGCGGCGAGGATCGTGGCGGCGGCGCGGAACGGGCGCATGGCGTGTCCTTTCAAGCTCAGGAGGCAGAGGCCGGCGGGCCGACGCGCACCCGGCCCGGGCCGATGACGGTCCCGGTCACCGTGCTGCGCGACCCCAGATTCATGACGTCGAGTCGGTCGCCGACGCCGGCGCGCCCCAGGGCGCGGCCTTCGGTGACGATGGTCAGCCCGCCGGTCTGGAACACCATCGTGACGATCTCGTTGCGGCCGATCACCGCGGGCGGTCCCAGATCGCCGGCCCGCACCGGACGGCCGGCATAGAGGATCACCCGCGCCTCCTGGCCGATGGCGGCGGCGGGGTCCGACAGGGCGCCGGGGGTGGCGCCGGCCTCGATGGCGATGTCAAGCGGCCCGATCACGCTGCCCGCGCGCAGGGTGCGGGCGGCGATCACCGTGTCGGCGGACCCCGCGCCCGGCAGCAGCGCCATCAGCGCGGCGAGGCCGGCAACGGGCAGGGAAACGGCCGCGCCCGTCATCGGATCTGCGTCGTCGCCGACAGCATCTGGTCGGCCGCCGTGATGACCTTGGCGTTGAGCTCATAGCCGCGCTGCGCCTCGATCAACTCGGTGATCTCGCGCACCGAATCGACCGAGCTGTCCTCGAGGTAGCCCTGCCGGAACGTGCCCAGCCCGTCCTCGCCCGCGGTTCCCGCGATCGGCGCGCCCGACGCCTCGGTCTCCAGAAACAGGTTCGACCCGACCGCCTCGAGGCCCTTTTCGTTGACAAAGCCGGTCAGCCCGAACTGGCCCAGCAATTCGGGCGCCACCTGGTCGGAGAAATAGGCCCAGACCTCGCCCTCGGCGTTGATGCTCAGCCGTTGCGCATCCTCGGGGATGGTGATGTCGGGAACCACCGGATAGCCGTCGGCGGTGACGATCAGCCCGTCGCCGGTCCGTTTCAGCGCCCCGTCGCGGGTATAGGCGGCGCGCCCGTCGGGCAGCGTCACCTCGAGATAGCCTGCGCCCTCGATCGCGAGATCAAGCTCGTTGCCGGTCTCGGTGACGGCGCCCTGCGCGATCGTCATCGAGACGGCGGCCGGACGAACGCCGAGGCCAAGCTGCACCCCGGCGGGCAGCACCGTTCCGTCGGCGGCGTTGATGGTGCCCGCCCGGACCGCCTGCTGATAGTGCAGATCGGCGAATTCGGCGCGCCGGGCGTTGTAGGCCGTGGTGCTCATATTGGCGAGGTTGTTCGAGATCACCTCGACCCGCATCTGCTGGGCGGCCATCCCGGTGGCGGCGATCGAAAGCAGGCGCATGGCTCTTCCTTTCCCCCGGGCTAGCGGGTCAGCGCCTCGACCGTGTCGCGGATCCGGCGATCCTCACGGTCAAGAAAGGTCTGGCCCAGCTCATAGGCGCGCTGGACTTCGATCATCCGGGCGATCTGGGCGACCGGATCGACATTCGATTCCTCGACGAAACCCTGCACGAGCCGCGCGTCGAAGGCCGGTTCGACGCCACCCTGCGCGGCAAAGCGCGCGCCCTCGGCGCGGGTCAGCCGGGCCGCGTCGATCGGCCGGAACAGGCCGATCTGGGCCAGCGGCTGGTCGTCGGCCGACAGCGTGCCGTCGGCGGCCAGCGCGATCGTGCCCGCCTCGGCCGGCACGAAGACCGGCGCACCGCCGGCATCGAGCAGCCGCGCACCGTCTGGCGCGACCAGTTCGCCATCGGCGTTGCGCAGAAACGCCCCGGCCCGGGTCAGCCGCGGCCCGGCTTCGGTTTCGAGCTGGAAGAACCCCGTGCCCTCGATCGCGAAATCGAAGCGCCCCCCGGTGCGCGTCAGCCCGCCCTGCGCCGGGTCCGCAAAGCGCGCCCGCGCATGGCCCATCGACAGCGTCGCGCCGTCATCGGGCAGCGGGCTGAGATATTCGGCAAAGACGACGCGTTCGGCCCGGTAGCCGGTCGTCGACATGTTGGCCATGTTGGTGGCGATCGCACGCATCTCGCGCATCAGGCCCGATTGGCGCGTCAGCGTGGCGTAGCCCGGGGTTTCCATCGCTCAGCCCCCTGCCGCGATCAGCGGCACCAGCGTGGCGCCGAAGAAATCGGTCAGCGTGGCCGACATGAAGCCCATCGACGCCCAGAAGACGATCACGATGGCGACCAGCTTCGGCACGAAGGTCAGGGTCAGTTCCTGGATCGAGGTCAGCGCCTGGAACAGCCCGATGGCGATGCCGGCGATCAGCGCGGCCGACAGGATCGGCAGCGCGATCAGCACCGCCACCCAAAGCCCGGCGCGCAACGTGTCGAAGAAGATCGCCTCGGACATCGCTACACCGGCATCCGCAGGATTTCCTGATACGCCTCGACCACCCGGTCGCGCACCGTCACCGCGGTCTCGACGGCAAGCTCGGTGGCTGCCAGCGCCTCGACCAGCGCGTGCGGGTCGGCATTGCCCGCCAGCGCGGATTTCGCCGTCGCCTCGCCCTGGGCCATGGTCTCGGCGAAACTGGCCGCCGCCTGGCCGAGTTGCGCGGCCGGATCGGTGGCGGCCGGCTGCGCCGGCTGGGTCGCCGTACGGGCCTGCGAATAGAGCGTGGGCGCGATCGAACCGACCTGCATCCCGCAACCTCCTTTGTCCCTGCGCGCCGCCTCAGCGGCGCAGGATGTCCATCACCGCGCCTGACATCTTGCGTGTCTGCTCGAACATCTTCAGGCTGGCCTCATAGCTTCGCTGGGCTTCTCGGGCGTCCGCGATCTCGACGATCAGGTCGACCGTCGAGCCCTTGTAATAGCCGTTCGCATCGGCCATCGGGTGGGACGGATCCCACACATCGGGCAGCGGACCGCGGTCCAGCTGCACCCGGCCGGGTTCGACCCCGCCATTCGTCCGATCGACCGAAAACGGCAGCGTCTTGCGGCGATAACCCGGGGTGTCGGCGTTCGAGATGTTCTCGGCCGTGACGCGCAGCCGCGCGGCCTGGGCGCGCATGCCGCTGGCGGCCAGGTCGAGGGCGCTGCCAAGATCGTTCATGTCCATCCCCCCTAACGCGACCGGCCCATCGCCGCGCGCAGGATGTCGAGCGATTTGCCATAGATGGTGACGGCGCGGTTATGCGCGCGCTCCGCCTCGACCGAGCGCAGCATCTCGGTGGCGAGCGAGACCGTGTTGCCGTTCGGCGCCGCATCGTCGGTCGGCACCGGGCGCGCCTCGGGCAGGTTGCCGGCGCGCGCGCCGGTCAGATGCTGCGGCCGGGTGGCGCGCATCGGTTCGGTTCGGCGGGCGGCATAGGTTTCGGCGAAGTCGGGGATGTCGCGGGCCTTGTAGCCCGGCGTGTCGGCATTGGCGGCGTTGCGCGCGGCCACCGCCTGGCGGGCGGCCGCATGGCGGGCAGCGGCCTGCGCCATCTGCAGGATTTCCAGCGACTGGGTCATCGGGGCTTCTCCCACGATTTGTCGAAACCCGTCCTTAAGCCCGATTCGCTAACAATCCGTTGGCCGCGACCGAAAGGATTGCCGATGCGCGACGACACGATGGACGGGCTGACCGCCGAGATCGCCGCGGTGACGGCGTGCCACTGGATCGGATCGGTCACTGCGATCAACCGCGGGGGCGTCACGGTCACCGGTCTCGACGGGGCGGCCTCGCTCGGCGATCTGGTGCAGATCGAGCCTGCCGGCGCGCCCGCCGTGCAGGGCGAGATCGTCCGGCTGAGCGGCGAGGCCGCGGCGATCCTGCCCTACGGCCCGCTTGACGGTGTGTCGGTGGGCGACCCGGTGCGGTTGCTCGCCCATCCGATGATCGCCCCGGCCGATGGCTGGATCGGACGCATCGTCGACCCGTATGGGCGGCCGCTCGACGGCCGGCCGCTGTTCCGGGGCCCCTGCCCCCGACCCTATCGCTGCGCACCGCCCGCCGCCGCCACCCGTCGCCCGCTGGGCGCGCGGCTGGAAACCGGCATGGCCGTCTTCAACACCTTGCTGCCGATCGTGCGCGGCCAAAGGCTGGGCCTGTTCGCCGGCTCGGGCGTGGGCAAGTCGATGCTGCTGGCCGATCTGGCCCGTGCGATGCAGGCCGATGTGGTGGTGCTGGGTCTGGTCGGCGAACGCGGCCGCGAATTGCGCGCCTTCACCGAAGAGGTGCTGGGCCCGTCGGGCATGGCGCGCTCGGTGGTGGTGGCCGCGACGTCGGACCAGTCGGCGCTGTCGCGCCGGCGCGCCGCGCTGGCAGCGATGACAGTGGCCGAGCATTTCCGCGATCGCGGCCTGCAGGTCCTGCTTTTGATCGATTCGATCACCCGCTTCGCCGAGGCCCATCGCGAGGTCGCGCTGGCCGGCGGCGAGGCGGCATCGCTGCGCGGCTACCCGCCTTCGACGGCGCATATGATCATGGCGCTGGCCGAACGGGCGGGGCCCGGTGCCGGCGAGGCCGGCGACATCACCGCGATCTTTTCGGTGCTGGTGGCGGGCTCGGACATGGAGGAGCCGGTGGCCGACATCCTGCGCGGGGTGCTCGACGGCCATGTGGTGCTCGACCGGCGGATCGCCGAACGCGGCCGCTTTCCGGCGATCGATCTGCTGCGCTCGGTCTCGCGCAGCCTGCCGGCCGCCGCCAGCGCGGCGGAAAACGCGTTGATCGCCCGGGCGCGCCGGGCGCTTGGCACCTATGACCGGTCCGAGATGATGATCCAGGCGGGGCTTTATGCCGCCGGCTCGGACCCCGGGATCGATGCGGCGATCGGGCTTTGGCCGGCGCTCGACGCATTCCTGGCGGAAGCCGAGATCGAGGACACCGCCGCGTCCTTTGCCCGGTTGGCGGCGATCCTCGAAGCGGGCGGACCCCCTCCGCAGGGCTGAGACCAAGGCGCAATGCATGGGCACCGCCGGAGGCCCAGGGTGCTGCGCAGGCGCTGCGTCAGTTGGGGGTCGGTGCCGCCGGATAAACCCCGAGGAGCCGCAGTTCCGAGGTGAAGTATTCCAGCTCTTCGAGCGCAAGCTCGACATGGCGGTCTTCGGGGTGGCCTTCGATATCGGCATAGAACTGGGTGGCGTGGAACGCCCCGCCGACCATGTAGCTTTCCAGCTTGGTCATGTTCACGCCATTGGTGGCGAACCCGCCCAGCCCCTTGTAAAGCGCGGCCGGGATGTTGCGCACGGTGAAGACGAAGCTTGTCTTCATCCCGTGCCGGCCGCGCCGCGACAGATCGGGCTGGCGCGCCATCAGCAGGAACCGCGTCGTGTTGTTCGACTGATCCTCGATATGGCGGGCCAGGATGTCGAGCCCGTAGATTTCCGCCGCCAGGTCCGAGGCCAGCGCGGCCCGCGCCAGATCGCCGCTGGCCGCGACCTCGCGCGCCGCGCCCGCCGTGTCGGCCGCCACCCGGCGGTGGATGCCGTGCCGGCGCAGGAACGCCCCGCACTGGCCCAGCAGAACGCTGTGGCTGGTCGCCGTCTCGATCCCGTCCATCGTCGCGCCATGCGGAGCCATCAGGTTGATATGCACCCGCACATAGGCCTCGTTGACGATATGAAGCCCGCTATCGGGCAGCAGCTGGTGGATGTCGGCGACCCGGCCATAGGTCGAGTTCTCCACCGGCAGCATCGCCAGTTCGGCCCGGCCCTCGCGCACCGTGTCGATCACCTCCTCGAAGGTCTTGCAGGGCAGCGCCACCATCTCGGGGCGCGCATCGTGACAGGCCTGGTGCGAATAGGCGCCCGGCTCCCCCTGGAATGCGATCTTCACCGTCCTGGCCCCTTTCCACGATACCCCGCCCGCCCCCCGGGCGATTGGCCGCGCCTTCTTGCGCTTGCACGCTGCCTGAGAAAGCAGATACACGGGTCGGCGACAAGCCCGGGCACAGGGCTGCGCAGCGAAGCGAGGAAAAGGACGGCGCGATGTTCGACCAGATGACGATCGTGAAGACCGCTGGCGCGGTGCTGGCGGCAACGCTTGTGTTCCTGCTTGGCCAGTCCTTTGCGTCAAGCCTGTTCATGGAACCCGCCGGGCCGGCCGAAAGGCGCGACTGGGCCTATATGGGCTGGGTCCTGGAAGAACAGGCCGAAACCGCCGAACCGGCCGAGCCGGAGCCGGAGCTGACCTTCGATGTCGCCTTTGCCGCTGCCGATCCGGATATCGGTGAACGGGTGTTCCGCCAGTGCCAGTCCTGCCACCGGCTGGAACAGGGCGCGAACATGACCGGCCCGTATCTTTACGGCGTGGTCGGCCGGCCGATCGCCGCGGCCGAGGGGTTCAGCTATTCCGACGCGCTGATGGTCCATCAGGGCGAGGTCTGGACGCCCGAGACGCTGTCGGCCTATCTGGCAGAGCCGAACGCCTTTGCCCCGGGCAACGCGATGGGCAACGCCCAGGCGGTCCGCAATGTCGAGGATCGCGCCAATCTGATCGCGTATCTGCAGCAGGTCGGCGGCTGATCCGGGCTTCACGCGGAATTCAGCGCCCGGCACCGGCCGGTGGCCTTGCGTCCGCCGCATCCGCGGTCTTTGACTGCGGGCGACGGGCAACACGGGTCCGGCGGGCAGGAGGGCGCAACATGGCGGCAACACGGTCGGTATTGGGTTGGGTCGCGGCGGCGATGCTGGGGGTGCTGCTGGTCTCCCCCGGCGCCATCCGGGCCGAAGAGATCATCCGCAGCCATGGCATGAATTTCTATGGCGAACTCAGCTATCCCGAGGGCTTTGCCCATTTCGACTATGTCAACCCGGATGCACCGAAGGGCGGCGAACTGGTGCTGGGCACGACGGGCACCTTCGACAGCCTCAACCCCTATTCGCGCAAGGGCCGCGCGGGCGCGCTGACCACGCTGCAATACGACCGGATGATCGTGCCATCCGCGGACGGCGTGGGCGAGTATTACGGGCTGCTGGCCGAATCCATCGAATATCCCGAAAGCAAGGACTGGGTGATCTTTCGCCTGCGCCCCGAGGCCCGGTTCTGGGACGGCACGCCGGTCACCGCCCAGGACGTGGTCTATTCGCACCGGCTGTTCATCGAACAGGGGCTGCCCTCCTATGCCGTGGCGGTCGGCGCCATGGTGACGGCGGCCGAGGCGCTGGACGATCGCACCGTCAGGTTTTCCTTCAACCCCGATCTGACCAAGCGCAGCCGGATCGAGACCGTGGGCTCGACGCCGGTGTTTTCGCGCGCCTGGTTCGAGGCCGACCCGGAGAATCGCCGCCTCGACGAGCCGCGGATGGAGGTCGCGCTCGGTTCGGGGCCGTACCGGCTGGCCGAATACGACGTGAACCGGCGGATCGTCTACGAGCGCGTCCCGGATTACTGGGCCGCCGATCTGCCGGTGAATCGGGGCCGACACAATTATGACGCGATTCGGGTCGAGTATTTCGCCGACGCCACCGCCGCCTTCGAGGCGTTCAAGGCCGGCGAATACCTGTTCCGGACCGAAGGCGACCCCAAGCGCTGGGCGACCGGCTACGATTTCCGGCGGGTCAGCGACGGCACCATCGTGCTTGAGGAACTGCCCGATGGCAGCCCGCCCGACGCGACCGGTTTCGTCTTCAATCTCGGCCGGCCCTGGCTGCAGGATCTGCGTGTGCGCGAGGCGATCGCGCGGGCGTTCAACTTCGAATGGGCCAACGAGACGCTGCTTTACGGGCTGTACGCGCCGCGCCACTCCTTCTCGGAGGGCACCCATATCGAGGCAACGGGCCTGCCCGAGGGCGACGAACTGGCGCTCCTTGAATCGCTTGGCAGCGTGGTGCCTGCCGAGATCATGACCGAGCCGGCGCGGGTGCTGCCAAGCTCGGCTGCCGGGCGCGTCGCCGACCGGCGCAATCTGCGCGGGGCCGCCGCCCTGTTGGAGGAGGCCGGCTGGATCACCGGCGATGACGGGCTGGTGCGCAACGCCGACGGCCAGACCTTGCGGCTCAACATGCTGATCCCGACCAATATCGAACCGACGGTCGAGGCGATGCACGAGGCCTTCGTGCAGAACCTGCGCCAGATCGGCGTCGATGCCAGATTTGAAACGGTCGATCCGTCGCAATACACCCTGCGCCAGCGTGAACGCGACTATGACATGCTGTATTCCACGCGCTACAGCAGCCTCCTGACCACGGGCGGCGGGCTGACCCAGATGTACGGTTCGGCCGAGGCGGCGTTCAGCCTGTTCAACCCCGCCGGCCTTGCCAGCCCGGCGGTCGATGCGATCATCGACGCCTCGCTGGCCGCCGAAACCCGCGAGGCAACGGACATCGCGCTGAGCGCGCTCGACCGGGCGATGCGGCACGAGCTTTTTGTCGTCCCGGTGGGCTATATCCCCGATGTCTGGGTCGCCTATTACGATCTGTACCGGCACCCCGAGACCCTGCCACGCTTCGACGTCGCGTCGAGCCATATCGATCTGTGGTGGGTCGACCCGGAAAAGGCGCAGGCCCTGAAAGACGCCGGCGTGATCGACTGAGATGGGCGCCTATATCCTGCGGCGGCTGCTTCTGATCGTCCCGACGATCTTTGGCATCATGCTGGTCAATTTCGCGTTGACGCAATTCGTCCCCGGCGGCCCGATCGAACAGGTCCTTGCCCAGATCGAGGGCCAGGGCGATGTGTTTGCGGGCTTTGCCGGCGGTGGCGGCGGCCCGGTCGAGGCGGGCGGCGAGAGCGAGGGCTATATCGGCGCCCGCGGCCTGCCGCCCGAATTCATCGCCGAGCTCGAGCGTGAATTCGGCTTCGACAAGCCGCCGGTCGAGCGCTTTCTGCAGATGATGGGCAACTATCTGCGCTTCGATTTCGGCGAAAGCTATTTCCGGTCGGTCTCGGTGACCGATCTGGTGCTGGAAAAGATGCCGGTATCGATCTCGCTGGGGCTGTGGTCGACGCTTCTGGCCTATCTCATCTCGATCCCGCTCGGCGTGCGCAAGGCGGTGCGCGACGGCACACCGTTCGACAGCTGGACCAGCGGTGTCGTCATCGTCGCCTATGCGATCCCGGGCTTTCTGTTCGCGATCCTGCTGCTGGTGCTGCTGGCGGGGGGCTCCTATGTGCAGTGGTTCCCGCTGCGCGGCCTCGTCTCCGACAACTGGGAGGAGCTGTCGCTGCCAGCCAAGATCGGCGACTATTTCTGGCACATCACCCTGCCGGTCGTGGCCTCGACCATCGCCGCCTTTGCCACGCTCACGCTGCTGACCAAGAACAGCTTTCTCGACCAGATCAAGATGCAGTATGTGATGACCGCCCGCGCCAAGGGCCTGTCCGAACGTCGCGTGCTGTTCGGCCATGTGTTTCGCAACGGCATGCTGATCGTGATCGCCGGGTTTCCCGGCGCCTTCATCTCGATCTTCTTTTCGGGCTCGGTGATCATCGAGACGATCTTTTCGCTCGACGGGCTGGGGCGGCTGGGGTTCGAGGCCGCGGTCGCCCGCGACTATCCGGTCGTCTTCGGCACGCTTTACGTGTTCGGGCTGATCGGCCTTGTGGTCCGGCTGATCACCGATCTGATGTATGTGTGGATCGATCCGCGGATCGATTTCGCCACGCGCGAGGTCTAGCGGCATGGCGCTGTCCTCGCTGACCCGTCGGCGCCTGCGCAACTTTCGCCGCAACCGGCGGGCCTTCTGGTCGCTGATCATATTCTCGGCGCTGTTCGGCCTGTCGCTGTTCGCCGAATTGCTGGCCAACGACAAACCGATCCTGGTCAGCTATCGGGGCGACTGGCGGATGCCGGTCTTCCAGTTCTATCCCGAAACCGCCTTTGGCGGCGATTTCCGGACCGAGGCGAAATACCGCGACCCCGAGGTGCAATGCCTGATCGTCGCGGGCGGGGTCGAGGACTGCCTTTACGAACCCGATGCGGTGCTCGAAGAGGTGCGCGCCACCGGTGCGTGGAACGGCACCCCGGTCGAGCGCGGCTGGATGCTGTGGCCGCCGATCCCCTATGCCTATGACACGATCTCGGACGATCTGCCCGGCCCGGCGCCGTCGGCACCCGACGCCAATCACTGGCTGGGCACCGACGATACCGGGCGCGACGTGCTGGCCCGCGTGATCTACGGCTTCCGCCTGTCGGTGATGTTCGCGCTGATCGTGACCGCGCTCGCCTCGGCCATCGGCATCGTCGCCGGCGCGATCCAGGGCTATTTCGGCGGCTGGATCGACCTGGTCCTGCAGCGGGTCATCGAGATCTGGGAGGCGATCCCGCAGCTTTACATCATCATCATCGTCTTTGCCATCATCGAACGAAGTTTCACGGTGCTGGTCGGCCTTGTGGTGCTGTTCGGCTGGATGGGCCTGGTCGGGGTGGTCCGGGCCGAGTTCCTGCGCGCGCGCAACTTCGAATATGTCCGTGCCGCCCGCGCCATGGGGGTGTCGAACACCACCATCATGTTCCGCCATCTGCTGCCCAATGCGATGGTCGCGACGCTGACCTTCCTGCCATTCATCATCACCGGCACGATCGGTCTCCTGGCCGGGCTCGACTTTCTGGGCTTCGGGCTGCCCGCCTCGGCACCCTCGCTGGGCGAATTGACCCTGCAGGCCAAGCAGAACCTGCAGGCGCCCTGGCTCGCCTTCACCGCGTTCTTCACCTTTGCGATCATGCTGTCGCTTCTGGTGTTCATCTTCGAAGGCGTGCGCGACGCCTTCGACCCGCGAAAGACCTTTGCGTGACGGCGCCCCTGCTCGACATTCGCGATCTGTCGGTGACATTCGCCCAGGACGGCAAGCGGATGACCGCGGTCGATGGCGTCAGCCTCAGCGTGGGCCGCGGCGAGACCGTCGCGCTGGTCGGCGAATCGGGCTCGGGCAAGTCGGTGACGGCGCTGTCCACGGTGTCGCTGCTGCCCGAATCGGCGGCTGTCGCGGGCTCGGTCCGCTATGCCGGGCAAGAGCTGATCGGTGCCGATGATCGCCGCCTGCGCGACATCCGGGGCAACGATATCAGCTTCATCTTCCAGGAACCGATGACCAGCCTCAACCCGTTGCACCGGCTTGAAAAACAGATCGGCGAAAGCCTCGCGCTGCATCAGGGGCTGACCGGCGCGGCGGCGCGGCGGCGGACACTGGACCTGTTGCACCGGGTCGGCATCGCCGAAGCCGAAGACCGGCTTCAGGCCTATCCGCATCAGCTTTCGGGCGGGCAGCGCCAGCGGGTGATGATCGCCATGGCACTGGCCAACGATCCGGGCCTGCTGATCGCCGACGAACCGACCACCGCGCTTGATGTCACCATCGAGGCGCAGATCCTCGACCTGCTCAGGGAACTGAAGGACGAGGGCGGCATGAGCCTTCTGTTCATCACCCATGATCTGGGGATCGTGCGGCGGATCGCCGACCGGGTCTATGTGATGAAGGATGGCAAGATCGTCGAGACCGGCGCCACCGCAGCGCTGTTCGCCGCGCCCCGGCATCCCTACACCCAGCGGCTGCTGGCGGCCGAGACCGCCGGACGGCCGGGCCCGGTGGCCGCCGATGCGCCGCAGGTGATCGCGGCCGAAAAGCTGCGCGTCTGGTTTCCGATCCAGCGCGGGCTGATGCGCCGCACGGTAGGCCATATCAAGGCGGTGAACGCGGCCGATCTGGCGGTGCGTTCGGGCGAAACCCTGGGCGTGGTGGGCGAGAGCGGATCGGGCAAGACGACGCTGGCGCTGGCACTTCTGCGCCTGGTGGCGTCGCAGGGCACGATCCGGTTCCGCGACACCCCGATCGAGGGGCTGAAAAGCCGCCAGATGCGGCCGCTCCGGCGGCACATGCAGATCGTCTTTCAGGATCCGTTCGGCTCGCTCTCGCCGCGGCTGTCGGTCGCCCAGCTGGTGGCCGAGGGGCTGGGCGTGCACGCCATCGACCGCGGCCGCGACCGGCGCGAGATGGTGGCCGAAGTGCTGACCGAGGTCGGCCTCGACCCCGCGGCGATGGACCGCTACCCGCACGAGTTCTCCGGCGGCCAGCGCCAGCGCATCGCGATCGCCCGGGCGATGATCCTGCGGCCCGAACTGGTGGTGCTCGACGAGCCGACCTCGGCGCTCGACATGACGGTGCAGGTCCAGATCGTCGAGCTGCTGCGCGCGTTGCAGGCGCGGCACGGGCTGGCCTATGTGTTCATCAGCCACGATCTGCGCGTGGTTCGCGCGCTGTCCCACAAGGTCATGGTGATGAAGGCCGGCGATGTGGTCGAGGCCGGGACGGCCGACGCGATCTTCGATGCGCCGCAATCGGCCTATACGCGCCAGTTGATGCGCGCGGCCTTCGGTACCGACCGGCTGAGCGCCTGAACGGCCGGCACCGGGCGGTCGGCACGATCGCGCAGCACCCGCCTCGCCTTATCGGTGCGACGGTAGCCGACCCGGGATTGCGAGAGGGGCGCACCTGTCCCATTCCCATGATCCATGAAAGTCGGTGTGGCCTGCCCGATGCGACCGCATCGGGCAGGCGCCCGCCGCGCGGCGGGCGCGCTCCCGGGCGCGCGCCCGGGAGCACCCGACGACGGCCGACCGCCAGGCACGACCAGGCCCTGGACCCGATCGGGCGCGGCACACCCCCGCTGTCCCTTGCGGGGCCGCAACATCGGATCAAGCTCTGCAAACAGGGCGGTACGGCGCGACAGGCCAACTGTCCCGCGCATTGGGTTCAAAGCGGATCAACCGGGATCGCACTGATACCGACGCAATGATACCAGCTTGCACTAATCA
>DNSZ01000061.1 GCA_003500165.1 Paracoccaceae bacterium | reverse complement strand
CACCGCCGGGCTGGGCAGCAAGTACACGATCCGCGACCGGCTCGCGGTGCTCCCCACCAAGGGGCACGTGAAGTTCCGCCGCGACGGGACCGCCTTCGGCCATGCGTTCGTGCGCTCCCGTTTCGGCTATCTCTGCGTCGAGGGCATGCAGTTCGGCGCGCCCGACGAGCATGTCGATCCGGACACCGGCGAAGTCACCACAAGCGCCCGTCCGGTCCTGCCCAGCCACTTCAAATGCCCCCAGTCCGGGCTCTGCCTGCAGGTCGAAAGCCCCGCCGTCTGGGTCTACCCGGAGGGGCTGGATGACGACCTAACTCATATGAGTGAGGCCTGACTCATATGACAGCGCCAACTGTGCACTCAACGAAATCAACGGGTTACGGGCAAATAAGAGTCAGGTCCCTGACTCATGCCCGAAGACTTCATGAAGTCTTATTCCGCAATGATTTCAGCCACTTGTGCTCCCCGGAACAGTTAGGTGTCAAACCCCCATACTACGTATGGGAGGGCCACCCCACAGGGTTGGCCACTCCTCCCATACGTCCGGGCCAGCCGCGCGCGCCGCCGTGACGCTCCCTTGTGCTTTCCGATCCGACGACGGCGGCCCCGTACCGCCAAGCACCAGACCGCCGTCGTCTTCCACCACCACAGGCCACCGGCAAAGGAGACCCATCATGGCTCAGCCGACTCTGATCCCGAATTGCGACGGCGCAAGGTTTGAATCGCTGCCGCTCGACACCCCCCGCAACCGCTGCATCCTCGCGCTAGACCTCGGCACCTCGACCGGCTGGGCGCTCCGCGGCCACGACGGTCTGATCACCAGCGGCACCGTCTCGCTGCGCCCCGGCCGCTTCGACGGCGGCGGCATGCGCTACCTGCGCTTCACCAATTGGCTGACCGAGATCGACCGGCTTTCCGGTCCTGTCGCCGCGATCTGGTTCGAGGAGGTCCGCCGCCACGCGGGCACCGACGCCAGCCACATCTATGGCGGGCTCATGGCCACGCTGACCGCATGGGCGGAACTGCGCGGCGTCGCCTATGCCGGCGTTCCGGTCGGCACGATCAAACGCCACGCCACCGGCAAGGGCAACGCCAACAAGGCCGCCATGATCGCAGCCGCCCGGGCCCGCGGCTTCAGCCCGGCCGACGACAACGAGGCCGACGCCATCGCGATCCTGCTCTGGGCGATCGAGACGAAGGGAGGTGTCGCATGAGATGGCACCCCCATGGCTACGGCGGTCGGCGCCGCGATCCCGAGCAGGTCAAGCGCGAGGGGTGGCGCGAGCAGGGCGTTCTCGCCGTCTCGGCCGACGACGACCGCCTGACCTGGCCGGAACGCGAGCTGGTCCGCCAGCTGGGCGAGCGGCTCTACGGCAAGCGGCCCGAGACGAACGAGGCGCGCCATGACTGACTGGACCACGGCACGCGTGCAGGACCGGCTGGAACTCGCCGCGGACGTGTTCCGGGCGCTGCCCGGGGTGAAGCCGCGGGGCTATTTCAGCGCCTGGCCCGCGTATTTCCACAGCTTCGGCGATCAGGTCGGCCAGGAGCCCCGGATGCGCCGGCCGCGCCCGTCGCCGCGCATGATCACCGAGGCCGAGGCGGCGCTGCTCTGGCTGCGCTGGCTGGAGAAGGACGATGCCCGGATCGTCTGGCTGAGGGCCAACCGCCAGCCGTGGAAGAAGATCGGCTGGGAGGTCGGGCTGAGCCGCCCTGCTGCCAACCGCCACTGGCAGTATGGGATCGCGGTGATCACCTGGCGTCTGAACGGGAGACGGGTGCCGCGAAAACGGTCGATGAAATTCGTGATCGCGAAGGCCAGGTGAAGGGCGTTATCCAGGTGCGGAGCGCAAACCTTGAACACCGCCGCCCCGTCATTCAGGGTTCGAACGGGTTGAGCACCTCGACACCGAGCCCGGCAACATCGGCGCCATTGCGTGTTGCCAGCGTCAGGCCGTTGGCCTTCGCCGTCGCGGCCAGAAGCGCATCGATGACCGGCACGGGGCGGATCGCGTTCATCCGCCCCCATTCCTCGGCCACCGTGGCGTCGACCGGCAGCACCCTGTCGCCGAATCCCGAAATCACATCGCCGAGCCATGCCTCGAGCGCCGCGGCCTTCCGTGGATCGCGACGCCGTGCCAGTTCCACGCCCTTGCGGATCTCGCCCAGCACCAGCGCGCTGAGCCAGAGATCGTCTTCGGCAACGCCCGCCCACCAGGCCGCCACGGCGGGATCGCACCGTTCGCCCTTGCGCACCTCCGAGATGATGTTGGTGTCGATCAGGAAGCTCACAGGGAGACGTCGCGCCCGAAATCGCGGGGTCGTTCGAGATCGATCCCTTCGAGCGGTGCTGCCGCGAGCAACGCCTTGAGCCCTCCGCTGCGGGGCGTGGCGATCCTCTCGCGCAGAATGGCGCGCGTCTCGCTCTCGCGCTCGGGATCGCCGAGGGCGGTGGCGACGTCCCGCACGAGCCCCGCGTCCTCCTTCCGGACCTGCACTTCCACGCGCACGAAGCCCTGCCGCTGGCGGCGCTTGCGCCACTGGGTGACGGGAGACGGATCGGTGCTGGCCATGACGCCCTCCATTTCCGGAAACTCTACCGGAAAGGTAGGAGTGCGGCAACAGGGTTCAAGATCGCGATGTCAAGTCCGTGTGCGCGAGAGAGACACTTTCCTGCGAGACACCGGAAGGCGAGACGCCGAAGCTTTCAGACGCTATCAAATCCGTAGAATGGATGTTCTGCGCCTGACAGGCGCGGCGTCCACTTCCCATCATCAAGAGCGTTTCGAGAATGGCTTCCGGGGTCCAGGCCGGGGTCCGGACCGGAAGCCAGCGGCGAGACGATGCGGTTCGGGACGGGTCCGGGGGCACGGGTTGGCGAAGGGCAGGTGCCCACCGTACGCCGGTCGAAAACGCTCTCCGA
Organism: Paracoccaceae bacterium; assembly: GCA_003500165.1. Taxonomy (GTDB): domain Bacteria; phylum Pseudomonadota; class Alphaproteobacteria; order Rhodobacterales; family Rhodobacteraceae; genus UBA10424. The sequence goes on along the minus strand of DNSZ01000061.1, from coordinate 8,857 downwards.
ACCCCGTTTGGAGACGGGTTTTTCCGGGCAAGCGCCCGGCGCGTGGGCCTGAGAAAAACCGCCAAGCCGTTGTTTTCCGGTTCCTTTTCGGGCCGAAACGTATGCTGGCGGGCTTGGCTCGGCGTTTCGCCAGCGTGAGCGCCGGATTTTTGGGAAGCCACACGGAGTCCAGAGTCCACCCGCGACGCCTGAAACCTTCGTGAATTCAAACATCTGACCGGCCGCGCGGGGTGGATACCCCGCGGATACCGGAGTCCAGCCGGAAGCCGGTGGACCCCGCCGCGCCGGAGTCCACCCGGCGGATGCCGATCGAACATCGACAGGAACCTGCATGACCCTCGCCTTCGCCCCCGAGCGGATCGAGACCTGGCCGCTTGCGCGGCTCCAGCCCTACGCGCAGAACGCGAAGGTGCACGGGCCCGACCAGGTCGCGAAGATCGCCGCCAGCATGGCGGAGTTCGGCTGGACCGTGCCCTGCCTCGTCGGTGAGGACGGCGAGCTGATCGCGGGCCACGGACGCGTGCTGGCCGCGGCGCAGCTCGGGCTGACCGAGGCGCCGGTGATCGTGCTGGGCCATCTGACCGAGGCGCAGCGCCGGGCCTACCGGATTGCGGACAACCGGCTTGCTGAATCGCCATGGAACGAAGAGCTTCTCTCGGCCGAGCTGCAGGACCTGCTCGCGGACGACTACGACCTGTCGCTGGTCGGCTTCTCCGACGGCGAACTGGACAAGCTGCTGGCCTTCGATCCGGACGGGGGCGGTGAAGAAGAAGGTGGCGCCGGCGGCTCCGTGCCGCCAGTGACCATCCCCGAGCCGCCGCGCAACCCGGCGTCGCGCACTGGCGATCTGTGGATCCTCGGCGACCACCGGCTGCTCTGCGGGGACTCGACCAGCCACGAGGATGTCCGCCGCCTGATGAACGGCGAGCGCGCGGTGCTGTTCGCCACCGACCCGCCGTATCTGGTGGACTACGACGGCTCGAACCATCCGACGCGCAACAAGGACTGGAGCCAGTCCTATGGCGTGACCTGGGACGACAGCAGCCAGGGCGCGGAGCTCTACGACGGGTTCATCGCCGCCGCCGTCGCCGAGGCGATCACCGAGGATGCCGCCTGGTACTGCTGGCACGCCTCCCGCCGCCAGGCAATGCTGGAGGCCTGCTGGGAAAAGGCCGGCGCCTTCGTCCATCAGCAGATCATCTGGGTGAAGGACCGCGGTGTGCTCACCCGCTCGCACTACCTCTGGAAACACGAGCCCTGACCGGGTTCCCATTCATTTTGCGCGCAAAATGAATGGGGTCCCGATTCATGGGCTGGCGCCGCCCGAACCGCCCGCCGAAGGTGGCCGAGCAGACGCTGCCCTCGACCTGGGAGATGCCCAGCTTCGCCAAGGACGAGCGCCCGGATCACCCGACGCCGAAACCGCTCGACGCCTTCGGCATCCCGATGCACCAGCACGTCGCCCGCGGCGGCCTCTGCTACGAGCCGTTCTCGGGCTCTGGCTCGCAGATCATGGCGGGCGAAGCCAACAGTCGGCGTGTGTTCGCCGTGGAAATCAGCCCGGCCTGTGTCGATGTCGCGGTCGAGCGCTGGCAGGCCGAGACCGGCCGCGAGGCGATCCTTGATGGCGATGGCCGGACCTTCGCCGGGGTGAAGGCCGAGCGGCCGGGCGACAAGGCCGATGCTGCTGCCTGATGGCCGTCTACTACAACGACGCCGATCCTGCGGCCTGCACCTGGCTGCGGGAGCTGATCGCCGCCAGGCTGCTGCCGGATGGCGACGTGGACGAGCGCTCCATCCTCGAGGTGGAGCCCGCCGACCTGCGCGGCTTCGCGCAATGCCATTTCTTCGCCGGGGTCGGCGGCTGGCCCTACGCGCTGCGCCTCGCGGGCGTTGCCGAGGACCTGTCCGTCTGGACCGGTTCGCCGCCCTGCCAGCCCTTCAGCCAGGCCGGGCAGCGCAAGGGACAGGACGATGACCGCCATCTCGCCCCAGCCTTCCTGCGTCTCGTCGCAGCCTGCCGTCCGGAGCTCGTCTTCGGCGAGCAGGTCGCGAGCGCGGCAGTGCTCGGACGTGTTGGCGACGCGGCTCGAACAGCGGCTGAGGATCCGGCTGGCTGGGCGTGGTTCGACGCTCTGGCGGCTGACCTGGAAGCGGCATCTTACGCCTTCGCGGCGGCCGATCTGCCGGCTGCGGGCATCGGCGCGCCGCACATCCGCCAGCGCCTGTTCTTCGGCGCCGTCACCCTGGAGCCGGGCGGGCTGGGCGACGGCCTCGGCGCGGGATCACAAGGACGGCTCGGAATGCCGGTCGGTACCGATCAACGCGCTGCTTGGACGGCAGGTCTGGCTGGCGGGCTGGCCGACGGCGATGGCGGGCTCACCCGCGACGGCTGCGTACAACGCGGCGGGCAACACGGATGCGAGCCGCAGGACGGTGAAGCTGGTGGACTGGTCGAAGGCGCCGACCCCGCCGGAACCGATGCGACGGACGGCGTCTGGCGAGATCCGGACTGGCTCCTCTGCCGCGATGGCCGCTGGCGGCCCGTTGAGCCCGGAACATTCCCGCTGGCTGATGGGATATCCGGCCGCATGGGGCTCCTGCGGGGCTACGGCAATGCGATCGTGCCGCCGCTCGCGGCGGAATTCGTGACGGCGTTTCTGGAGAGCCTGCGATGAAGCAGAGCCGCATCATGTCGCTGGTCGAGGCCGCGACCAATGTCGTCGTCGGCTATGGACTGGCCATCGCCACGCAGATCGTGGTGTTCCCGTGGTTCGGGCTCCAGGCCGATCTGCCCGCGCATCTGACCATCGGGCTTCTATTCCTGATCGTCTCGCTGCTGCGGAGCTACCTGCTGCGGCGGCTGTTCGAGCGGCACCGCGCCCTGCGGTGAGAGGCCTATTCCGGGCGGCGCTCGACCAGCAAATCCGTCATCACGATCTCCCAGGCTTCGGCGACCAGCGTTCGGTCTGCGGCGTTGCCGGGATCGGGGGCACGGCCCGCGAGGGCCGCGAATGCCGATGCCATGATCGCGTCGGCGTCATGGAAATCGTGGCTGGCGCAACGAGCTGGGCGCATGGGTGCGCTGTTGCGCCGGCGTATTTCGGTCAACTCCGCGACGCTGGCGATACGGCTCAGATCGTGGACATAGCGATCCGCAAGCCTGTCTGGTGTGATGGGTGATCCCGGCATGGTCGGCCTCGGCGTTCGGGGCCGGCGGGGTGCCGGCCCTTCTACGAGGCCGAGCCCGCCAGCCGGCGGGCGGGCTCGGAGGGCGCGGGGATTCAGACCGCGGGCAAGCGATAGCGGCGGGCCCGGCCCGCCACCTTCTCCGAGGTCACGGCGAGCCCGAGCTTCTTCTTGAGCGCGCCGGACATGGCGCCCCTAGCCGTGTGAGCTTGCCAGTCGAGGGCCGCAACGATCTCGTCGATGGTNNGGTGTGCGCGCCTTGGGCGCGGGATCGGGTTCGGCAGGAGCGTCCTGCGGGGGCTCTGCACTCGGCGCCTCGTCGGCGCCCGGGGGCGCGTTGTCGCCGCCGCCCGGCTCGACACCAATGGCAGCGAGGCCCGCGTTGGTGATGTGCAGGAGGATGGCGTTGCCTTCCTCGTCGTTGCGCCAGATGCGGTTGAGCGCGGCGTCGGCCTTGGTTCGGCTGTCGGTCGTGGTCTCGGCGATCAGCCCGCGCTTCAGCAGCGCGCCGACTACCTTGGCGTTCGCCCCTTTGGACCGTCCACTGGACGGTCCAACCCGCCCTTTGGGCGGTCGGGGCTCACCACCGCCGCGGAGCGATCCGGGAAGTGGCAGGACGTTGTGGTCATCGCGTTGCGCGGCAGCGCTGAGGATCACGAGCTGGGTGTCAGAAAGCTTGGTCATCTGGGGTCTCCGTGTTTGAGGCCCGCGACATGCGGCGCCTTCTACGACCCCGAGCCGCGCAGGGCGCGGCAGGAGTTCCGGCGGTGCCGGAGATCAGATCAGGCCGAGCTCGCGCAGGAGCGTGGCGGCGGCGGGCAGCCGATCCGTCGCCACGTCGATGGCGATGGTCATGCTGTCGGCAGTGAGGCGTGCGAAAATGCCCGCCTCCTCGCGTAGCGCGCTCTCGATCTCGTCGAGGACGACGGGGATGCGGCTGGCATCCCAAGGCTCGTTCAGGCCGCCGATGGCGATGCGGATGGTGCTGGTTTCCATGGTGCGCGCTCCCGTTACTCGGCGTGTTCGCCTTCGCAGAAGGCGCTGTCGGTGATGCGTTTCAGGAGGCTGGCGTAGTGTTCGAGGGTGCCTACGTCGGCCCAGTTGATCTCGTCGGGTTGGGCGTTGAAGTGGTCGTCGCTAAGGGCCTGCAGGCGGGCGAGCATCTCGTCGATCTCGGCCTTCTTGCCGATGAAGGCCGAGAGCGCGGCTTCCTTGTTGCGCCGGGCCTTCTCGGCGCGGAGTTCGTGGCGCGGGGTGGTGATCGGGTTCAGGCGGCTGGTCATCGTCGTGGCTCCGGGTGAGTTGCATCGTCCTTGTGGGATCGACGTTCGCTCTGTCCGCACTGCTTATCAACGAGATAAGCGCATGAATCTGAATGATAATCGGAGCCGCCGATGCAGGGCATGAGCGAGCGCCAGTACGCCGCCCATGTCGGGCTGTCGCGCGGCGCGATCCAGAAGGCGAAGGCCGCCGGCCGGCTCGTCCTGCACGAGGATGGCAGCATCGACGCCGCAGCCTCGGACCGGCTGCGGGCGGACGCGACCGACCCGTCGAAGACCAGGAAGACGGCTGCGCCGAAGTTGAAGTCCGTGCCCGAGGCGGCCGTCTCGGCCGTCGGCGACACGCTCAAAGAACAGGGTATGGCCGCGCCGGTCACCGGCGGCGGCACGACCTTCCTGCAGGCGAAGACGGCGCACGAGGTGCTGAAGGCGCAGGAGCGGCGTATCCGGCTCGCCAAGCTGAAGGGCGAGCTCGTCGATCGCGACCGCGCCACGTCGCTGGTCTTCCGGCTCGCGCGCGAGGAACGCGACGCGTGGGTCAACTGGCCGGCGCGGGTGGCTGCGCTGATGGCGGCGGAGTTGACGGTCTCATGCAGCGAAGCGGTAGGCCACGAGGTGACCATCGAGACGGCGGCCATGCAGAAGGTTCTGGAGGCCCATGTCCGCGCCCATCTCGAGGAACTCGCCCAGCCCCGGATCGCCCTCTGACGACACCGCCTCAAGCAGCGAAGCGGTAGGCGAGAACATCACGCAGTTCGACGGCGCGGAGGCGCTGCTCCGGGCCTGGGGCCGCGGGCTCACGCCCGATCCCTGGCTGACCGTCTCGGAATGGTCGGACACGCATCGCTGGCTGAGCTCGCGCGCGAGCGCCGAGCCCGGCCGGTACCGGACCGAGCGCACGCCCTACATGCGGGCCATCATGGATGCGCTGTCGCCCGGCGATCCGACGCAGCGGATCGTGTTCATGAAAGCCGCGCAGGTCGGCGCGACCGAGGCCGGCAACAACTGGATCGGCTTCGTGATCCACCACGCGCCGGGGCCGATGCTCGCCGTCCAGCCGACGGTGGAGCTGGCCAAGCGCAACTCGCGGCAGCGGATCGATCCGCTGATCGAGGAGAGCCCGGCGCTGAAGGAACGCGTCCGCCCGGCGCGGGCGCGCGACAGCGGCAACACGCAGCTGTCGAAGGATTTCCCCGGCGGCGTGCTGGTGATGACCGGCGCGAACTCGGCGGTGGGGCTGCGCTCGATGCCGGCGCGCTACGTCTTTCTTGACGAGGTCGACGCCTATCCGCCCTCGGCCGACGAGGAAGGCGACCCGGTCGGCCTCGCCGAGGCGCGCTCGCTGACCTTCGCGCACCGGCGCAAGGTCTTCCTGGTCTCGACGCCGACGATCCGCGGCGTCAGCCGGATCGAGCGGGAATACGAGACGAGCGACCAGCGGCGCTTCTTCGTGCCGTGCCCGCATTGCGGCGCGATGCAGTGGCTGCGTTTCGAGCGGCTGCGCTGGGAGAAGGGCAAACCGGAGACGGCGGCGTATCACTGCGATGCCTGCGACGAGCCGATCGAGGAACACCACAAGCCGGCGATGCTGGCCGCGGGAGAATGGCGGGCGACCGCCGAGGCCCGCGATGCGCGGACGGTGGGGTTTCATCTCTCGGCGCTCTATTCGCCGCCGGGGTGGAAGAGCTGGGCCGACATCGCGCGGGACAAGGAGACGGCGGCCGGCTCGGACGAGGCCGAGCGCGTGTTCCGCAACACGGTGCTCGGCGAGACCTGGATCGAGACCGGCGACGCGCCGGACTGGCAGCGGATTGCCGAACGGCGAGAGGACTGGCCGGCGGCGACCATTCCCGCGGGCGGCTTGTTCCTGACCGCCGGCGCCGACGTGCAGAAGGACCGGATCGAGGTCGATGTCTGGGCCTGGGGCCGCGGGCTCGAAAGCTGGCTCGTCGATCACGTGGTGATCGAAGGCGGCCCGGCGCACCCGGAGAGCTGGGAGGCGCTGACCGATCTGCTCGGCCGGAACTGGCGGCATGCCGGCGGCGCTGAACTCGGCCTCGCCCGGCTCGCCATCGACACGGGCTACGAGACGGCCGCGGTCTATGGCTGGTCGCGCCAGGTGGGGTTCGCGCAGGTGGCGCCGGTGAAGGGCGTCGAGGGGTTCACCCGGACAAGCCCGGTGACCGGGCCGACCTATGTCGATGCCACCGTCGCTGGCAAGCGGCTCCGGCGCGGGGCCCGGCTCTGGACCGTGGCCACCTCGACATTCAAGGCCGAGACCTGTCGCTTCCTGCGGCAGGACCGGCCGACGAGGGAAGAACAGGCGGCGGGTGCGCTGTGCCCGCCCGGCACGATCCACCTGCCGGACTGGGCGGACGGAGAATGGCTCAAGCAGCTGGCCGCCGAGCAGCTGGTGACGGTACGCACAAAACGCGGCTTCGCGCGGCTCGAATGGCAGAAGCTCCGCGAGCGCAACGAGGCGTTGGACACACGCGTCTATGCCCGCGCGGCGGCGTGGATCGCGGGCTCGGATCGCTGGCCCGAGGCGCGGTGGGCCGATCTGGAAGCGCAGCTCGGGGTGGCGAAGCAGGACGGACCCGAGGCCGGACCGGGAACGCCGGTGCACGTTGAGAGACGAACCTCGCCGCGCCGGCGCACGGTGCGCTCAAGCTACATGAGGTGATCCATGGCCACGGCCGCAGAGCTCCGCGCCCGCCGCGACGCGCTGACCGCGCAGCGGTCCTCGGGGGTGGCTCGGGTGAGCTATGACGGCAAGACCGTGGACTATCGGAGCGTGGCCGAGATCGACCGGGCCATCGAGGCGCTGGATCGCGAGATCGCCGCGGCCGAGGGGCGTCGGATTGTCCGGCAGCTGCGCGTGACGACAGCAAAGGGGCTCTGAGCCATGGGCCTCTTCGACCGTTTCCGCCGCCGCGCCCCCGGCGGCCCCGCTGCCGTGCGCGCCCGTCTCGAAGGCGCCATGGCGAAGCGGCGGCTGCGCGGTTGGAACCCGCCGCTCGAGAACATCAATGCGCTCGTCGCCTCGGGCGGTCCGCGACTGCTGGCGCGGTCCCGTGAACTGGTGGTCACGAACGGCTATGCCGCCAATGCCTGCGAGGCCTTTGCCGCGAACCTTGTCGGCGACGGGATCAAGCCCTCGTCGCTGATCGCGGACGCCGATCTGCGCGACCGGGTGCAGCAGCTCTGGCTCGCCTGGACCGACGAGGCCGATGCCGACGGTCTGACCGACTTCTACGGCCTGCAGGCCATGGTCGCGCGCGAGATGTTCGTCGCTGGCGAGTGTTTCGTCCGGCTGCGACCCCGTCGCGCGGAGGACGGCCTGCTGGTGCCGCTGCAGCTGCAGCTGCTCCAGTCCGAGATGCTGCCCTTCGAGAAGACCGAGACGGCGGCCAACGGCAACCGCGTCCGCTGCGGGATCGAGTTCGACGCCATCGGCCGACGGGTGGCTTACCACTTCCGCCGCCGGCATCCGGGCGACAGCACCGACCAGGGGGCGGTGATCCCGGAGACGGTGCGCGTGCCGGCGGCGGACGTGCTGCACATCTACCGGCCCATCGACGCGGGCCAGATCCGGGGCCTGCCGCATATCGCGCCGGCGATGGTGCGGCTGTTCCTGCTCGACCAGTACGACGACGCCGAGCTCGACCGGAAGAAGACCGCGGCGATGTTCGCGGGCTTCATCACCAGGACGGCGCCGGAAGAGCCCATGATGGGCGAGGCGGAGGCGGATCTCGACGGGGCGGCCATTGCGAGCCTCGAGCCCGGCACGATGCAGGTGCTGCTGCCGGGCGAGGACGTGACGTTCTCGTCGCCCGCGGATGTCGGCGGCGGCTACGAGGCGTTCCAGTATCGGACGCTGCTTGGCGTCTCGGCCTCGCTGGGGCTGCCCTATCACCTCGTCACCGGCGATGTCCGGCAGGCCAACTATTCGAGCCTGCGCGCCGAACTCGTCGAGTTCCGCCGCCGCATCGGCCAGCTGCAGATGGCGTCATCGTGCACGAGCTCTGCCGTGCGGTCTGGAAACGCTGGCTGGAGACGGCGGTGCTGTCGGGCAACCGCCATTTCGACGAGCGTTCAGGCTGTGTCGTGCCCGGCTTGGCTCGGATCGAGAATGGACAGGGCATCGCCCGCATCCGGCTCTCCGAACCCGACGCTGTGGGTTAGTCTTCGGGAGACAGGTCGCCGGAAGAAAAGTCCTCAGAGAATCCTCGTGCCTCATCAACCACTGCATCGACGTCGGCTCGAATTACGGCGCCAGATGCTAGCTTGACCTGTGCGACGTAGCCAAGCATTGCAAAGTGATGGACCGCATCGCTTTCGGATATCCGCCATTCCCCAGAGAGAGTGCTTAGGCTCAAGTTTCAAGT
>DNSZ01000196.1 GCA_003500165.1 Paracoccaceae bacterium | reverse complement strand
GGGTTCAGGCGGGTGGTCATCGTGTTGGCTCCTTGGTTTTGCGCTATCGCTGCGCTGCTTGAGCGCGGTGGTGAGTTGCATCGTCGTCTTGGGATGGATGTTCGCTCTGTCCGCGAGGCTTATCAACTCGATAAGCACCTGACTTGGAATGATAATCGGAGCCGTCGATGCAGGGCATGAGCGAGCGCCAGTACGCCGCCCATGTCGGGCTGTCGCGCGGCGCGATCCAGAAGGCGAAGGCCGCCGGCCGGCTCGTCCTGCACGAGGACGGCAGCATCGACGCCGCGGCCTCGGACCGGCTGCGCGCGGAAGCGACCGACCCGTCGAAGACCAGGAAGGCGCCGAAGGAGACGAAGCTCAAGCCCGTGCCCGAGGCGGCCGTCTCGGCGGTCGGCGACACGCTGCGGGAACAGGGCATGGCCGCGCCGGTCACCGGCGGCGGCACGACCTTCCTGCAGGCCAAGACCGCGCATGAGGTGCTGAAGGCGCAGGAGCGGCGCATTCGCCTCGCCAAGCTGAAGGGGGAGCTGGTCGACCGTGCGCGGGCAGAGACGCTGATGTTCCGGCTCGCGCGCGACGAGCGAGACGCCTGGGTGACCTGGCCGGCGCGCGTCGCGGCGCTGATGGCCTCGGAACTCACCGTGGCGCTGGGGGATGCATGCGAGGTGGAGGCGGCGCAGATGCAGAAGGTTCTGGAGGCCCATGTCCGTGCCCAGCTCGACAGCCTCGCCGAGGTCCGGCCAGGGCTCGGATGAGGAGGCATTCGCCTTCGACGGGGCAAAGGGACTTCTTCGGGCGTGGCGCAGCGGGATCCGTCCCGACCCGGATCTGACCGTCTCGAGCTGGGCCGACCGCCACCGGAAACTCGCCTCGCGGGCCTCCGCCGAGCCGGGGCAGTACCGGACTGCACGCACGCCCTACATGCGCGAGATCATGGACCGGCTGTCGCCCGGCGATCCCACGCAGCGGATCGTGTTCATGAAGGCCGCGCAGGTCGGCGCGACCGAGGCCGGCAACAACTGGATCGGCTTCGTGATCCACCACGCGCCGGGGCCGATGCTCGCCGTCCAGCCGACGGTGGAGCTGGCCAAGCGCAACTCGCGGCAGCGGATCGATCCGCTGATCGAGGAAAGCCCCGATCTGCGGGAGAGGGTGAAGCCGGCGCGATCCCGCGACGCGGGCAACACGATGCTGTCGAAGGAGTTCGCGGGCGGCATCCTGATCATGACGGGCGCGAACTCGGCGGTGGGGCTTCGATCGACCCCGGCGCGCTACATCTTCCTCGACGAGGTCGACGCCTATCCGACGTCCGCTGACGAGGAAGGCGACCCCGTCACGCTGGCCGAGGCGCGGTCGCTGACCTTCGCCCATCGGCGCAAGGTGCTCCTGGTCTCAACGCCGACGATTCGGGGGCTGAGCCGGATCGAACGCGAATACGAGGCATCGGACCAGCGCCGGTTCTTCGTGCCGTGCCCGCATTGCGACGCGATGCAGTGGCTGAAGTTCGAGCGGCTGCGCTGGGAAAAGGGGCGGCCGGAGACGGCCGAATATCTCTGCGAGGGCTGCGAGCGGTGCATCGCCGAGCACCACAAGACGAGGATGCTCGAGCGCGGCGAGTGGCGCGCGACCGCCACCGCCACCGATCCCACGACGGTCGGCTACCACCTCTCGGCGCTCTATTCGCCGGTCGGGTGGCTCAGCTGGCAGCGGATCGCGCGGGCGCATGAAGCGGCACGAGGCAGCGACGAGGCGATGCGGGCGTTCCGGAACACCATCCTCGGCGAGACCTGGATGGAGACCGGGGAGGCGCCCGACTGGCAGCGGCTGGCGGACCGGCGCGAGGCATGGGCGCCGGGTACGGTGCCCGAGCGTGGACTGTTCCTCACCGCTGGAGCCGACGTGCAGAAGGACCGGATCGAGGTCGACGTCTGGGCCTGGGGTCGGGGCTTGGAAAGCTGGCTCGTCGATCACCTCGTGCTCGAGGGCGGCCCCGGCGATCCGGCCTGCTGGCAGCAACTGACCGACCTGCTCGGGCGAACATGGGAGCACGCCTCTGGTCAGCGGATGACGCTGGCCCGGCTCGCGATCGACTCAGGGTTCGAGACCAGCGCGGTCTATGCGTGGTCGCGCCAGGTGGGCTTCGCGCAGGTGGCGCCGGTGAAGGGCGTCGAGGGGTTCACCCGGACGAGCCCGGTGACCGGGCCGACCTATGTCGACGCGACCGTCGCGGGCAAGCGGCTCCGGCGCGGCGCCCGGCTCTGGACCGTGGCCACCTCGACCTTCAAGGCCGAGACCTATCGCTTCCTGCGGCAGGACCGACCTACGCGGGAGGAACAAGCGGCGGGTGCGCTGTGCCCGCCCGGCACGATCCATTTGCCGGACTGGGCGGACGGGGAATGGCTGAAACAGCTGACCGCCGAGCAGCTGGTGACGGTCCGGACGAAACGCGGCTTCGCGCGGCTCGAATGGCAGAAGCTCCGCGAGCGCAACGAGGCGCTGGACTGCCGGGTCTATGCCCGCGCCGCCGCCTGGATCGCTGGCGCGGATCGCTGGCCGGAGGCACGCTGGGCCGATCTGGAAGCGCAGCTCGGGGTGGCGAGACAGGACGAGACGGAGCCCGGGCCTGGAACGTCGGCGCCCGCCCCGAAGCGGACAGGACCGCGCCGGCGCATGGTGCGCTCGAGTTACATGAACTGAGGAGCGATCAGTGCCAAGGCCGCCTGCCAGTGCGATGGCTTTTCAGCGGCCCGCGTCGCCGTGCGGCGAAGTCCTCGACGATCATGCGGATATGTCGTTCGTCGATGTCGTCGGGATCGAAGGTCTTCCCATACCACTCGAGCATTGGCGCATGGTTTTCATGTTCGGGATCCGCCATCGCTTCGAGAAACTCCTCGAAGCCCGATGTGCTGCCGACGTCCTCTGGCGGCGCGCGCCGGGCGCCTGCAACGAAGCGGGGATATTCGACAGCGACGTCTCCTTGACGGAGATCCTGGACCGAAATGCGGTGCCGCCAGTTGTCTCCGAAGTCATAGACGTAAAGAAACTCTCGCACGCCGCGTTCGATCAGGTTGCCGAGACGGATACTCTTTTCCTGGTAAACCTTGCGGTCTTCGAACGCATCCTCGGGATCCGGCACGCCATAGACCTTCTCACCGACCTCGAATTCATGAAGGTGATAGTCCTGCCAGCGCATCACGACCTGAATGAGGTCGTGGAGTGCGGCCAGCGTTGTCGAGAGGGGCAGGTCGAGGTCGCGCCATACGAGGGGGGCGGTCCCCTCGAGTTCGATACGGACACGGACGACGGGTTCGGACATGAGGCTGGCTCCGTGCAACTGCGGCGCCGACCATAAGGGTCACGAGGCATGGCAGCAATCGACGACCTCCGCAGCCGCCGCGACGCGCTGACCGCGCAGCGGTCCTCGGGGGTGGCGCGGGTCAGCTATGACGGCAAGACCGTGGACTATCGCAGCGTGGCCGAGATCGACCGGGCCATCGAGGCGCTGGATCGCGAGATTGCGACCGCCGAGGGGCGCCGGATCGTCCGGCAAGTCCGCGTGACGACGGCGAAGGGGCTCTGAACCCATGGGCTTCTTCGACCGCTTCCGCCGCCGCGCCCCCGGCGGCCCTGCTGCCGTACGCGCCCGCCTCGAAGGCGCCATGGCCAAGCGCCGGCTCCGGGGCTGGAACCCGCCGCTCGAGAACATCAACGCGCTGGTCGCCTCGGGCGGCCCGCGGCTGCTCGCGCGGTCCCGCGAACTGGTGGTGACGAACGGCTATGCCGCCAATGCCTGCGAAGCCTTCGCGGCGAACCTCGTCGGCGACGGGATCAAGCCGTCCTCGTTGATCGAGGACGGGGATCTCCGCGACCGGGTGCAGCGGCTCTGGCTCGCCTGGACCGACGAGGCCGACGCCGACGGGCTGACCGACTTCTACGGCCTTCAGGCCATGGTCGCGCGCGAGATGTTCGTCGCGGGCGAGTGCTTCGTTCGGCTCCGACCCCGGCGCGCGGAGGACGGTCTGCTGGTCCCGCTGCAGCTGCAGCTCCTGCAGTCCGAAATGCTGCCCTTCGAGAAGACGCAAGAAGCGGCCAATGGCAACCGCATCCGCTGCGGGATCGAGTTCGATGCTACGGGCAAGCGCGTGGCCTATCACTTCCGCCGCCGCCACCCGGGCGACAGCACCGACCAGGGGGCGGTCATCCCGGAGACCGTGCGCGTGCCGGCGGCGGATGTGCTGCACATCTATCGCCCCATCGACGCGGGCCAGATCCGGGGCCTACCGCATATCGCGCCCGCGATGGTGCGGCTGTTTCTGCTCGACCAGTACGACGACGCAGAGCTCGACCGGAAGAAGACCGCGGCGATGTTCGCCGGCTTCATCACCAAGACCGCGCCGGAAGAGCCCATGATGGGCGAGGCCGAGGCGGCTCTCGACGGGGCCGCCATCGCGAGCCTCGAGCCCGGCACGATGCAGGTGCTGCTGCCGGGCGAGGACGTGAAGTTCTCGTCTCCGGCGGATGTCGGCGGCGGCTACGAGGCGTTCCAGTATCGGACGCTGCTCTCGGTCTCGGCCTCGCTGGGGCTGCCCTATCATCTTGTCACCGGTGATGTCCGGCAGGCGAATTACTCGAGCCTCAGGGCCGAACTCGTCGAGTTCCGCCGCCGCATCGGCCAGCTGCAGCATGGCGTCATCGTGCACCAGCTCTGCCGCGCGGTCTGGCGGCGCTGGCTGGAGACGGCGGTGCTCGCTGGCGCGCTCGATGCCGATCCCGCGACGGTGCGACCGGTGCAGTGGATCCCGCCACGCTGGGACTGGGTCGATCCGCTGAAGGACATCCAGGCGCAGGTGCTGGCGATGGAGGCCGGCATCACCTCGCGGCGCAAGGTGGTCGAGGCCACCGGCTACGACATCGAGGAAG
>DNSZ01000184.1 GCA_003500165.1 Paracoccaceae bacterium | reverse complement strand
CCCGCCCCGGCCACCGGCGCCGCGGCCCGGTTGGCAGCCCATAACCGGGCGTGGTGCCCGCGGCCCGCCAGTTCCGCGGCACCCCCGAGCAGCGGCAGCGCGGTTAGGTCGATCTCGGCCGCGAGGCCCGAGGCGCGCGCGATCGCCGCCAGGTGACCGGCCAGACCGAAGCCGGTGACATCGGTCATCGCATGGGCGACAGGCGCCAGGATCGCGGCGTCGGCGGCCATCGGCCGGGCCATGCTGGCAAGTGCGGCCGCCACCGCCCGGCCCGGCGNNGCACCAGCGCGTCGCCGGGCCGTGCCCCGGCAAGTCCGACCGCGCGGTCGGCGCGCCCGGTCACGGTGAACCCGATCGCCATTTCGGGGCCGAAGGCGGTGTGCCCGCCCACCAGTTCGGCGCCCAGCGCATCGAGCACCGCGCGCGCCCCTGCGGTGATCTCGCGCAGCGTTTCGGCGGCCAGCCGGGCCGACATTTCGGGCAGGGTGATCTGGGCCAGCGCGACCTGTGGCGTCGCGCCCATCGCCCAGACATCGCCCAGCGCGTGGACGGTGGCGATCCGGGCCAGCAGATAAGGGTCGTCGGTGAAGGCGCGCAGCTGATCGGTGCTGAGCACCTGAAGGCCTGCCGAACCCCAGCGCAGCACGGCGGCGTCGTCGCCGGCCGCCGCGACGACATCGTCGCGCGCGGCCGGGGCCAGGCCGGCGAGGCCGGCGCGCAGCGCTTGCGCTGGCGCCTTGGCCCCGCAGCCGCCGCAAAGCGGACCATCCGCCATGGCGGCGCGAACCCCCTTGGCAAGCGGATGCGGCAACGGTGCCGCCGGCATCGGGCGCAGTCGCTGGAAGCGGGCCATGAAGGCCCGGTCGATGCGGTCCTTCTGGCGCCACAGCCAGGGCCCGGATGCGGTGAGCCCCGAGCGCTGGCCGACCGCCACCCGATCCCCGAGCGAGATCAGCTTCAGATAGTCGCGCTGCGGCCGGAAGCGTCGCATCGGCCCGCCCGACAGGGCCGCCCGCAGGTTATGCGCAAGCACGGGTGCGGCGCGCACCGCATAGACGCCGGCCTTGGGCCGCGGCGCATGGGTCAGGGCGGCGCAATCGCCGGCGGCGAACACCGCCGGGTCGTTCAGGCTTTGCAGGGTCGGACCGACCGCGAGGAACCCCGCCCGGTCGGTGGCCAGACCGGTCCGGGCGAGCCAGGGCGCGGCCCGGGCGCCGGCCGCGCCCAGGATGAAATCGGCTGCCAGCACGGTGCCGTCGCCCAGCATGACGCGGCCCGCTGCCACCTGCACCACCGGCGCATCGGTTCGCAAGGTCACGCCGGCCGCGTCNNGGGCCGGGCAGGGCGGTCGGCCCCGCCTCGAGCACGGTGACCGCCGGGGTCGTGCCGGCGGTCCGCAGCCGATGCGCCATGGCAAGCGCCAGTTCGATGCCGGCCACCCCGCCGCCGATCACCGCGATGCGCGGCGTGGCGCAAGCGGGCTGGGCGGCCACGAAATCCGCCCAGGCGTCGGCAAACGGGCCAAGCGGCTTGGCCGGCCAGGCATGGGTGGCAAAACCCGCCAGCGCGGGCATGTCGGCCGTGGCACCGATATCGAAGGCGACCGTGTCATAGGCAATGTCGGGGCGCCCGGTGATCTCGATCCGGCCGGCCGCCCGGTCGATGCCGCTGGCCCGCCCGATGACCAGGCGCGCGCCGGCATGGCGGGCCAGCCGCACCAGGTCGATCTCCAGCGCCGCGCGCGGGTAATGCCCGGCGATGTGACCCGGCAGCATGCCCGAATAGGGGGCGGCCGGGTTGGGGTCGATCAGCGTCAGCCGGGCGCCGGGCAAGGGACGCATCGCCCAGGCCAGCAGCACCAGCGCGTGGGTGTGGCCGCCGCCGACCAGCACCAGATCGCGGACAAGCGGGATCGGCCGCCGCATCAGCGTCCCGCCGTGCCCATGAGCGCCGGACAGTCGCCCGGCACCGCCCAGGCGGTGAAGCGCTTGCCGGCATAGGCGCCATCGGTGGGCGCCTGCCGCAGCACCGGCGCGGCACCGGGGCAGGCCGGCTGCGCGGCGCCCTCGATCACCCACAGCACCAGCGCGGCATCGCCGGCATAGGGATGCGCCGCGGCGTAGTGATTTGCGGGCGGGCCGGCAAGCGGGCGGGCGCGAAAGGCCAGCCCGCTGTCGCGCCCGGTGTAAAAGAGATCGGCCAGCACATCGCGGTTCTCGGCCACGATCGTCTCGGCGCCGGCGGCGCGCGCGGCCGCGATCAGTTCCGCGCTCAGCCCGGATCGGCCGATCAGCCGGGCAAACACCAGCCGGTCGCCCAGCGTCAGGCTGTCGGCCCGCGCCAGCGCGACCGGGAGCGCCAGCGCAACCGCCCCGTTGATCGCCAGCGATACCCATAGCAGCCAGCGCGCCCTGGCCAGCAACAGCACCACGACCGCCACCGAGCCGGGCAGATAGGCCACCGCCGCCCAGTTGGCATAGGCGCGGGAAATCAGCGCCTGGCCGCTGACCAGCACGATCACCGGGATCGCGAACAGGAGCAGCAGCGCCTCGAGCCGGCCGGCGCGACCGCGCAGGGCGCGCAGCCCGGCCCAGATCAGCACGCCAAACAGGACCGGTCCGAAAATGCCGAACTGCGCGGCGACGAATTCGAGCAGATTGTCGAAGTTCAGCCCCGCCCGCCCGGCCGGGTCGCGCACCCAGTCGGCATTGTCGAGCGTGTGCTGCCAGGTTTGCCCGCCCTGGCGGACGTTCCAGATCAGGTTCGGCGCGGCCGCCAGCAGGAAGCCGCCCAGAACCAGCGGGAAAAGGTGCCGGCCCGGCCAGGCGGGGGGGCGCAACAGCAACGCGCCGAGCGCGGCGCCGATCCAGAAATAAAGCGCTGCGTATTTGCCCAGAAACCCGATCCCCAGCATCAGTCCGGTCAGAAAGGCGCAGGGCGCGCAGGGCCGCGACAACAGCCCGACCCAGCCGAACAGCGCCGCGGCAAAGAACGGAAACAGCATCGTGTCGGTGGAGATCACCGCCGCGCCCAGTGCGACGCCCGGCATGGTGATATAGCTCAGCCCGGTCCAGGCCGCCGCCCGGTCGCCGAAAGCGCCGCGCGCCAGCGCCATCAGGATGAAGGCGGTCGCGGCATGAAACAGCGGCGCGGGCAGCCTGACCCAGAACGGCGCGTCCGAGCCGCCGAGCGCCGTCGCGCCGCCAATCGCCCAGGCGATCAGCGGGGGCTTGGAGAAATAGCCGAAATCGGGGGTTCGGGACCACAGCCAGTACTGCGCCTCGTCGACGAACAGGTCGGTCGGCGCGATGGCAAGCCCCCAGACCCGCCACAGGGTCAGGCCAAGCACCGCCGCGATGGCGATGCCCAGAAGATGGGTCGCTTCCTTGCGGTCGGCCATGCCCGCCCCGTGCCTTGGCCCCTTGCGCGGGCGCCCTGCCGGGGCCATTACCGCGCCGGGGCCCCGTAGCTCAACAGGATAGAGCAATCCCCTCCTAAGGGATAGGTTGCAGGTTCGATTCCTGCCGGGGTCACCAGCGCCAGGGGCTCAACCGGCACCGGGCGCCGCCCGGCGCGCCAGGAACCAGCCATTCAGCCGCAACATCGCCCAGGCCAGCGGGATCGCAACCAGGCCGCCGATCACCCAGGCCAGCGGCTCGTCGCCGAAGCTTTCGAACAGCTGGGTGTAGGCGTGGATCGCGGCAAAGGTCATCGCGGCGTTGAACAGGCCCCGCCGGTTGCGGTGCGCCGCCCAGCCGATCAGGGCCGCCAGCGCCACCGCCCAGCCGATGGCATAGGCCGGCGCCGGGATGACGAAGGCGGTTTCGCGGAAGGCGTCGCGAGCCGCCCAGTAGGTCTCGTGACCCGTATACGCATAGGACCACCGGCGCGGCCCCCAGATCGTTTCGCCCACCACATCGCCCCAAAGCGATCCGACCAGCGCGCACAGATTGGCCACCACGAAGCCGAGCATCACCAGCGTCAGGGCATGCCGCCCGGTACGCTCGGGCAGCCGGGCCGCCAGCCACAGCCCCAGACCCACCAGAAGCCCCATCTGCAGGATCGAAAGCGTCGCTTCGGGCGAATAGAACACATAGGCGGCGTGGAAATAGAACGTCCCGGTGTCGAGCGCCTGGGCAAACGGCACGATGGCCAGCGCGGTCACCAGACGGACATCGACGAACCAACCCGCCGCCGCGATCGCCGCCGCCGCGTAAAGCCAGAACAGCACCATCGGCGCGCCGGCAAGCGCCGCGTCTTCCAGCACATGGCCAAGCCCCCACAGATGCAACGCCACGCCCATCAACAGAACGGCGCCGGCCACGACATGCGTGCGGTCGGGGCCGTGGCGCCGCGCCCAGCCGCAGCCAAGGGCGATGGCACCGCCCAGCAGAAGGCCGATCCAGCCGGCGGCCTCGGGGTATTTGTCGGCCAGTTCCAGCGCCGCGCCGCCGATCAGCATGCCCGCCCCGATCAGCGCGGCGGCATGGCCGAACATCCGGCAAAGCGCGGACCCCTGCCAGATCACCCCGACGCCGAGGCCCAGCGCCAGGCCCCCGCCCGTCGCGACCGATGCCGCATCGGCCAGCCACAGGATCAGACCGCCCGTGGCGGCCAGGATGCCGAAGATCAAGAGCCCGCTGATCGCAAGTCCGACCATGGTTTCGCGTGCGCGGGCCTCGATCAGGCGGGCCGCATGGGCCGGGATGACGCCTTCGGCGACAAGCGCTTCGGTATCGGCGATGGTGTGCATGGCGGCCCCCTGTGCTGCGGTTGCTGCGAGCCTAGCATGTTTCTGAACGACGTTCAAGATTGTAATTGAACGAAGTTCAAGACTTTTGATGCCGCCTTCATCTGCGGTCATCGACCATGACCGTCAGTGTGTGTCGCATCGGACAGGTTTCACCCGGATGAAGACACAGCCAAGCGCTGCCGCCGTGATATCGGCCGGGTGACGGCGTGAAACCGGCTGGGGCCGGCGCCAAATTCTTCTGGAAGAATTTGGCTGAGTGATTTTTCAAGATAAATCAGCTACGGCGCGCGATCCTGGCCGACCGCGCCAGCGTCCCGGCCGGCGCCGACAGCAGCGATCCAGACCAGATCGTTACCGAGGTCCAGCGCCAGGCAAGGCGGCGGTGCCTGACACCACCCGTCATTGACGATGACCGTGGTCCGCCCCGCCGCCCCGGAAAAAGCGCCGCCGCGTGGCCGGGGGCGGCAGCGGAGCGGGCGGCGCATGGCGCCGCCCGCAGCCGTCAGATGCGCGGCTGTTCGGAGTCGTCGGCCGGCCGATCCTCGAACGGTTCGGAACCGTCGGCCGCCTCGTCGTCGAGCCCGGCGCTGCCGATATCGTCGAACAGCTCGGCGATCTCGAATTCCGCCTCGGCCTCGGCCTCGGCGGCGAGGTCCTGGATCGACTTGCCCGAGGCCTGCAGATCGGCCTCGTCCTGCGAGCGGGCGACGTTCAGCGTCACCTCGACGGCGACCTCGGGGTGCAGCGTCACCGCGACCGGGTGCAGGCCGAGTTCCTTGATCGGGCGGTTGAGCGACACGCTGCGCCGGTCGAGCGCAAATCCCGCGGCTGCGGCGGCTTCGGCCACATCGCGCGCGGTGACCGAGCCGTAAAGCGCGCCGGTATCGGCGGCCGCCCGGATGACCACGAATTGCTGGCCGTCGAGCGCCTGCGCCTGGCTCTCTGCCTCGGCCCGGGTTTCGGCATTGCGCGCCTCAAGCTCCGACCGGCGGGCCTCGAAAGCTTTCATGTTGGCTTCGGTCGCGCGCAGCGCCTTGTGCTGCGGCAGCAGATAGTTGCGCGCAAAGCCATCCTTGACCGAGACGACCTCGCCCATATGGCCGAGCTTCGCGACACGTTCGAGAAGGATCACCTGCATCGTCGTCTCCTTACTTCACGGCATAGGGCAGCAGCGCCAGAAACCGCGCCCGCTTGATCGCCCGGGCCAGTTCGCGCTGCTTTTTCGCCGAAACGGCGGTGATCCGCGAGGGCACGATTTTGCCCCGTTCGGAGATGTAGCGCTGCAGCAGCTTCACATCCTTGTAGTCGATCTTCGGCGCGTTGTCGCCCGAGAACGGGCAGACCTTGCGGCGGCGAAAAAACGGTCTTGCGGCCATCTGTTGTCTCCCCTCGATGTCCTAGCGGCGCTCGCGGCGACCGTCGCGGTCGCGGTCGTCGCGCTTTTGGAGCTGCGCCGACGGGCCTTCCTGATGCGCATCGACCTTGATCGTCATCACCCGCATGATGTCTTCGTGAAGCCGCATCAGGCGCTCCATCTCCTGCACCGCGGGGGCGGGGGCATCGGTGCGCATGAAGCCGTAATGACCCTTGCGGTTCTTGTTGATCTTGAAGGCCATCGTCTTGAGGCCCCAATATTCGCTGTCGATCATCTTGCCGCCCTGTTCGGAAAGGATGGCGGCGAAGTGCTCGGTCAGGCCCTCGGCCTGCGCGCCGCTGAGATCCTGGCGCGCGACGAAGACATGCTCGTAAAGCGGCATGGTCGGTTTCCTTGTCTGGCGGGCTTCAAAGACCGGGCAAGCCCTTCGCCGCCCCGGTCACGAGAGGCACCGCACCATATCGATCTGGCGAAGTTCGGCGGCTTATACAGGCCGCACGGCGGGGCGCAAGCGGCTTGCGCTGCGATCTCACTCTTCGGGGCGCTTCGGCGGTCGGCTTTCCTGCGGGTCTTCTTCGGGCGCTGCCTCTTGCGCCGGCCCGCCCGGCGCCGGGACTGCGCCGGGCCATTGCCGCGGCGTCGGGCCCGACCCAACCGGGCGATACCCCGGAAGCGTCGATATGTCGGCCTGCCCCCCCGCGTCCTTGGGCGGGGTCTTGTCCGGCGCGGCGGCATCCCCGTCGGGCGGCGGTGTGGTCTCCTTTTCGGACAGGGCTTTCATCCAGGGCGGCATGTCAAGGTCCGGCGGCGCGCTGTCGGGCGGGGCCTGTTGTTCTGTCTCGGCGGGGGGCGTCGATGCTGCGTCCCTGGCTTCGTCGGGGGACCATGCGCTGTCGTTTTCGGGCCCGGCCCTTAGCCAGGGTGGGGTGTCGCCGGCGGGCGGCGCGCCGTCGGCGCGCTTCGCGGTATCCGGCGGCGACGACGATGGCGCCGCGATGCCGGGTTCGTCCGGTTCGAAGGCCGACAGCCCGGATCGCGCGGCGGGTGGCCGCACCGGTGCCGGGCGCTGCGAAAAGAACCAGTCCTCGCCCACCGGCTCGGGCGCGGGGGGTCGGTCAAGCTCCGACGACGGCGCTGCCTCGGTGTCGGGCTCGTCGCCGAACAGCCAGTGCGAAACCGGTGCCGGCGCCTCGGCGCGGCGCGGCGGTTCGGCCGGCGCGTCCGACGTCAGCCAGGACGGTTGCGCCAGCGCGTCGGGGGCCGGCTGGCCGGCTTCGTCGCCGGCGGCGCGGCCGCCGTCCCTGGCCGTCTGCGGTGCCGCCGGGCGCGTGGGCATCAGCCATGGCGGGACGGCTGGCTCGGCCTCGGCGGGCTCCTCGGCCCCGGCGGGTTCCGCCGTGATGTCGGGCGCGCTGTCGGTTGCGTCGACGCCCCCGGGCGCCGCGCCGGTTTCCTGGGGCTGCGGCATGCGCCGTTCGATGACATCGGCGATCACCTTGTCCGCAAGCTCGACCAGATACGAAGCCCCCGCCGCGGCAACCACCTCGCGGGCGCTTTCGGCCGCGCTTTCGGCCAGATCGAGCTGCGCCGCGTTGCCGGTCTGGTCGTAGCGGGCAAGCGCCAGCCGGGCGCGGGCGGCCTGGATCGCCGCCCAGGCGACCGGCATCCGGTCCCGGGTGACCTCGTCCGAGGCGGCGTCGAGGCTCGCCTCGGCGGCGTCGAAGCCGCCGCGCGCCTCCGGACGCATCGCGATGGCCAGCAGCGCCTCGCCCAGATGGAATTGCGCCAGCCCCCATTCGACGGCCGATTCATCGGGCGTGACCGTTTCGAACGCGGCGCGGCAGGCGGTTTCGGCCTGTTCGTACAATTCGTCCATGCCGACCCGATCGGCCAGCCGCCACAGCGCCGCGCCGCGACCCGACTGCGCGCGGGCCTGGAGCAACGGCACGTCGTTTGTCTGGGTGTCTTCGAGCACCGCCTCATAGGTGGCGATCGCTTCTTCCAGCGTCTCGGTGCTGTCGGCCTCGCGCAGGCCCTTGTGGCGCAGCGCCTCGGCCAGTTCCAGCCGCGCCGTCAACCGGTCGAAGGGCCCCGCCCCGGCGGACGCGGTCTGGGCGATGTCATGAGGGGCGGGCCCGTTGCCGGCACCGGGCGGTGCCGCCAACGCCTTGAGCGCGTCGCGCAGCGCCGCGATCGCGGCATCCAGGCGATCCGATCCGACCTCGCGCGCGCCCAGAACCCTGAGAACACTACCCAGGCTGACCTGCAGCTTGGCTCGCGTCACCGGGTTTTCGGCCCCCTTCGCGGTGCCAAGGCGCGCCTCGAGCAGCGCGGCGGCCTCCTCCAGCGGGGCCGGGTCGGCGGTGTATTCCCCCATGGCGGCCAGCGCATTGGACAGGTCAAGCTCGACATTGGCGCGGGCCTCGGCGTGCTTGTCGGGATCGAGCGCGTCGAGCGCGCCGCGCAGGGTTTCGATCGCCAGCGACAGATGTTCGGCATTGCCGTCAAGCTCGGCGAGCTGCGCCTGGATCGCGCCCAGATTGTGCTGCGCCAGCGCCCATTCGCGCGGCGCCTTGACGGGATTGATCAGCGCCACGGCGGATTCGAACACGCCGGCCGCCTCGGCCAGCCGCTCGCGGTCGTCGTCAAGTTCCGACCGGGCGGCCAGCGCGGCGCCCAGATCGTTCAGCACCATGCTGCGGCGCGCCTTGCCGCTGGCCGCGCCCTGCAGTGCGCGCGCGATCCCGACAGCTTCGTCGTAATCTGCGACCCTGCCGGTCATCTGGGCCCGGCGATAGGCCGTCAAGAACCGCCCATGCATGCGTCGAAACGCCAGCGTGCCGATCAGTTTCGCTGCCCCGAAAGCGAAAACGAGGCCGGCCGCGACGAACGCCACAACGACCCAGAGCGGGATTGCCATGCCCGCAATCTGTTGGACGTTGTCCATATTTGGCACCCTCGCACCAGACTGCGCGCAAGTCTACACTTCCGCGTTGTTTGCGGCAAGGATATGGCCCGGGCCCGATCGCCGCGGTGGCGCCGGTCCCGTGGCGGCGGCGATGGCGGGTGCGGCTCAGGGCGGTGTCGCCGCGCCGGTCAGCATCCGCCGCATCGTCCCGTCCCGGCGCAGCAACGCCGCGCCGACATGCAGCGCGGCCAGCACCGCCAGCGCCTTGGTCAGGATGCCATGCGCGGCAAAGGCGGCGGTCTCCCACGGCACGGAAACCGGGGCGATGCGCGGCAGCGTCAGGCCGAACAGCTGAACGTCGATGCCGGTGGCGGCGCTGCCGACCCAGCCGGTGAGCGGCACGGCCAGGAGCAGCCCATAGAACGCCCGATGCGCCAGCCGGGCCAAACGGTTCTTCCACGCGGCCCCGCCGGCCAGGGGCGGCGGCGGCGGCGATGCCGCGTGCCAGCCCAGCCGCACCAGGAGCAGGGCCAGCAGCACCAGGCCAAGGCTCTTGTGCAGCCCGTAAAGCCACAGATTGGACAGCGACACCTCCATCCGGGTCAGCGCGGTGCCTAGGCCCAGCATCGCCAGCACGCCCGCCGCCATCAGCCAGTGCAGCGCGCGGGAGACGGCGCCGAACCGGTCCGGACCGTTGCGCAGCCTCATGGCACGGCGCTGGCACGGACCATGCGGGCCAGGATGCGCAGGCCGACCTCGTCGCCCACCATGTTGTCCCAGCCGGTGGCGCCGAAGGCGCGGCGCGACAGCGTGCCGGACAGCCTGATCCACAGTTCCGACAGGTCGTCGGGCGCCGCGCCCTGCTGGCGATAGAGACCGGCATCAAGCGCAATCGGCTGCGTGACCCCGCGGATGGTGATGTCGCCCTCGATGCGCGCGCCATCCGCCGTCGGCCGAACCGTGCGGCTGACGAAGTTGATTGTCGGATGCTCGGCCGCGGCCAGCACCTTGGGGCCCAGCATCGCCTGGGTCGCGAAGGGAAAGCTTGCCCGCGCCGCCGCGACATCGATCGACACATCGATCCGGCTGTTCTCCAGCCGGTTGAAATCGATCGCGATATCGGCGTCGCGGACGCCCATCGTGCCGGTGATGCGATCCTCGCCAAAGCCGACATCGAAGCCGACGACCGATTGCGCGGCGTCAAGCGCATAGGGCATCGGGCGCGCCACGGCGATGCCCGCCAGAGCGAACCAGAGCACGATGAGAAGGAGCTTTTTCATGCGAGGGTTGTAGGGGCCGGTGCGGCCGATTGGAATCAGGGATTCGTGATCATGCAGCGGCGCAACGCGCCGTGCAGCGCAGGCGGCGCCACGATCAACCCGGGCGAACGCGGATCGGCGGCGTTGAAGGCAAAGCCGCCGCCATGCATGTCGGTCACCGCGGCGCCGGCCTCGGCCGCGATCAGGGCACCCGGCGCGATGTCCCAGTCCCAGGTGGCGCGAAAGCTGAAGGTGGCGTCGAAGCGCCCCTCGGCCACCCGCGCCAGGCGCAGCGACAGCGAGGCGCGATTTTCGCGCCGTAGCCGCGGTGGCGGGCAGGTCCACCGCCCGGGCAACATCGACGCGCGGGTCGCCAGCACCCTTGCGCCGGCCAGGTCGCGGCGCGCACTGACCCGGATCGGGCTGCCGTCGCGCGTCGCACCCTGGCCCCGCGCGGCGGCGAACAGCGCGTCGCGCAGGGGCAGCAGGATGACCGACGCAATCGGCGCGCCATCCTCGACCACGGCGAGCGCATGCGCCCATTGCCGGCCGCCCTTGGCAAAGTCGCGGGTACCGTCGATCGGATCGACCACGAAGACCCGGGCACGGCCCAGCCGATCGGGGTCGTCCGGGCTTTCCTCGGACAGCCAGCCATAATCGGGCCGGGCCGCGGTCAGCCGCGCGCGCAGCGCCGCGTCGACGGCCAGATCGGCCTCGGTGACCGGGGTATCGTCGGATTTGGCCCAGCTGCGGGCATCGCCCTGGCGCCAATAGGCCATGGCGATCTCTGCCGCTGCGCGGGCGGCGTCGATCAGAAGTTCAAGGTCAGTCTCCGGCAACGGTCAGCCCCGGGACAAGCAGCGACGGCACCCGGCGCGCCAGATGCGGCCGGGCGTCGTTGGCCGGCACGATCCCGGCCAGCATGTCGCGCAGCGCGCCCGCAATGGTGCATTCGTTGACCGGATAGGCGATTTCCCCGCCTTCGACCCAGAAGCCCGAGGCGCCGCGCGAATAGTCGCCGGTGGTCGGGTTGACGGTCGAGCCGATCAGCGAGGTAATGAGCAGCCCGCGGCCCATCTGCGCGATCAGTTCCGCGCGGCCTGCAGTGCCGGGCGTCAGCGCCAGATTGGCGACCGACGGGGCAGGGGGTCCGGCCGGCCCGCGCGCCGCATTCCCGGTCGATTGAAGGCCAAGCCTGCGCGCGGTCCCAAGGTCGAGCGTCCAGCCCGTCAGCACCCCGTCGCGGACGATGTCGCGCGGCTTGCAGGCCAGCCCTTCGGCGTCGAACGGGCGCGAGGCCGGGCCGCGCCGGCGCAACGGCTCCTCGGTCAGCGACAGCGCCGCGGGCAGCACCGGCTCGCCCAGCGCGTCGCGCAACCAACTGGCGCCGCGCACGATTGCGGTGCCGTTCACCGCCGCGATCAGATGGCCGATCAGCGTGCCCGCGACCCGCTCGTCGAACAGCACCGGAAAACGCCCGCCCGGCGGCTTTCGCGCCCCGGCGCGGGCGGCGGCGCGTTCCCCGGCCAGCCGGCCCACCTGGTCGGGCGGCGGCAGATCGGCGGCGAACAGGCGATGCTCGTGGGCGTGGTCGCGTTCCATCCCCAGCCCGGTGCCCGAGATCGCGACGCAGGACAGGCTGTGGCTGCTCCGCGCATAGCCGCCGGCAAAGCCGTTGCTTGCGGCAACAAAGACCCGGGTCCGGCCATGGCTTGCGCTGGCGGAATCGACCTGGGCCACGCCGGGGACGGCGCGCGCGGCGGCCTCTGCTTCCATGGCCGCGGCCTGCAGCGCGGCGGGCGCGGGCGGCGGTGCCGGATCGTCAAGCTCCAGCCCCGCCGCATCGCGCTGGCGGGCCAGCTGGTCCGGCGTTGCCAGGCCCAATGTGGGGTCTTCGGGCGCGGCGCGGGCCATCGCCACGGCGCGTTCGGCCAGCGCGCGCAGGGCGGCGGGCCGCAGGTCCGAGGACGCGACGACCGCCTGGCGCGGGCCGACCAGAACCCGCAGCCCGGCTTCGAGGCTTTCGGCCGCCTCGGCATGTTCGAGCGTGCCGTCGCGCACATCGGCACTGGACGCATGGCCATGCCGGGCCAGCGCATCGGCGGCATCGGCACCGGCGGCACGGGCGGCATCCAGCAGTGCGGCCGCCAGCGCCGCCAGGTTCGGTTCGTCTTGCGCCATCTCAGAACAGCCCGGCCAGCCCGTGCAGGGTCAGACCCGCTGCGGCAAGGCCGATGACGACAAAGGTGATGGTGGTGCCCGCGAACCGCGTCGACAGCGGCGCGTCCTCGGCCAGGAAATGCCGGCCGTGCAGGACCCGGCCGACCGTCAGCGGCGCGCCCAGCAGGTGGATCACCCAGGCGGGCACGCCCATCAGCGCCATCACCAAGAGCATCGACAGCGCCATCGGGACCAGTTCGACGAAATTGGCCTGGCCACGCATGGCGCGCATCAGATGCGCGTTGCCGCCATCGCCGATCGGGACATCGTAGCGGCGCCGCAGCCCGATGATGCGGGCCGCCATCCACAGCAGGATCGCCGCGTTGAGGCCAAAATAGATGGCGACGGCGGCAAGGGCGGTGTCCTGCATGCGGCGCGCCTCGGCTAGTTGAGCGGCGTGCCGTTGGCGACGGCCTTGCCCTCGGGCGTGATCTCGATCTCCGACACAAGCGTGTCGTCCCCCCGGCCGGGGACCGCGATCAAGCCGATGATCGAGCGGGCACTCGCGGCCAGAGCGGCGGCCCCGCCATGCGCGTCGAGCGCGTCGAGCAATCCCGCGATGCCCTGTCCCGCCAGTTCCACGCGACCGTATACCGGTGGGCGCTGCAGGCTGGTCCCACCCTGGCCCAGATCGGCCAAGGCCGCGGTGTCGAGCGTCAGGTCGCCGCTGCCGGTGATCGTGGCACCGCCGCCGGCAATCTCGACCGTCGCAACCCGCAATTCATCGACCGCGAAGGGCAGGTCGTCGGTTGCCGTGGGCGCAGCGGGCGTGCCAAAGATGTCGCTGGTCCAGCGCATGGTTCCCGAAAGATCCAGCGCCAGCGTCAGCGGGCCGTGATCCAGCGCGCCTTCGGGGTCGATCCGGCGCCAGATCGCCGACCCCAGATCGAGGTTCCGCCAGCCGAACGCCAGGCGAAACGGGTCGGGCCGGTCGAGCGCACCGATCGGGATGTCGATATTGCCCGATGTCTCGGCCAGCGCGATCACATAGGGATCGCGCAGACCGGTCACGCCGATCTCGCTGCGCAAATCCGCCGCCATCCAGCCATAGGCGATCCGCCCGTCTTCGGTGGAGGCGTCCAGCCGCACGCCGCCGGTTTGCCCGGTTACGCTCAGCGCGTCGCCCGTGGGATCGGTCGCCCGCAGGTCGAGCGCGCCGCGTTCGGCCATGACGCCGATGCGAGCGGCAAAGGCCGTCGGCAGCAGCGAGTCCCCGGGCAGGACTGGCGCAACGCCATAGGTCACCCGCATCGGCCTGTGTTCGGCGCGCAGCGCATAGACCGACCCGTCGGCGGCCGTGCCGCGAAAGCCGATTTCGGCCTGGGCAACGCCGCCATCACCCGCGAGGCTGGCCCCAAACGACCCGCCGAGATCGGAGACAAAGCTGAACACCGCGCCGTCGAGCCCCAGATCGACCCGCGCATTGCGCATCTGGTCGTCGGGCGGCATCGCCAGCGACAGTTGCAGGCGATCCGCCGTGATCACATGGTCGAGCCGCGCCGCATCGCCGACCACCAATGTCTCGAGCGCGTCGGCGGCCATGTCGACGGTCACCGCAAAGGGCGCACCGTCCCCAGCCTGGCCGGTGAGGGCCATCCGGTGGCGCGGCACCGCCGTCACCCGCACGGTGCCATTGCCGCGATCCTGCAGCCTTATCCAGGCGATGGGCGCAACCGGGGTATTGGCCATCGACGGCGTCGTCAGCGAGACACCCTGCAGCACCAGGGTGTCGCCGTCCCGCGTGACCGACTGGGCCGCAAGCGTGGCGTCGAACGATGTGGCCAGTTGCTGCCAGTGGTCCCAGACCTGCTCGGGCGTCACATCGGCCGCCGCCGGCCAGGCGGCCAGGGCAAGGATGGGAAGGCATGCGAACCGAATCATCGAAACCCTCTCTTGCCCGAACCCGAGCCTAAGCGCGCATCGCCGAAGGTCAAGCTGGGTCACTCCATCGCGCCAAGCGGATACGGCACCCCGTTGACAACGGCCGTGCCGTCGCCGGGAACCCGAATCTCGGAGTTGTAGGAACCCGGTTCATCGCCCGGCACGGCGATCAGCGCGAGCCCCATGCGCAGCCCCAGCACCTCCTCCTGCGGGACCAGACCGGCCGCCACCAGTTGCGCGATCAGCGCGTCGATCCCCGTGGCGGCCAGGTCCAGCGCGCCTTCGACATGGGGGGCGCCGGGGCGGGGGCCCGGACGGCTGAAATCGATGTCGAACGCGCCTTCGCCGGTCAGCCCCGCGCCCAGCCCGGACAGGTCCAGCGTGTCGATCGACACCCGATCGAACAGCGCCGGCGGCTCCGGGCTGTCTGCGTCCATGCTGGTGATGTCGGTCAGCCAGCGCATCGTCCCGCCGATGTCGAGCGACAGCCCGATCGCCGTGCGGTCGAGTGCCGCGGCCGGGTCGAACATCGACCAGATCGCGTCGTCAAGGATCATGTCCTGCAATCCGAACGCGAAGCGGAACCCGCCTGGCTGACCGATCTCGCCAAACGGCACGGTCAGCGCCGACGAACCCGCCCCGATGGTGATCCGCATCGGTTCGGGCATGCCCCCGAGCGTGATGTCATAGACCAGCCCATCGGTCCGTGCCTCGCCCGCAAGGCCCGCCTCGTCGAGGCTGACCGCCGTCACCGAGCGGCCTGTCGTGACATCGAACTGCGCGGGCGGCATGCCGGCGTCGGCCACGACCAGTCCGGTGGAACGGCCGGACGCCGTCGTGATGGCGAGATCGCCGGTGAACGGGATCGGCAGCACCGCGCCGGCCGCCGGCATCGCATTGGGTTCCACGCGGAAGGCAACCGCCACATCGTCGAGCAGCGTGCGCGAATCGACCGGCGCGCCGGTTTCGGGGTCGTTGCCGGTAACCGCCAGCCGGATCGCGGCGGCGGTCAGGTCGCCTTCATAGGGCGGGCCATCGCCGCCCGTCAGGTCGCTGACATCGCTCGCGGCGACGTCCTCCATTTCCAGCAGGATACTGAGCGCCGCCTCGGTGTCGGTCGTCACGGTCTCGTCGATCCGCAGCGTGTCCATCGTCGTTGCGGTCTCCAGCCGGTCGGGGTCGCCCGCGATCACCATCGTCAACCCGTCATAGCGAATGGTGAAGGGCAGGCGGACCGGGTCGTCGTCGGGCGGGCTCAGCTTCACCAGGAAGTCCTGATCGGGCGCCATGGCGAAACGCACCCGCCCGTCGCCGATATCCTCGAGCGTCATCCAGGCCGAGTAACCGGTCGCCCGCGAAAGCTCGTCGCCAGAGACGTACCGGATCCCTTCAAGCCGCAGGACCGCGTCGTCGCGGACCTGTCGGTCGGCCGTCAGTGTGGCGCCCCAGGTCGCATACAGACGTTGCCAGTGGTCCCAGACCTGCTCGGGCGTGACATCGGCCAGGGCAGCGGGGGCGGCGGCGGAAAGCACCGTTGCGACGGCGAAATGGCGGATCATGGGGTGTCTCCCGTCAGGATTTGGCGCACCCTAACCATCGCCGGGGGCGGGTCAACCGGTGCCGTTCCGCCACGGGGCCGCGCGCGGTCTGCCCGTCGCGCCGGCGTTGCGGTGGCCCGCGCGCTGTGCCATGCCGCCGCCGATGGGCGCGCCGGCTTGCCGTGGCTCCCCGCCGAAAATCGGGCCGGGAAATGAACTATTGCAGAATGTAATGCGAATTTTCTCAGGCATGAACCGAGCCAAGGAGGCCGTGCCATGATCCGAACCGAATGCGACGGGCCGCTGTGGCGGGCCACCATCGACCGGCCGGACAAGGCCAATGCGCTGACCGCCGAGATGCTCGACACGCTGGCCGACTTCGCCGAGGCCGCCGGTCCGGCGGGCGCACGGGTTCTGGTGATCACCGGGGCGGGGCGGGTGTTCAGCGCCGGCGCCGATCTCGACGCGGCGCGGACGGGGCTGGCCACCGACCCGGCCTGGGAGC
>DNSZ01000225.1 GCA_003500165.1 Paracoccaceae bacterium | reverse complement strand
GTGGCCCGGGGCGGGCGGCCCCGAAGCCTACTTGGCCGGTTCGAACAGCCCGAGGGAATTGCCGTCCGGATCTGTCGCATAGGCAAAACGCCCTGGCGGGATCTGGATCGCTGGACTGACGACCGTGCCGCCGGAATCGCTGCATCGGGCCATCGCGTCCTCCAGCGTGCCGGGCACGGCCAGGTGAACGGTCGGCCCGGTGCCGTCGCCCGAAGGCTTGCCTTCGTAGAGATGGCCCGATACGCCGCCATTATAGGCGAAAATGGCGGTGACATTCGGCCCCATCTGTTCCTTGGTCAGCGTGGTGGCGCAGACTTTCGAATAGAACGCGATCGCGGCGTCAAGGTCGGAGACCGGGATCTCGAACCAGACAGCGGCATTGGGCGGTGTGAACGGCATGGCTTTGTCCTCCTTCATCGGCTGCCAGTTCGGGTGGCCTAGCACCCCCTTCCTGACAGCATCCTGTCAGGAGCCTGACAGCATCGCACCCGTTGCGGAGCGCAGGCTATCGCATGCAGGCCGCCGCCGCCGACGAACCGAAGGAGGTATAGCGTTGCCAGAACGCGTCATGTTCGGGCGTGTCCGAGGCACGGATCGCCTGGGCCTGGTCGGGATCGCGGAAGAAACCCGCGGCCAGCCGCTGATCGGACGCGTCCAGCCAGCGATTCGCGACCTGCTGGATGCAGCCGCAGACCCGCGGGTTGACACCGTCGCGGTCCGAACGCAGGCACGCCCGTTCGATGGGTCCGGCCGTGGCGGTGCCGGCGCTGACGGCCAGCACGGCCGCAATGATCAATGTACGCATCGGTTATTCTGCCTCTGTTCTGGTGTTTCGGGGCGCTTTCAGCGCCTTCTGCGAAGGTTCTTAGCGCGCGCGGTCCATCCTGGGAAGGGTCTTGCGTCACGGGCCGTGCGGCATGTGTCGACGCCGCACTGCCAGGGCCGCATCGGCGCCGGGGATTGCCGCGCCGCCGATCCCGTCTATGCTGACCGGGCATCCAGCAGCAAGGCGAGGTGTCGATGATCCGGCTGAAGGTTAACGGGACGCCCCGCACCGTCACCGCCCCGGCCGACATGCCGCTGCTGTGGGTTCTGCGCGATGTCCTGCGTCTGACAGGCACGAAATACGGCTGCGGTATCGGGCATTGCGGGGCCTGCACGGTGCTGATCGATGGCGCAAGGGCGAATGCCTGCCTGACGACCATCGGCAGCCTCGACGGGGCCGAGGTCACCACGATCGAGGGGCTGGGAACCCCGGCGGCACCGCATCCCGTCCAGGCGGCGTGGATCGACCATCAGGTCGCGCAATGCGGCTACTGCCAGTCGGGCCAGATCATGGCGGCCATGGACCTGCTTGCCCAGCGGCCCGATCCCACCGATCAGGACATCGCCGATTTCATGTGGGGCAATATCTGCCGCTGTGGCACCTATCCGCGGATTCGCACGGCGATCCGCGATGCCGCCGCCCGTCTGCGCGCGGAGACCGCGGAATGAGCCGGCTGGGCCGGATCGCGCGACGGACCTTTCTGTTGGGGTCGGCCGCCGTCGCGGGCGGTGTGGCGATCGGATACTGGGCGTGGAAGCGCCCGGTCGCGAACCCCTTGCCAGCGACGCTGCCCGAAGGCGCCCATGCCTTCACCCCCTATGTGGTGATCGATGCCGGCGGGGTGCGAGTGATCGCGCCGCGTGCCGAGGTCGGCCAGGGCATCGCCTCGAGCCTCGCAGCCCTGGTGGCCGAGGAAATGGACCTCGACTGGCCGACGGTGCGCATCGAACACGGCCCGCCCTCGGGGGCCTATTACAACGGCAAGGTCGCGGCCGAGGGTTTTCCCTTTGCCGCTACCGATTCCGGCATGCTGGCCCGCGGCGCCCGCGGGCTGGGCGACGCCGTGGCGAAATTCGCCGATCTGCAGATCACCGGCGGGTCGACCAGCGTGGCCGACGCCTTCGACAAGATGCGCCAGGCCGGTGCGGCGGCGCGGGCGGTGCTGCTGAGCGCGGCGGCCGAGCGCGAGGGCGTGCCGCGCAGCGGCCTGCGCACCGAAGCGGGCGCCGTCATCCTGCCGGATGGGCGGCGCGTCCCCTATCCCGCGCTGGCCGAACTTGCGGCCGGGCGCGACATCCCGCTGGACGCCGAACCGAAGGCGCCGCGCGACTGGCGCCTGCTGGGCCGGCCGATGCAGCGCCACGACATCATCGCGAAATCCACCGGCACCGCGCGCTATGCGATCGACATGGACCTGCCCGACATGGTGTTCGCGACCGTGCGCACGAACCCGGCGCGGGGCGGCCTGAACGGCATGGACGCCGACGCGGCCGCGGCGATGCCCGGCGTGCTGAAGATCGTGCCGGTCGATGGCGGAGCCGGGGTCATCGCGGACAACAGCTGGACTGCGATGCAGGCGGCCAACGCCATCGATTTCAGCTGGGGCCCGCCGCCCTTTCCGGCCGACAGCGCGACGATGTGGGAACAGGTCGCGGCAAGCTTCACCGAAGACCGCCGCGACAGCCGGCTGAAGGATGAGGGCGATCTGGGCGCGGCCCTGGCCGAGGGCGAGATCGTCGAGGCCGAATACCGCGTGCCCTACCTCGCCCATGCGCCGCTCGAACCGATGACGGCGGTGGCCCGGCTGGCCGATGGGCGGCTCGACCTATGGACCGGCACGCAGATCCCGGTCTTTGCCCGCGACCGCGCCGCCGATCGCGCCGGGCTCGATGCCGGGGCGGTCACGCTGCATGTGCTGCCCGCGGGCGGCAGTTTCGGCCGGCGGCTCGAAGACGACTGCATCGCCCAGGCGGTCGATCTGGCGATGGCGATGCCCGGCCGCCCGGTGAAGCTGACCTGGAGCCGCGAGGAAGACATGGCGCGCGATTTCCCGCGCCCGATGGCGATGGCGCGCGGGCGCGGGGCGGTTTCGGGCGGGCGGGTCACCGGGTTCGACCTGTCGGTCGCCGCGCAATCGGTCACGGCCAGCCAGATGGGCCGGCTGGGCATGCCGGTGGCCGGTCCCGATGTCACCATCGTGGCCGGCGCGTGGGACCAGCCCTATGCCATGCCGGCCTGTCGGGTCACCGGCTATCGCGTGCCCGAAATGGTGCCGGTCAGCTCCTGGCGGTCGGTGGGCGCGTCGATGAACGGTTTCTTCCACGAGAGCTTCCTCGACGAGTTGATCCACGCCGCCGGCGCCGACCCGCTGGAAGAACGGCTGCGGCTGATCGACGATCCGCTGTCGCGCAAGGTGCTCGAAGCGGTGGGCGAGATGTCGGGCTGGGCCGGGCCGCGCCCGGCCGATGGCATCGGCCGCGGCGTCGCCTTCACGCTTTCCTTCGGCGTGCCGACCGCCGAGATCGTCGAGGTCCGCAACACCGAATCCGGCATCGCCATCGACCGCGTCTGGGTGGCGGCCGAGGTTGGCCGCATCATCGATCCGATCAATTTCGAGAACCAGATGCAGGGCGGTGTGGTCTGGGGGCTGGGGCACGCGATGAATTGCGAACTGACCTTCACCGAAGGCCGGCCCGACCAGAACCAGCTGAACCTGTTCGAAGGCATGCGGATCGGGCAGTGCCCCGAAATCGCCGTGCACGGGCTCGAAAACGGCGACACCGTGCGCGGGATCGGCGAGCCGCCGGTGCCGCCCGCGGCGCCCGCACTGGCAAACGCGATCTTTGCCGCGACCGGCCAGCGCATCCGCGACCTGCCCCTGTGGAACGCGGTCGACTTTGCATGAGTTTCGGCACGGCGGCGCGCCCGGGCAACCCATGACAGGAAACATCCTTGCGTCGCCGCGAAACAATGTTGCGCAGGGTCAAGGCAGGCGCTAACCGGTCGCGAAACAGGACAGGGCATGGCCGGCAGCAAACTCGACCCCATCGACCGACACATTCTGGCCGAACTTCAGGCGGATGGTCGCATGACCAATGTCGAACTCGCGCGCCGGGTGGGCATCTCGGCGCCGCCCTGCCTGCGCCGCGTGCGCACACTGGAAGAGGACGGCCTGATCCGCGGCTATCATGCCGATATCGATCCCCGTGCGCTTGGCTTCGAGGTCGAGGTGTTTGCCATGGTCGGGCTGTCGAGCCAGGCCGAAGCCGATCTGCGGGCGTTCGAGGAACGCTGCCTCGCCTGGCCGCTGGTCCGCGAATGCCACATGCTGAACGGCGAGATCGACTTCATCCTGAAATGCGTCGCCCCCGACCTGTCGAGCTTTCACAGCTTTCTGATCGGCGAATTGACGGCGGCCGAGAATGTCGCAAGCGTGCGCACCTCGCTGGTGATCCGGGCGGCCAAGACCGAACCCGCCATCCCCTTCGACGTGCTGGAAGCCCGCCATGCAGAGCTTGACTGACCCGGTCGCGGCGACGCCGCTGGCCACCGACCCCGCGGCGATCCGGGCGGCCTATCAGCGCGCCGTCGCAGATTGGAAGGCGGGGCGGCTGCCCGACGCGCAGGCCGGGTTTCAGGCGGTCCTGCGGGCCCGGCCCGGACTGGCCGAGGCGCAGTATTACATCGCCCGCGTCCTTGCCGCGCAGGGCGAACGAGCCGCCGCGCAGGCGGCCTATGCGGCCGCGCTTGAAGCCAAGCCGAAGGAAGCCGCGATCTGGCTTGCCTTCATCGATTTCCTGCGCGCCGGCAACGCGCAGGCCCAGCTTTCCGATCTGCTGCGCCAGGCGAAAAAGGCCGATCTGCCCGACGCGCTGCGCGCGCAATTGTCGGCCCGCGCCGCCGGCCGTCGCCCGGGCGCCCGCGATCCCGGGCGGCGCGGCGCGATGGCGGCGATGGCGCTGATCCGGTCGGGCGACCCGGCGGCCGCCGTGCGACGGGCTGCGGCCGAGGCCCAGGCCCATCCCGACAGTGCCGCGGCGCATGCCGTGCTGGGCGTCGCGCTGGCCACACTTGGCCGCGCCGAACCGGCCGAGGATGCGCTGCGCCGGGCGCTGGCCCGCGATCCCGGCGACGCCGACAGCGCGGCCAATCTGGGCGATCTGCTGCTGCGCGCCGGGCGGGCGCCCGAAGCGGCGGAAATCCTTGGCCCGGCCGTGGCCGCGGCGCCGAAACACGCCCGGGCGCGGTTGCTGTATGGCCGCGCGCTGACCGGGCTCGACCGCCATGACGAAGCCGATGCGCAGCTTCAGGCGGCACTTGCCCTGAGCCCCGGCGACCCGCGCGGACTGGCTTTTCTGGGCGGTCTTCGGGTCCGGCAGGAGCGTCACGCCGACGCGCTGGCGCCGTTGCGCGCGGCGCTTGATGCCGGCGGGGCCGGGCCGCGCGTCTGGCTCGACTATGCCAAGGCGCTGGCCCGGTCGGGCACGCCCGAGGAAGCCCGCGACGCGTTTGCCCGCACGCTCGACGCCGACCCCGACCTGGCCGAAAGCTGGGCGGCGCGGGCGATGTTCGAGATGCAGCAGGGCGAATTCGCGGCCGCCCGCAGTGACCTCGATCAGGCAATCGGGCGGGCGCCCGAGATCGGCGCGTTCTACCGGATCGCCGCGGTCGGCGGCAAGCTGACGCCGGACGATCCGCTGATCGCGCGGATGGAGGCGACCTGGGCGCGCGACGATCTTGCGCTCGAGGCCCGCGCCGAGCTTGGCTTCGCGCTGGCCAAGGCGATGGAAGATACTGGCCAGACAGCCCGTGTGTTCGGCTATCTCGACCCGGCGAACCGGATCACCCGGGCGCGCTACCCGTATGATCTCGGTCGCGATGCCGCGGGCATGGGCCGGCTGTGCGCGGCCTTTGCCAGGGCCCCGGCGACCCCGCCCGAAGGCGACCGCGGCGACGGGCCGGCGCCGATCTTCGTCACCGGGCTGCCGCGTTCGGGAACCACCCTGGTCGAGCAGATCCTCGCCTCGCATTCGGCGGTCGAGGGGGCGGGCGAACTGACCCTGTTCTCGGCCTTTCTGGGCGAACATCTCGCAGCGCTGACCGGGCCCGAAGGCCCGCCCGATTCGGTGTTCGTGGAAACCGGACGACGCTATACCCGGGCATTGGCCGAGCGCTTTGCCGGCGCGGCCCGGGTGGTCGATAAATCGATCGGCACCTATCAGGCGATCGGCTATGTGCCGCTGGCGCTGCCGCGGGCCAAGGTCGTGCTGGTTCGCCGCGACCCGCGCGATGTCGGCCTGTCGATCTATCGCAACCGGTTTCCCGAAGGGGTGCACCGCTATGCCGCCGATCTGCGCGATATCGGCCGCTATGCCCGGCTGTTCGACGAGGTCGCGGCGTTCTGGCGCGAGGCCGCGCCGGACCGGTTCCACGAAATCGCCTATGAGGACCTGCTGGCCGAGCCCGAGGCGCAGACCCGCGCGCTGATCTCGGCCTGCGATCTGGATTGGGAAGATGCCTGCCTGTCCTTCCACAAGACCCAAAGGCGGGTCGACACCCTGTCGGTCTATCAGGTGCGCCAGCCGCTTTACCGGTCGTCGATGCAGGGCTGGCGGAAATACGAGGCGGAGCTGGCGCCGCTTCTCGATGCGCTGGCGGAAACCGAGCCCTTGCTGTTTCCGGGTTGACCCGGGTCTTGCAGGGCCGTTTCGCGATCGGATCGTCGGCTGCCGGCAGGTCAGGCTGGATGCATCCGCCAGGGCGCTTCGACAGCCGGCATCATTCCGGCGACGATGCGTCCGCCGGGCCGATCCGGATCGCGCGCTGGCCGCGGGTCTGGCCCAACCGGCCGGCCAGCACCGGCCCCGCGCCGGCTGCGACCAGCGACACCGTGTCGAGCGCCTCGCGCGGCAGGTCGATCACATCGCCGGGCGCCAGCGCCTCGACCCGGGCGAGCGGCATCCGCCAGCGATAGAGCACCGCATCGAGCGTGGCCGGCGCAGCCTCGACCGCGGCCCGCAACCGGTTGCGCCATGCCTGGGCCGATGCGCTGTTCGGGCGCGGCGGCGGTGTCCCCGAAAGCTCGCCCGCGGGCAGCGCGATCAGCACCGTGCCGTGGGTCTCGCCCTCGCCCAGGCTCAACTCCGCCGACAGCCAGTCGAGCGGGGCGTCGGGCAGCACATAGGGCAGCGCGCGCAGATCGGCGAGATGGCGGGAGAATACCAGCGTCGTCGACATGTCCGGCACCGCCTCGCGCAGACCGGCCAGCGTCGCGTCGACGAATTCGCGCAACAGCTCGGCGTCGATTTCGGTGATCGGGCGCGACGGCCCGGAGCGCGCCGCCAGCAAACCGGTCAGCCGGTATTCCGACAGCGCCGTCGCGACCCCGCCATCGAGACCGAAAAGCCCCAAGGGCGCCCCCCCGCGTTCGAGCACCACCAGCAACGCGCCGCGCGGCACCAGGCCCGGCAGCCCGTCAAGGCCGGACCGCCCGGTGGCGATGGCCGAGGCCGAGGCGGCAAGCCCCAGCACCGCGCGGCTGACCTTGCCCAGCATGATGGCCACCGGCTGCGCCAGCGCGGCTGCACCGCCCTGCAGGGCGGTGCCGCGTTTCGCCGTGATCCGCCTGAGAACCGACGCCTGCTGTTCGCCCATCGGCCGCCCTGCCCGTTGCCCGCGGCTGTTTATGCGGCCAAACCGTTACCGATTGGTGGACAATCGCGGTGCATGGCCCGGGCTGCCGGGACCGGAAAGCCGGCCCGTACCGGCCGCGGTCACTGTGCGGCGATCGCGGCGCTGCGGCGCGGCAGCCGCACCCGAAACGCCGCCCCCCCGACGCCGGGCAAATAGCCGATCGATCCGCCGAGCGAGCGCATCACCTCGCGGCAGATCGCCAGGCCCAGCCCCGCGCCGCCGGCGGCGTCCGCGGTTTCCGCCTCGATGGCGCGGGCGAATTTCTCGAAGATCAGCGCCCGCTGTGCCGCCGGCACCCCGCTGCCATTGTCGATGAAGTCGATATCGACCATGCCGCGATGCGCGGTCACCCGGATGCGCAGTTCGGGCCGTTCGGCATCGCAGTATTTCCGCGCATTGGTGATCAGGTTGATGAACACCTGGCGCAGGCGCCCGCAATCGGTCTCGATCGGGACGGTTTCGCGCATCGTGTCGCGGCGGATCGCCAGGGTCTGCCGACCCGGGGCAAGCACCGCCGTGCCGACCGCCGACTCGATCACATCGCCCAGATTGCCGGCCTCGATGTTCAGGCTGACGCGGCCGTTTTCCAGCACCGACAGGTCCAGCAGATCGTCCAGAAGCCGGGTCAGCCGCAGGGTTTCGTCATGGATCAGCGCGGCGAACCGGGTCAGCTCGGCCGCAGCCAGATCGTCGGTGTCGCGCAAGATCTCGGAAAACGCCCGGATCGAGGCCATCGGCGTGCGCAACTCATGGCTGATCTGGCTCAGGAACGCATCCTTCTGGCGGCTGATCTGGGTCAGCTTCTCATTCGCCGCGCGCAGTTCTTCGGCGGTGCGGGCGAGCTCGCGCGACTTTTCTTCGAGCCGGCTGGAATAGGCCATGATCTCGCGTGTCTCGCCGGCCACGGCGATCAACTCCTCGACCGAGACCGCCGCGGCGCCGGTCAACTGGCGGATCATCGCATGGGCAGCCGCCGCACCGACCGAGCCGGCAAGCTCGCGCTCCAGCATCTCGACGAAGTCCGGCGTCGGGTCGGGCAGGTCGCCCGACAGGCCCTGGCCGCGCGCCGCCCTTCGGAACAGCGCCTGCGCCGCCTCGGGGCCCAGGATGCGCTGCGACATCACCAGAAGATCCCAGGCCGCCGCGCCGCCACCGCTCCACGCCACGGGCCCGGGCGCCCGGTCGAAGACATCGACGAACTGGCTGGCCTGGAGGCGCTCAAGGCCGTCCTGCCGGGTGACGAGCGAAACCCCGGCAAACAGCAGCGCGTTGGCGCCCAGGCTCCACACCAGCGCATGCACCAGCGGGTCGCCGCCGGTGCCCAGCAGGTTCTGCGCGCGCAGCCAGGCGATCCCGAACGGGCCTTCGGCGATCACCCCGGCGGGCATCAGCAGGCTGTCTCCGAAGCTGGGCAGGAACAGGGTATAGCCCCACAGCGCGAAACCCGCGGCCAGCCCGGCAATCGCACCGGCCCGCGTCGCGCCGCGCCAATAGACCGCGCCCAGCAGCGCGGGCAGGATCTGGGCGACGCCGGCAAAGCTGATCAACCCGATCGAGGCCAGCGCGGCCGTGCCGTCGGTATAGACGTAATAGCCATAGCCCAGCATCAGGACGCCGGCGATGGCGCTGCGCCGGGCGCGCAGGACAACGGTGCGCAGATCGCCCGCCACGGTCGCCGGGTCGCGGCGAAAGCGCAGCCAAAGCGGCACGACGATGTGGTTTGACACCATGATCGACAGCGCCAGCGCGGCGACCACGATCATCGAGGTGGCCGACGAGAACCCGCCGAGAAAGGCAAACAGTGCCAGGCCGTCGCGGTCCGCGGCCAGCGGCAGGGTCAGAACGAACAGGTCGGGGTTCGATCCCTGCGGCAGCAGCGCCAGACCCGCCGCCGCGATCGGCAGTACGAACAGGCTGATGCCAAGCAGGTAAAGCGGGAACGCCCAGGCGGCGGTCGCCAGGTGACGCTCGTCGGCATTCTCGACGACGGTGACCTGGAACATCCGCGGCAAGGTCAGCACCGCCGCCGCGGCCAGGAAGATCAGCGCAAGCCACCGCCCGCCGCCCCCCGAAGGCGCGGCGATCCCGGCCGCGTCGATCGCGTCGAGCGCGGGGCCCAGCCCGCCCGACAGCCCCCAGACGACAAAGACGCCGACCGCGACCAGGGCGGCCAGCTTGACCACCGCTTCGAGCGCGATCGCGATCATCACCCCGTGATGCCGGTGGTTCGCATCCAGACTGCGGGTGCCGAACAGGATGGTGAACACCGCCAGCCCCGCGGCCACCCAGATCGCCGTGCCGGGCCGGCCGCCGGCCTCCGGCCCGGTATGGGCGAAGGCCGCAAAGGACAGCGTGATCGATTGCAGTTGAAGGGCGATATAGGGGGTGGTGCCGATCACCGCGAGCACGGTGACGAGAACCGCGAGAAGATCGCTCTTGCCAAAGCGCGACGACACCAGATCGGCGATCGAGGTCAGACGCTGGCTGCGGCCGATCCGCACCAGTTTGCGCAACAGCCACCACCAGGCCAGGAATACCAGCGTCGGACCCAGATAGATGGTCAGATAGTCAAGGCCCGACCGCGCCGCAAAGCCGACCGCGCCATAGAATGTCCAAGCGGTGCAATAGACCGATAGCGTCAGGGTGTAGACCACCGGCGAGCGCAGCCAGCCGCCGCGTCCGCGCCGGGCGCGCCGTTCGGCGAACCACGCGACGGCGAACAGGAGTGCCGCGTAAAGGATGCAGACCGCGACCAGCAGGTCGGCGACGGCCATCAGCGCTCTGCCCCGCGCGACAGCCGCCGCGCCAGCCAGGCCGCCAGCCCGATCAGCACAGCCCAGACGAGGAACACATAGATCGCCACCCGCACATCCGGCTGTCCGGCCCAGGCCACCGGCAGAACAAAGGCAGCAAGGCCGAAGGCCGGCAAGAGCCTCGCGGCGTCGCGCGGTTTGCGCTTGCCGTCGGTTTCGCGGCCTTTCATGGCCCGGCGAGTTCGCGGACCGCGGCCAGGACCTCGCGGTTCGAGAACGGCTTGGTCATGAACCGGTCGACGCCCAGCGCCTCGGCCTCGGCGCGGTCGCGCGCCTGGCCCTTGGCGGTCAGCATCAGGACGGGCAGCCCGGCCGTGGCGGGGTCGGCGCGCAGCCTGCGCAACACTTCAAGCCCGCTTTGACCCGGCAACATGATGTCAAGGATCACCACATCGGGGGTGTGGCGCGCCACCGCCGCCAGCGCGGTGGCGCCATCGGCAAGGCTGTGCACGGTGCAGCCGTCGCGCTCCAGGATGAAGCTGACCGCCTC
Source organism: Paracoccaceae bacterium (assembly GCA_003500165.1). Taxonomy (GTDB): domain Bacteria; phylum Pseudomonadota; class Alphaproteobacteria; order Rhodobacterales; family Rhodobacteraceae; genus UBA10424. The sequence goes on along the minus strand of DNSZ01000225.1, from coordinate 16,810 downwards.
CTTGATGTTCGGTTCGTCCTCGATCAGCAGGACGGTCGTGGCCATTGCCGGTCCTCCCCCGGCGCGCCGCCTGTTGACGTGCGCGCCGCCCCATATTGGCGGCCCGGCGCGGCTTGTCAAAACCTTGCGGCCTAGATCAGCGCCGGCTCGCGCCGGGCCGGGCATGCCGGGCGCGGACAGACCCGGCAGCTGGTGCCGGCCGGGACAACCGGTTGTGGGCCGTCATCCGCGGCGGCATCGACGCGGCGCACGCACATCACCGCCTCGGCCCGTTGCGGACCGCCGAAATCGGCGGGCGCAGCGAGGGTGCACAGGGCGTGGGCCACCAGCCGCGCCCCTTCGGGCATGTCGATGGTGGCCGCGACCGGCATGCCGGGTCGCAGAAGCGCCTGAAACAGCGGCCAAAGCGGGCACGCCGCACCGTAGCGCGGCAGCGGAAAGGCGGGCAGCGGCTTGCGCAGAAGCAGCGTGCCCGAGCCATCGCAGATCGCCAGCCCGAAGGCCGGCCAGTGGGGGCCGGCCGGCAACCCGCCAAGCCGGCGAAGCACCGCGTCAAGCGGCGCGCCAAAATCCGCGGCCAGCGCGGCGGGGTCGAAGCCGGTGACCCGCCCGCGAGCGACAAAACGATCGAGCGGCAGCGCCCGGGCATCCTCGGCGACGCGGCGCAGCCACGCGAGCGCCAGCGCCCGCGCGGCATTGTCGGGCAGGTGCGGGTCGCCCGCGACCAGGGCAGCCGGATCGCCGCCCGCCTCGATCGTCGGAAAATGGTTGTCATGCGCCGCGACGAACTCGGCCAGCGCGTCGGTCGGGGTGGCACCGGCGGCCCGGGCGTCGCCGGCGCGATTGAGCCAGGTGACCAGCGCGGCCATGGTCTCGGCCAGCCGCTGGGCATCCTGGAACAGGTTGGTGTGAAACCGGCCGCGCCGCGCCGGCTCGAGATCGGGCGTCCGCGCCAGGATCGAGGCGGTGGCCCGGATCGCCGAGGCGGTGTTCAGCGCCTCATGCATCGTGTCGGCCAGAAACGGGTCATGCGCCAGCCGATCGGACAGCGCCGCGATGGTCTCTTCATGCGCGCCGATCCGGTCCTGCTGGCGCGCGATCAGGCCGGCCCAGCCCGGGAACCGGCCGGCAAACTCCTCCAGCCGGTCGAGATCGGGCGCCGGCGTGCCCGCATCGCGCGCGGCGGCGACCTGCAGCGCGCCGATCAGCGCGGCCTCGGCGCCCTCGGCCAGGCTGGCCCGGTCGGTGCCCAGGGCCGCGGCGATCTTGCCCAGCAACTGGCCGCCGATCCGCCGCCGGTTGTGTTCGATCAGGTTGAGGTAGGACGGCGAGATACCGACCTCGCGGGCCAGCGCCCCCTGGCGAAGCCCCGCCTCCTGGCGCCGCGCCCGGATCCGCGAACCGGTGAGTTGCCCCCGTGTCGTCGCCATCGCCGCCCTGCCAGGCCCCCTGGAAATTGTCGGAACTTTACAAAACAAGCCGCGCCCTGTCGATTGCTTTACAAGTTTCTTTACCCTTCCCAGCAGCTTGTTGCGTTTTTTCAGCGGTTCATTATGCAGGCAGTATGCCCTGTAACTGGGCGGGGGCGCCCTTGCGCGACCCGGAAAGACCAAGGGAGGACTTCCATGACCACCAACTTCACCCGCCGCGGCGTGCTGAAGACCGGGGCCATCGCCGGCGCCGGCGTCGCCCTGCCGACGATCTTCACGTCGCGCGCGAACGCCTACACCAACGAGCCGACCGGCGACACCGTCACGCTGGGCTTCAACGTGCCGCAGACCGGCCCCTATGCCGACGAGGGCGCCGACGAATTGCGCGCCTATGAGCTGGCGGTCGAGCATCTGAACGGCACCGGCGCCGACAACGGCATGCTGGAGACCTTTTCGTCGAAAAGCCTGACCGGCCAGGGCATCCTGGGCAAGCGGGTCGAATACGTCACCGGCGACACCCAGACGAAATCGGATGCCGCGCGCGCCTCGGCCCGCTCGATGATCGAGAAGGACGGCGCGATCATGATCACCGGCGGCTCGTCCTCGGGCGTCGCGGTGGCCGTCCAGGCGCTCTGCCAGGAGGCCGGCGTGATCTTCATGGCCGGCCTGACGCATGCCAACGACACCACCGGCAAGGACAAGCGCGCCAACGGCTTTCGCCACTTCTTCAACAGCTACATGTCGGGCGCGGCGCTGGCCCCGGTGCTGGCCAACGCCTATGGCACCGACCGCAACGCCTATTACCTGACCGCCGACTACAACTGGGGCTACACCACCGAAGAGGCGATCAGCTCGGCCACCGAGGCGATGGGCTGGACCACGGTGAACAAGGTCAAGACGCCGCTCGGTGCGGGCGATTTCTCGTCCTACATCACCCCGGTCCTGCAATCGGATGCCGACACGCTGGTGCTGGTCCACTATGGCGGCGACATGGTCAACTCGCTGACCAATGCGGTGCAGTTCGGCCTGCGCGAGGCGCAGAAGAACGGCAAGGATTTCCAGATCGTCGTGCCGCTGTTCTCGCGCCTGATGGCGCGCGGCGCGGGCGAAAACATCAAGGGCATCTTCGGCTCCACGAACTGGCACTGGTCGCTGCCCGATGCCGGCAGCCAGGCTTTCGTGCGCTCCTTCGGCACCAAATACGGCTTCCCGCCCAGCCAGGCCGCGCATACCTGCTATGTGCAGGCGCTGCTCTATGCCGATGCGGTGGAACGCGCCGGCAGCTTCGAGCCCTGCGCGGTGGTCGCGGCGCTGGAAGGCTTCGAGTTCGACGGGCTGGGCAACGGCCCGACGCTTTACCGCGCGGCCGATCACCAGTGCTTCAAGGACGTGCTGGTGGTGAAGGGCAAGGAAAACCCGCAATCGGAGTTCGACCTGCTGGAGATCGTCGAGATCACCCCGGTCGAGCAGGTGACCTATCCGCCCGACCATCCGCAATTCGCCGGCGGCGAACTGGGTGCGTGCAACAACGGCGCCTGACACCGCTTTCGCAGCAATGGTCCCCGGCGCCGCGGCGCCGGGGTTTGCGCCGGGCCGGTTAGCCCGGCCATCGGCAGGGCCGGAGGTCGCAGAACATGGCAAGCATGGCAGATATGGGCGGCGGCGCGGCGATCGGGCGCAGGCTGATCAATGTCGGGATCGGGCTTGCCGTATTTGTCGGCGTCTGGATGCTGTTGCGCCTGATCGGCGTGTCGAGCAGCGGCATCGTCCTGCAGGTGCTCAACGGGCTTGAAAAGGGCTCGGCCTATGCGCTGATCGCGCTGGGTCTCACGCTGATCTTCGGCACGCTGGGTGTGGTCAACTTCGCCCATGGCGCGCTGTTCATGCTGGGCGCCTTCGTGGCCGTCACCTTCAACGGCCTTGTTGGCCTGTCCTATGAGGAGGTCGACCCGACCCGGACCGATTTCCTGGGCAATCCGGCGGTGATCCAGACCCCCTATGTCGAGGCCTGGTTCGGCGAGGCCGCGGGGCAGTGGATGATCGACTGGTCGGTGCCGCTGTCGATCCTGATCGCGGTGCCGTTCATGGCGCTCGTTGGGCTGGTGATGGAACGCGGGCTGATCAAGTATTTCTACAAGCGCCCCCATGCCGACCAGATTCTGGTCACCTTCGGTCTGGCGATCGTCCTGCAAGAGATCGTCAAGGCGATCTATGGCGCCAACCCGATTCCGACACCGGCGCCGGACGCCTTCCAGGGCAGTTTCGATTTCGGCGTCTGGCTGGGCTTCGACGCGAACACGATCCTGTATCCCTATTGGCGGCTGGTCTACTTCCTGTTCGCCGCAGTGATCATCGCCGGGGTGTTCGCCTTCCTGCGCTACACCACCTTCGGCATGGTGGTGCGCGCGGGCATGGCGGATCGGGAAACCGTGGGCCTTCTGGGCATCAATATCGACCGCCGATTCACCATCATGTTCGCGATCGCGGCCGTGGTCGCCGGGCTTGCCGGGGTGATGTATGCGCCGATCCTGTCGCCCAACTATCACATGGGCATGGATTTCCTTGTCCTGAGCTTTGTCGTTGTCGTGGTCGGCGGCATGGGCTCGCTGGCCGGCGCGGTCGCCGCCGGGCTGATCCTGGGCATCCTGCAGAGTTTCGCCTCGATGACCGAGGTGCTGGAGCTGGTGCCGGGCATCAACCAGATCATCATCTACCTTGTCGCCATCATCATCCTTCTGACGCGTCCGCGCGGGCTGATGGGGCGCAAGGGCGTGATGGAGGAGTAGGACGATGCTGGGCCTGAGCCGCAAGGACACGAGCTTTCTGCTGATCGTCATCTTTCTGACGCTGGCGACGCCGCTGTTGCTGCAACCCTTCCCCGAGGATTCGGCGCTGGCCCAGTTCAATGCGGGCTATCCCGACCTGATGCAGCGTTTCGCGATCTTCGGCATCTTCGCGATCGGCTTCAACATCCTGTTCGGGCTGACCGGCTATCTGTCCTTTGGCCATGCCGCGTTCCTGGGCGTCGGTTCCTATTCCGCGGTGTGGATGTTCAAGCTTCTGACGATGAACGTGATCCCGGCGCTGATCCTGGCCGTCATCGTGTCGGGGCTGTTCGCGCTTCTGATCGGCTATGTGTCGCTGCGCCGATCGGGCATCTATTTCTCGATCCTGACACTGGCCTTCGCGCAGATGATGTTCGCGCTGGCCTATTCGGTGCTGACCCCGATCACCGGGGGCGAGACCGGCCTGCAACTGTCGCTGAACGACCCGCGCATCCTGGGCGTCAGCCAGACGCCCGAGGGCAACATCCCGGTGCCGCATCTGTTCGGGCTCGAGATGCGCGACAGCGTGCAATGGGCGGTCGGCGGCTGGGAGTTCACCTTCAACGCCGGTTACTATTTCTGCGCGGTGATCGCGATCCTGGTGTTCTACCTGTCGATGCGCATCTTCCGGTCGCCCTTCGGCATGATGCTGCGCGCGGTCAAGACGAACCAGACGCGGATGAACTATACCGGCCTCAACCCCAGGCCCTATACCCTGGCGGCCTTTGTCATCTCGGGCATGTATGCCGGGCTTGCCGGCGGGCTGATGGCGGCGATGGACCCGCTGGCCGGGGCCGAGCGGATGCAGTGGACGGCATCGGGCGAGGTCGTTCTGATGACCATCCTGGGCGGGGCCGGCACGCTGATGGGCCCCGTGCTGGGCGCGGGCTTCATCAAGTATTTCGAGAACATCTTCTCGAAGATCAACGACAACGTGCTGCATGCCTGGTTCGCCTTCCTGCCCGACGGGCTGGAGGATGTGGTGGTCGCCATCATCCATCCGTTTGTCGGCAAGGGCTGGCATCTGACGCTGGGCATCCTGTTCATGCTGGTCGTGATCTTCCTGCCCGGCGGCCTGGTCGAGGGCTACCGGCGGTTGACCCGGGCCTTCCGCCGCACGCCCAGGCCCGATCCGCGCCGCGACCCCGAGCATCACCCGGGCCCGGTGCCCCATGTCGGCGAATAGGGGGCAGTCATGGGCATCCTCGAAATCAAGGGCGTCTCGAAACGGTTCGGCGGGCTGAAGGCGCTTGACGACGTCAACATCTCGATCGCCGAGAATTCGGTGCATGCGATCATCGGCCCAAATGGCGCGGGCAAGTCGACGCTCCTGAACGTGCTGGTGGGCAAGCTGGTGCCCGATGCCGGATCGGTCACCTTTGAGAACCAGTCGCTGCTGGGGCGCAAGCCCTATGAGATCAACCAGCTGGGCGTCGCCCGGGTGTTCCAGACCCCCGAGATCTTCGGCGATCTGTCCGTGTTCGAGAACATGCTCGTGCCGCTCTTCGCCCATCGCGACGGCACCTTCCGGATGCACGCCTATGAAACCATCGCGGCCGAGCGCGACATCGTCGCAGCCGCCGAGGCGATGCTCGACGAGGTCAACATGCTGGAAAAGCGCGACATGCATGCGGCCTCGCTCTCGCGCGGGGACAAGCGGCGGCTGGAAATGGCGATGTGCCTGAGCCAGGAGCCGAAGCTTCTGCTGCTCGACGAACCGACCGCCGGCATGGCCCGGGCCGACACCAACAACACCATCGATCTGCTCAAGCAGATACGCGACAAGCGCGACATCACCATGGCGATCATCGAACACGACATGCATGTGGTGTTCAGCCTGGCCGAACGGGTCACCGTGATGGCCCAGGGCACGCCGCTGGTCGAGGACGCGCCCGAACGCATCAAGGGCAACCCGAAGGTGCAGGAAGCCTATCTGGGCGGGCACGGATAACGGAGGGGGCGATGCCGCTCGACAAGAACGCGAACCATGCCGCGACGGCCTATGCCTATCTGTCGGTCTACGACATCCACGCCTATTACGGCGAAAGCTACATCGTGCAGGGCGTCAGCTTCAACGTCCATGAGGGCGAGATCCTTGCCCTGCTGGGCCGCAACGGGGCGGGCAAGACATCGACCCTGCGCTCGATCGCGCGGGTCGGCGCGCCGCAGGTGACCTATGGCGAGATCTGGCTCGACCACCAGCATCTGCACAAGATGAACGCCCATCAGGCGGCTGTTGCGGGTTGCGTGCTGGTGCCCGAGGACCGGCGCATCATCCCGGGCCTGACGGTCGAGGAAAACCTGCAACTGGCGCAGATCGTCGAACCCACCGGCTGGACCATCGACCGGCTTTACGATCTGTTCCCGCGGCTCGGCGAACGGCGCAAGCAGGAGGGTATCACCCTGTCGGGCGGCGAACAGCAGATGCTGGCGATCGCCCGGGCGCTGGCGCGCGACATCAAGGTCCTCTTGCTCGACGAACCCTATGAGGGGCTGGCGCCCGTCATCGTCCATGAAATCGAGCGCACGCTGCACCATATCCGCGATCAGGGCCTGACCACGGTGATCGTCGAACAGAACGCCATCGCCGCGCTGGAAATCGCCGACCGTGCGGTGATCCTCGATTCGGGCCAGGTGGTGTTCGACGGCACCGCGAAGGAGGTTCTGGAAAACGCGGAGCTGCGTCAGGAATACCTCGCCATCTGAGTGGCCGAAACGGCCCGAACGCCCACGGGAGGAAAGAGCCATGACCGACAAAGCGCCGATCTACCCGCCCAATCCCGAATTCGCGGCCAAGGCCCATGTCGACGCGGCCCGCTATGACGCGATGTATGCCGCCTCGATCGCCGATCCCGACGCGTTCTGGGGCGATCAGGGCCGGCGGATCGACTGGATCAGGCCGTATTCCATCGTCAAGGACGTGACCTATGGCCACCCCGACGTGTCGATCCGCTGGTTCGAGGACGGCACGCTGAATGTCTGCGCCAATTGCGTCGATCGCCACCTTGCCACGAAGGGCCAGCAAACCGCGATCATCTGGGAACCCGACGACCCGACCGAACAGGCGCTGCACATCTCCTATGCCGAATTGCACCGCAAGGTCTGCAAGATGGCCAATGTGCTGAAGGAAATGGGCGTGACCAAGGGCGACCGGGTGGTGATCTATCTGCCGATGATCCCCGAAGCGGCCTATGCCATGCTGGCCTGCGCGCGGATCGGCGCGATCCATTCGGTGGTGTTTGCCGGCTTCTCGCCCGACGCGCTGGGCAACCGGGTCAACGATTGCGATGCCAAGGTGATCATCACCGCCGACGAGGCACCGCGCGGCGGGCGCAAGACGCCGCTCAAATCGAACACCGATGCGGCGATGCTGCACGTCATCCACGATGTGAAGGTGCTGGTGGTGAAGCGTACCGGCGGCCAGACGACCTGGATCGACCGGCAGGATCACGACTACAACGCGATGGCCGCGGCCGCGTCCGAGGACTGCCCGGCCGAGGAGATGGGCGCCGAGGACCCGCTCTTCATCCTTTACACCAGCGGATCGACCGGCAAGCCCAAGGGCGTGGTGCACAGTTCGGGCGGCTATATCGTCTATGCCGCGATGACGCATGAGATGACGTTCGATTATCACCCGGGCGACGTGTTCTGGTGCACCGCCGATGTCGGCTGGGTCACCGGCCACAGCTATATCGTCTATGGGCCGCTTGCGAATGGCGCGACCACACTGATGTTCGAAGGCGTGCCGACCTGGCCCGACGCCAGCCGCTTCTGGCAGGTCTGCGAGAAGCACCGGGTCAATCAGTTCTACACCGCACCGACAGCGATCCGCGCGCTGATGGGCCAGGGCGACGATTATGTGACGCGGTGCGATCTGTCGTCGCTGAAGCTGTTGGGCTCGGTCGGCGAGCCGATCAACCCCGAGGCCTGGAACTGGTACAACGACGTGGTCGGCCAGGGCCGCTGCGCCATCGTCGACACCTGGTGGCAGACCGAAACCGGCGGCCACATGATCACGCCCCTGCCCGGCGCCACCGCGGCCAAGCCGGGCTCGGCCACGAAGCCGTTTTTCGGCGTCGANNCAGATGCGCACCATCTGGGGCGACCATGCGCGCTTCGTCGCGACCTATTTCGAGCACTACAAGGGCTACTATTTCTCGGGCGATGGCTGCCGGCGCGATGCCGATGGGGATTACTGGATCACCGGCCGGGTCGACGATGTGATCAACGTGTCGGGCCACCGTATGGGCACGGCCGAGGTCGAAAGCGCGCTCGTCGCCCATGCCCAGGTCGCCGAGGCGGCCGTGGTCGGCTATCCGCACGACATCAAGGGCCAGGGCATCTATGCCTATGTGACGCTGATGCACGGGGTTGAGCCGACCGAGGATTTGCGGAAGGAACTCGAACGCTGGGTCCGGACCGAAATCGGCCCGATCGCCAAGCCCGATGTGATCCAGTGGGCGCCCGGCCTGCCCAAGACCCGGTCGGGCAAGATCATGCGCCGCATCCTGCGCAAGATCGCCGAAAACGATTTTGGCGCCCTGGGCGACACCTCGACGCTGGCCGACCCCGCCGTTGTCGACGATCTGATCGCCGGCCGGGGAGGCGGGGCGGGCGACAGGTAACGGACATGACCCCTGACCGTGGGCATCAGCAGTTGGGCACCGCCACCGCCAGCCCGCCGAGCGAGGTTTCCTTGTAGCGATCATGCATGTCCCGTCCGGTCGCCTGCATGGTGGCGATGCAGGCGTCGAGCGGGACGAAATGCGTCCCGTCGCCGCGCAGCGCGAGCGAGGCCGCCGAGACCGCCTTGATCGCGCCGAGCCCGTTCCTTTCGATACAGGGCACCTGCACCAGCCCCGCCACCGGATCGCAGGTCATCCCCAGATGATGTTCGAGCGCGATTTCGGCGGCGTTCTCGACCTGCATCGGCGTGCCCCCCAGCACCGCCGCCAGCCCGGCGGCGGCCATGGCGGCGGCCGAGCCGACCTCGGCCTGGCAGCCGCATTCGGCGCCCGAGATCGACGCGTTGTGCTTGATCAGCCCACCGATGGCCGCGGCCGTCAGCAGAAAGTCGCGAATGCCCGTGGCATCCGATCCCGGCACATGGTCGCGCCAGTAGCGGATCACGGCGGGGATCACGCCCGCAGCCCCGTTGGTGGGCGCCGTGACCACCTGCCCGCCGGCGGCGTTTTCCTCGTTCACCGCCATCGCATAGACGCTCATCCAGTCGTTGATCACATGCGGCGGCGTGACGTTCAGCCCCGCCTCGGCGCGGAGCTTTTCGTGGATGGCGCGGGCGCGGCGGCGCACCGACAGGCCACCGGGCAGCGTGCCCTCGGCCGCCAGGCCGCGCTCGATGCAGGCCGCCATGGTGGCCCAGATACGGTCGCAGCCATGGTCGATCTCGGCGTCCGGGCGCAGCGCACGCTCGTTCGCCCGCTTCATCGCGGCGATCGACAGGCCGCTTTCGGCGGCCATCGCCAGCATCTGCGCCGCACTGGCGAAGGGGAAGGGCACATCGGGCTGCGGCCCCGCCCCGGGGCCGGCCTGAAACTCGGCTTCGGTCAGGACGAAACCGCCGCCGATGGAATAGTAGATCTGTTGCAACAGCGTGTCGCCCTGCGGGTCGGTGGCCGACAGGATCAGCGCATTGGGATGGCCCGCGATTGGCCGGTCGTAATCGAAGATCAGGTCGCGGTCGGGGTCGAAGGCCAGCGGCGGCAACCCGGGCGGCGCGACCTGCCGGGTCTCGGCGACGGCCCGCAGGGCGGCCTCGGCGAGGCCGGCATCGAAGGCTTCGGGGGTGAAGCCGGCAAGCCCCAGGATCACCGCCCGGTCGGTCGCATGCCCCTTGCCGGTGAAGGCGAGCGAGCCATGCAGCGAACAGCGCAGACCCTGCGCGGTGAAGGGCGAGGCGCGCAGCGCGTCGAGAAACCGGGCTGCGGCCACCATCGGCCCCATCGTGTGCGACGAGGATGGGCCGATGCCGATCTTGAAGAGGTCGAAAACGGACAGGAACATGCGCAGCTTCCTTGCGGGTCTTGCATGGATGCCGGCAAAAGCCGGACCCGAACCGCCCGGAAGCGACATATCGGCGCCCCATGCGCGGCCATTTGGCTGTTCACCGACACCGCTTCAGCACCTCCATGATCGCGGCGCCTCCCCGCTTGGGCTACCAATCTTGTAGCAACGGTCATTCTCTGTGACCGTTGCTNNATCGGCCCGAGCCTGCACGCGCGCCGTTTCGATCGCCAGAAGGTCGAGGCCGCCGTCGCCCTGCGCCGCATCGACCGCTTCACCGCCCCTGCCATGCCCGGAAGCATCAGGATCGCCTGACCCAAGCAGGGGGAAGGGGGCGATCCAGGCCACCTCTCGTCCATGCAACAACGCCCAGTATTGGTGGTCGGGCGGCGCGCGAGGCAGCGAACGGTCACCGTCAATCCCCGTCGGCACTCCGCTGGCGGTCCATGATCTGGCGCAGCCCTTCCAGTTCGGGCAGCAGCCGCTCGACGCGGTCGCTGGGAAATTCCCGCGCGATCCGCTGCACATCCGGCGTCAGCGAGGCGATGGACCGGTCGCGAAACGCCCGCCCTTCATCGGTGATCCAGACCCGTTTCGAACGGCCATCGCGGGCATTGGGTTTCATCGCGACAAGGCCCGCCTTTTCCAGCCCCGCCAGCGTGTGGGTCATTGTGGTCTTGGCGACCTGAAAGGCGCGCGCCAGTTCCAGCGGCGTGCGCCCATCGGCCACCCGGACCAGATGGTTGAGCACGCCGAAATGCGACACCAGCATGCCCGCAGGCAGCCGCGCCTGAAGCAGCGCGCGGCTGAGCTGTTCCAGGATGCCAACCTCGTTGAGCAGTCGGAAATAGAGCGCCGTGGTGTCCTCAGCCATGCTGCATCCGGGCCTCCGGCCCACGCCGCCCCCGGCGGGCCGGGTCACTCGCAAGACATCAGACGCCGATCCGGGTCGCCATTGACCAGCGCATAGAATGCGGCCTCGCCCTTCCATATCTCGATCCGCGGAGCGCCATCCGCGCCCTGGGCGAACGGGCTGGCCTCGGGGTCGAAAAGCACCGCGATCAGGAAGTCGGCAGGCGTTGCGTCGCCGAAATAGGAATATCTGGTCAGCAGTTCGGCAAGGGTCGTCGCGCCCTGCTGCACCTCGGCCGATCCGTCGGCCATGATCGCAATGCGATAGCCCGCGGCGGGGTCCGCACAATCTGCGGCATAAAGACCGCTGCCGGGTTCCTCGGCCGCAGCCGGTAGAGCCATCGCCAGGCTTGAAACGGCGAGCGTCAGGGAAAACATGCGCATGGAACCCCTCCCTTCGATTGCGCCATGCCCGAAAGCATCGGGCAGCCGCACCGGAAAGGCAATGGCGGCGGCCACGGAACGCACGGACCGGCGCGACCGGCCGGCATCCGCCGCCCGCCCCTTGCCGGGCCGGCGGCCGCGCGGGTATAGAGACGCCTCAGGCCGTGATCGAGTCGTCCCCACCCCCAGCGCGCCGCAGGATTCCGCCCATGTTCAGCATTCTTACCGGGCTTTTCTCCGCCGATATGGCGATCGACCTCGGCACCGCGAACACGCTGGTCTATGTCAAGGGGCGCGGCATCGTCCTCAACGAACCCTCGGTCGTGGCCTACCATGTCCGCGACGGCAAGAAGCAGGTGCTTGCGGTGGGCGAGGAGGCCAAGCTGATGCTTGGCCGGACACCGGGATCGATCCAGGCGATCCGGCCGATGCGCGAAGGCGTGATCGCCGATTTCGACGTCGCCGAGGAGATGATCAAGCATTTCATCCGCAAGGTGCACAAGCGCACCACCTTTACCAAGCCCAAGATCATCGTCTGCGTCCCGCATGGCGCAACCCCGGTCGAAAAGCGCGCGATCCGTCAGTCGGTGCTGTCGGCGGGTGCGCGCAAGGCCGGGCTGATCGCCGAACCGATCGCGGCGGCGATCGGCGCGGGCATGCCGATCACCGACGCGACCGGCAGCATGGTGGTCGATATCGGCGGCGGCACCACCGAGGTCGCGGTGCTCAGCCTGGCCGACATCGTCTATGCCCGGTCGATCCGGGTCGGCGGCGACCGCATGGACGAAGCGCTGATCGCCTATCTGCGGCGCCACCAGTCGATGCTGATCGGCGAATCGACGGTGGAGCGGATCAAGACGACGATCGGCACCGCCCGCATGCCCCAGGACGGGCGCGGCGCGGTGATGCAGATCCGCGGCCGCGACATCCTGAACGGGGTGCCCAAGGAGATCGAGATCAACCAGGCCCAGGTGGCCGAGGCGCTGACCGAACCGGTCCAGCAGATTTGCGAGGCGGTGATGATCGCGCTGGAGGCGACGCCGCCCGACCTGGCGGCGGATATCGTCGACCGGGGCGTGATGCTGACCGGCGGCGGCGCGCTGCTGGGCGATCTCGACCTTGAACTGCGCGAACAGACCGGGCTGGCGATCTCGGTCGCCGATCAAAGCCTGCATTGCGTGGCGCTGGGCACCGGCAAGGCGCTCGAATATGAGAGCCGCCTGCGCCACGCGGTCGACTACGACAGCTGACGCGACAGGGGGCGCCATGGCCCGCGATTCGCAATCCGATGCCGATTTCGTCCGCCCGGCCCGCCGGGTGCTGCTTGGCGCGCTGGCGCTGGCGCTGGTTGCGCTTGTGGTGGTCTGGCGGATCGACAGCCCCAGGGTGGAACGGTTCCGCGCGGCGGTGATCGACCGGGTGGTGCCGCCGATGGACTGGGCGATGGCGCCGGTGACCGGTCTGGCGCGGATGGCCGGCGATTTCCAGTCCTACGCCCAGCTTCACCGGCAGAACCGCGAGTTGCGCCGCGAATTGCAGCAGATGCGCGCCTGGCGCGAGGCGGCGCTGCAACTCGAACAGGAAAACGCCAAGCTGCGCGACCTCAACAATGTGCGGATCAGCCCCGAGCTGACCTGGATCACCGGGGTGGTGATGGCCGATTCCGGCAATGCCTTCCGCCAGACCGTGCTGCTGAATGTCGGGCGGCGCGACGGTGTTCGCAACGGCTGGGCCGTGACCGACGGGCTGGGACTTGTCGGCCGCATCTCCGAACAGGCCGAGCGCAGCGCGCGCGTGCTGTTGCTGACCGACACCAACAGCCTGATCGCGGTCAGCGTGCAGCCTTCGGGCCAGCGGGCGCTGCTGACCGGCGACAACACCGCGCGGCCGCGGTTGACCCTGCTCGAGGCGCCCGAGGCCGCGCGCCCCGGCGACCGGGTCGTGACCTCGGGCGATGACGGGGTGATGCCGGCGGGACTGGTGGTGGGCGAACTGGTCGAAGACCGCGACGGCCGCCCCAGGGTCAGGCTGGCTGCGGATTACGCGCGGCTGGAATTCCTGCGGGTCCTGCGCAGCCCCGGGATCGAGGCGATCGACGGCCCCAGCCCGCTGGTCGCCGGACCGGCAACGCCGCGGGCCGATGCGGCCGACGCTGCGATCGCGCCCGATGACGATGGCGGCTAGGCCGCGGGCGATTTGGGCCGGCCGGGCGCTGTATCTTGCACTTTCGACGGTGCTGATCCTGGGCGCGGTGCTGCCGCTGNNGCGCTGGCGGTTACCGAGGCGCTGCGCAACCGGGCGCCCGCACTGCGCAGCCAGGGGTTTGCGGCGGAATGGCTGGCCGCCACGCTGGGCACCGCGGCCTTCGTTCTGGGCGGTCGGGTCGCCGCGGCGATCCTGTTCCTGCCGCTGCCGGCGTTGACGGCCCAGATCACCGGGCTTGCCTGGACGATCCTTGCCTATCCGGCGGTGGCCCTGTTTGCCTGGTGGCCTTGCCGGGTTAGAAAGCCCGAACCCGGCGACACGGAATCAGGACGCCAACGACGATGAGACGGCCCGAGGCGGAAAATCGCGAAAGCCGGCGGCGGATCACCCGCCGGGCGCTGGTCATGGGCGGTGCCATGGCGGCGGTCACCGGCGTCCTGACCCTGCGCATGCACCGGCTGCAGGTGCGCGAGGCCGAACGCTATTTGCTGCTGGCCGAAGAGAACCGGATCAACATCCGCCTGATCCCGCCGGCCCGCGGCCTGATCTTCGACCGCGCCGGCGTGGTGCTGGCCGACAACCGGCGCAACCACCGGGTCGTGATGGTGCGCGAGGATGCCGGCGACCCCGAGGCGGTGCTCGACCGGCTGGCCCGGATCATCCCGATCGCGGCCGAGGATCAGTCGCGTCTGCTGCGCGAGATGTATCGCCGCAGCGCCTTCGTTCCGGTCACCGTCGCCGAAAGGCTGAGCTGGGAAGAGATGGCGGCAATAGCTGTCAACGCCCCCGCCCTGCCCGGTGTCACGCCCGAGATCGGGTTGACCCGGGCCTATCCGCTGGAGGCCGATTTCGCCCATGTGGTGGGCTATGTCGGGCCGGTCAGCGACTACGATCTGCAGCGGCTCGACGATCCCGACCCGCTGCTGCAGATTCCCGATTTCCAGATCGGCAAATACGCCGCAGAGGCCAAGATGGAAGCGCCGCTTCGCGGCCGTGCCGGCGCCCGCCGGGTCGAGGTCAACGCGGCCGGGCGGGTGATCCGCGAACTCGACCGGCAAGAGGGCGAGGCCGGCGCCGACATCCAGCTGACGGTCGACCACCAGCTGCAGAACTTCGTCCAGGCCCGGCTCGCTGGGGAAAGTGCCGCTGCCGTGGTGATGGAGATCGCGACCGGCGATATCCGGGCGCTCGGCTCGGCGCCGGGCTTTGACCCGAACGCCTTTGTCAGCGGCATCTCGGTGTCCGACTACGACGCGCTGCTGAACAACGAACGCCGACCGCTGGTCTGCAAGTCGGCGCATGGCGCCTATCCGCCCGGCTCGACCTTCAAGATGGTGGTGGCGCTGGCCGCGCTGGAGGCCGGCGCGGTCCGCCCGGACGAGACGGTGTTCTGTCCCGGCCACTACGAGCTTGGCGACCGCCGCTTTCATTGCTGGCGGCGCGGCGGGCATGGCCAGATGGACCTGCACAACAGCCTCAAGCAATCCTGCGACGTCTATTACTACGACGTCGCCCAGCGGGTCGGGATCGACGCGATCGCGGCGATGGCGCGCAAGCTGGGGCTGGGCGAGCGCTATGATCTGCCGGTGCCGATCACCGGCGGGCTGGTCCCCGATCGGGCGTGGAAGCGGCGCGTGCGCGACGCCGCCTGGCGGATCGGCGACACGCTCAATGCCGGGATCGGCCAGGGCGACGTGCTGACCTCGCCCCTGCAACTGGCGGTGATGACGGCGCGGATCGCCTCGGGCCGGGCGGTCGCGCCGCGCCTTGTCCACGCTGTCGGTGGCGTGCGCACGCCCGTGTCGGCGCCGCCGATGGACATCGCCGAAGACGCGCTGCGCCAGATCCGGCGCGGCATGTTCGCGGTGTCGAACGACCGGCGCGGCACCGCCTGGCGCACCCGGATCGGCGCCGATGCGCTGCGGATGGCGGGCAAGACCGGGACCAGCCAGGTGCGCAACATCACCGTCGAGGAACGCGCCCGCGGCGTGACCCGCAACGAAGACCTGCCATGGAACCGCCGCGACCATGCGCTGTTCGTGGCCTTCGCGCCCTATGCCGCGCCGCGCTATGCGGTGTCGGTGGTGGTCGAACATGGCGGCGGCGGATCGGTCGCCGCGGCGCCGATCGCGCGCGACATCATGCTGGCCGCCCTGGGCGACGGCCGGCCCGATATCGCGGCCTATCCCGCCGGCCAGCGCGAGGCGGCACGCGCGCGCATCGACGCGCTCGACCTGCGGCCGCCGCTGCGCTCGGGTGGGGCGGCGACACGGGCATGAGCTATCTCGAGCACAATCTGCGCCGGGTGCCGTCGGGGCCGGCCAAGATCCTTTATCTGAACTGGGGCCTGCTGGCGCTTGTCATCGCGGCCGCGGGCATCGGCTGGCTGATGCTGTATTCGGTGGCCGGCGGCTCGGCCGAGCCCTGGGCGGGCGCGCATGCCACACGGTTCGGCGCAGCCGCCGTCCTGATGATGGGTGTCGCGCTGGTGCCGATCTGGTTCTGGCGCAACATGTCGGTGCTGGCCTATCTGGCCGCGCTTGGCCTGCTCGTCTTTGTCGAGGTCCGGGGCGCGATCGGCATGGGGGCGCAGCGCTGGATCGATCTGGGGGTGATGCGGCTGCAGCCCTCGGAACTGATGAAGCTGGCGCTGGTGATGGTGCTGGCGGCCTATTACGACTGGCTTTCGCTGGCCCGGGTGTCGCGCCCGCTTGCCGTTCTGGCACCGGCGGCGCTGATCGCGCTGCCGGTCTTGCTGACCCTGCGCCAGCCCGATCTGGGCACTGCCGTCCTGCTGGCGGCCGGCGGTGGCGCGGTGATGTTCGTCGCCGGGGTGCACTGGCTTTACTTTGCGATCCTGGCATTCGGCGCGATCGGCCTGGTCGCGGTGGTGCTGACTTCACGCGGCACCGAATGGCAGCTGCTGTCCGACTACCAGTACAAGCGGATCGATATCTTCCTCGATCCCGGTCTCGAACCGCTGGGCGCCGGCTATCACATCACCCATTCCAAGATCGCGCTCAGCTCGGG
>DNSZ01000035.1 GCA_003500165.1 Paracoccaceae bacterium | reverse complement strand
CCGCGACCAGCGGCGACTTCACCCAGAAACCCGGTTCGGTCACGTCGCCCAGGCTTGCCACCGCCGTCCCCAGCGCCTGCGCGCGCACGGCCGCCGGGGCGAGCGCCGCGGCCTTTTCCGCCGCGGTCGCGGTGTCCAGCATTTCGGGCCGAATCGGGTTGCCCGTCGCAACCGGCGCGACCGGGGCGGGTGCGGCGACGGTCGCTGGTGGCGCGGGCGCCTGCCCGGCGCAGCCGGCAACCGCGATCAGGACGGGCAGGGCCAGGGGGGCCAGGCGGATCATCATGGCCTCGCGACGCGGACGACGGACCGAGGTCTAGCGCGCGACGGCGGGTCACCTCAACCCGTCCGGTGCGGTGCCGGCTGGCCCCCTCGGCGTTGCGCCCGCGCGGTTTCGCTGCCAAACTCGATCGACCCCATGGGAGGCTGCGATGGAAATGCCCATCCCCGACGCGCGCGTGCTGGCCCGGCGCGACGCGATCCTCGGCCGGCTGCGCGCCGCCCTGCCGGCCGCGGCGGTGATCGCCGATGCCCCGGCGCTGCGCGCCTATGAATGCGACGCCTTCACCGCCTATGCCTGCCCGCCGCTTGCCGTCGTGCTGCCCGGATCGACGGCCGAGACGGCGGCGGCGCTGCGGGTCTGCCATGAGGAGGGGGTGAAGGTGGTGCCGCGCGGTGCCGGCACCTCGCTTGCCGGGGGGGCGTTGCCCACGGCGGATGCGGTGATCCTGGGGCTTGCCCGGCTCAACGGGGTGCTGGAGACCGACCTTGAGAATCGCACGATCCGCGTCGGCGCGGGGCGCACGAACCTGTCGGTGACCGGCGCGGTCGAGGCTGACGGGTTCTTCTATGCCCCCGATCCCTCCAGCCAGCTCGCTTGCGCGATCGGCGGCAATATCGGCATGAATGCGGGCGGCGCGCATTGCCTGAAATACGGCGTGACGGTCAACAACCTGCTGGGGCTGACCCTGGTGCTGATCGACGGCACGGTGGTGGAACTGGGCGGCGACGTGCCCGATACGGGCGGGCTCGACCTGCTGGCGCTGATCTGCGGGTCCGAGGGGCAACTTGGCGTGGTGACCGAGGCGACCTTGCGGCTGACCCCGAAACCCGCTGCTGCGCGGCCGCTCTTGATGGGGTTCGACGACAATGCCGTGGCCGGGGCCTGCGTGGCCGACATCATCCGGGCGGGCATCCTGCCTGCGGCGATCGAGTTCATGGACCGGCCCTGCATCCGCGCCTGCGAGGCCTTCGCCCAGGCCGGCTACCCGGATGTCGAGGCGCTGCTGATCGTCGAGGTCGAGGGGACCGTGGCCGAAATCGCCGACCAGCTCGACCGCATCAAGGCGGTCGCGGCGGCGCATGGGCCGGTCGAGATGCGCGAGGCCGCAACCGCCGCCGATGCCGCCGCGATCTGGAAGGGGCGCAAGGCGGCGTTCGGCGCGATGGGCCAGATCGCCGACTATATCTGCCTCGACGGAACGATCCCGGTCTCCGAATTGCCGCGCGTGCTGGCGGGGATATCCGAGCTTGCCGACCGTTATGGCCTGCAGGTCGCCAATGTGTTCCACGCCGGCGACGGCAACCTGCACCCGCTGATCCTGTATGACGCCAATGCCGAGGGCGCGCTTGCCCGGGCCGAGGCACTGGGGGCCGACATCCTGCGGCTGTGCGTGGCCGCCGGGGGGTGCCTGACCGGCGAACATGGGGTCGGCGTGGAAAAGCGCGACCTGATGGGCGACCAGTTCGCGCCCGACGATCTGGAGGCGCAGATGCGGGTCAAGGACGTGTTCGACCCGGGCTGGCTGCTCAACCCGGCGAAAGTGTTCCCGCTCGCGGCGTCGGCCGGGCGGCGCGCGGGATAGGGCGCCTTCGCCCGCCAGGCCTTGGAACCGTCAACGATCCTCGGCCAGGGCGGGAGGCGGCCAGGGATCGATGACCGTCCGCATCAGCCCAAAGCGGCGGCCAGTTCGCTCGACCCGGCGAGCTGCTCGAACAGGCGCGCGACGGCTTCTGCGCCCGGATCGTTGTGGCCGGCCAGCTTGTCCGCGCCGACATAGCTGGCGCGGCCGGCCTTTGCGCGGGTGATCGTTGCCGTATGGCTTGCACCCTCGCGCGCCGCGCGGGCCGCCGCCGCCATCCCGCCATGCAGCGCCTCGAGGGCCGGCATCAGCGCGTCGATCATCGTCCGGTCGCCGGGTCGCGCGCCGCCCACCTGCTGGATGCGGTCGAGCCCGGCCTTCAGCGCGCCGATCGCATCGCTACCGCTGGCCGAGGCATCGCCGGCAGCCGCAAAGAAGATCGCCAGAAGCACCCCCGATGACCCGCCCATGGTCTGGCTCAGCTCCAGCCCGATGGCACGGTAAAGCTGCGTCAGATCGGCCAGCGGCAGCCGGTCGACGGCCTTGATCAGGGCGCGCGCCGCGGTGGCCAGCGTGCTGCCGGTGTCGCCATCGCCGGATTTCGCGTCAAGCGCGTTCAGGTCTGCCTCGGCCTCGATCAGGATCGTGCAGGCGCGGATGACAAAGGCGCGCACCCCGTCATCCTTCGAGGCAATGGGCTGGATCGGCGTCAGCCCGTCGGGCAGCGGCCGGGCCGAGACGGCGCCGACCGGCAGGCAACCCGGCCAGGCCCAGGGCGCGACCGGGGCCTGCAGCAGGCCCTCATCGCTTTTGCCGACCGGCAGCAGCGACACCGAAAAGCCCTGCATGTCGAGCGAGGTCATCAGCGGCGTGGGACCCACCATCCAGCGGATCTGCTCGCCGATCCGGGACCGGCAGAGTTCCTCGGCCAGCACCGCCATCTCGAGCGGTGTGGCGCCGCCCAGATTGTTCAGAAGCGCGGCATAGGGGCCGGGCCCCATATTCGGCGCCAGCCGGTCGACGACCATTTCCATGGCGTCCCCGGCGCTGGAAAAGTCGACCTGTTCGATGCCGGCCTCGCCATGGATGCCAAGCCCCAGTTCGGCCTTGCCCACAGCGATCCGCTGTTCCTTTGGCGAGCCCGGGATCGTGCAGGTGTCGAGCGACATGCCGATCGAGATCACCCCCGCGATGACCCGCTGGGCCGCCTGGGTGACGGCTTCGAGGTCGGCGCCCTGCTCGGCCAGCGTGCCGGCGATCTTGTGGACGAAAAGCGTGCCGGCAACGCCGCGGGGCTGCGGCAGGTCGGGCAGGGCGACATCGTCATCGACGACGACCATGTTCACCTTCAGACCGAAGGCGCGGGCGCGTTCGGCGGCCAGGCCAAAGTTCAGCCGGTCGCCGGTATAGTTCTTGACGATCAGCAGACAGCCGGCCTTGCCGGTCACCGACAGGATGCCGGCCAGAACCGCATCCACGGAGGGCGAGGCGAAGACGTCACCGCAGACCGCGGCCGTCAGCATGCCCTGCCCGACAAAGCCGGCATGGCTGGGTTCGTGGCCCGAGCCGCCGCCCGAAACCAGCGCGACCTTCGACTTGTCCCAGTCGGTGCGGATGACGACCTTGATATGCGGATAGCCGTCCAGCCGCGCCAGCCGCCCGCCCGCGGTGCGCAGGGTGCCGTCGATGGCCTCGGTGACCAGGGTTTCCTTGGTGTTGATGAACTGCTTCATGGCCGGTCTCCTCAGGCTATGCGGGCGCCGCTGGCGTCGAAGAACAGGGGGTTGCGGGGCTGGA
Organism: Paracoccaceae bacterium; assembly: GCA_003500165.1. Lineage (GTDB taxonomy): Bacteria > Pseudomonadota > Alphaproteobacteria > Rhodobacterales > Rhodobacteraceae > UBA10424. The sequence continues at coordinate 17,897 of DNSZ01000035.1, read as the reverse complement.
TGGCGATGGCGTCGCCCGGTTCGAGGTCGGTGTGCACGTCGGTCAGCGTGACGATGTCATGGCCCTCCAGCGTCAGGTGCAGGCGGGTCTGGTCGCCCAGATGCTCGACCCGCTGAACCGTGCAGGTCTTGCCTTCGCCCTGGCTGATATGCTCGGGCCTCAGGCCGATGGTCCTGGCCCCCGGCGGCGCGCCGCCGAACAGATCGCTGGGCAGGGCGTTGATCCGCGGCAGGCCAAGGCGGCTGGCCACATACAGGCTGACCGGATCCTCGTAGATCTCGCGGGGCGACCCGAACTGCACCAGCCGGCCTTCGTCGAGGACGCCGACATGGGTGGCCATGGTCATCGCCTCGATCTGGTCGTGGGTGACATAAAGCAGCGTCGCGCCGAGATCGGCATGGATGCGTTTCAGCTCGATCCTGAGATCGGCGCGCAGCTTGGCGTCGAGCGAGCTGAGCGGTTCGTCCATCAGATAAATGTCCGGATCGCGAACCAGCGCGCGGCCGATCGACACGCGCTGCATCTCGCCGCCCGACAGCGCGGTTGCGCGGTTGTCGAGTTTGTGCGCGATATGCAGCACCTCGGCGACCTCTTGCACCTTGCGCGCGATCTCGGCCGGTGGGGTCTTCAGGATCGGCGACTTCAGCGGAAAGGCCAGATTGTCGCGGACCGTCAGATGCGGGTAGAGCGAGTATTGCTGGAACACCATCGCGACGTTGCGCTGGGCCGGCGTCTCGTTGTTGACGACGCGCCCGTCGATCAGGATTTCGCCCCGGTCGGGGCGTTCCAGCCCCGAGATCAGCCGCAACGTGGTGGTCTTGCCCGCGCCCGTGGGGCCAAGCAGCACCACAAAGGCACCATCCGCGACCGACAGCGAGACATCGTCGACCGCGACGGTCTTGCCGAACGACTTGGCCACGCGGCGCAGGGCGACCTCAGCCATGCGACAGCACCCCCTCGTTCAGATCGGATCTCAGCGCCCGGCCGGTCTGGTTGTCGAACAGCGTGACGGTCCGGCCGTCGAATTCCAGACCCACCGTTTCGCCGACCCGGGCGGGCTGGTCCGACGGGGTGCGTGCCTTCACCTCGCCATTCGCGGCTTTCAGCGACACGATCTGGGTGGTCCCCAGATACTCCACCGCCTCGACCTCGGCCCGATAGCCGGCCGCGTCCGACAGCCTGATATGTTCGGGTCGCACGCCCAGCACCATGTCGCCGTCGAAGGGCTCGCGCATCTCGGGCACGGCGAAGGCCTGGTGATGCAGCGTGACCGAGGTTCCGCCGGCCTCGATGCTGCCGTGAAACCGCAGGAAATTCATCGAGGGCGAGCCGATGAAATCGGCCACGAACATCGTCGCCGGCTTGTCATAGATGTCCTGCGGCGCGCCGAACTGTTCGATCACGCCATGGTTCATCACCACGATCTTGTCGCCCATCTGCATGGCTTCCAGCTGATCATGGGTGACATAGACCGTGGTCGCGCCCATCCGGTCATGCAGCGCGCGCAGCTCTTCGGCCATGCGCTCGCGGAATTCGGCGTCGAGCGCGCCAAGCGGCTCGTCCATCATGAACGCCTTGGGGTTGCGCACGATGGCACGCCCCAGCGCAACGCGCTGCCGGTCGCCCCCCGACAGCCCGCCCACCGGACGGTCGAGGATATCCTCGATGCCGAGCGTGCGGGCGACCTCGGCCACCTTTTCGCGCACCCGCGCCCGTTTCATGCCCTGGCTGATCAGCGGATAGCTGATGTTCCTGCGGACGTTCATATGCGGGTAGAGCGCGAACATCTGAAAGACGAAGGCAATGTCGCGCTGGCTGGCGGGCTTCTGGCCGACCTCTTCGCCGTCGATGTAAATCTCGCCGCTGGTCGGCAGCTCGAGACCGGCAATCATCCGCAGCGTTGTGGTCTTGCCGCAGCCCGACGGCCCCAGCAGCATGAAGAACTCGCCATCCTCGATCTTGAAGGACGAGGATTGCACGGCGGTGAAATCGCCGAAATCCTTGCGCAGATTGTGAATCACGATCTCGGCCATTCAATCGCCCTGCGGAAAATGGCTGACGATGATGAACATCACCGTGCCGACCAGCGTCACGATGAAGGAATAGGTGTAAAGCCACAGCACATAGGGCTGCATCAACATCACCACGCCGACCGCGATCAGCGCCGAGGCAACCATTTCCCACGGGCCGCGGCGGAGCCTTCGAAGACCGTCAAGAAAGCGTCTCATTTCCGCACCGCGCCAAAGGTGATGCCGCGCAACAGGTGCTTGCGCAGCAGCACCGTGAAGACCACGACCGGGATCAGGAACAGCGTCGCGCCCGCGGCCACCGCCGGCCAGTCCTGCCCGCCGACGCCGATGATTGTCGGGATGAAGGGCGGCGCGGTCTGCGCCGTGCCGCTGGTCAGCAGCACCGCAAAGGCGTATTCGTTCCACGAAAAGATCAGGCAGAAGATCGCGGTGGAGGCGATGCCCGTGGCGGCCTGCGGCAGCACCACCTTGTAGAACGCCTGAAACCGCGTGTAGCCGTCGATCAGCGCGGCCTCTTCGTATTCGCGCGGGATTTCGTCGATGAACCCCTTCAGCAGCCACACGGCAAGCGAGATGTTCACCGCCGTGTAAAGCAGGATCATGCCCAGATGCGTGTCGCTGAGCCCCAGCGTCCGGAACATCAGGAAGATCGGGATCGCCACGGCGATCGGCGGCATCATCCGGGTCGACAGGATGAAGAACAGCAGATCGTCCTTCAGCGGCACCTTGAACCGGCTGAAGGCATAGGCCGCCAAGGTGCCCAGAAAGACGCTGAGGAAGGTCGAGCCGAAACCGATGATGACCGAATTGAGGAACCGCTCGCCATAGCGCGACGGCCCCGCGATCACCATGTCGTATTGGCGCACGATTTCCTCGTACCAGGTTTCCGGCGGATTGGCGGCAAGGAATTCGTCGGTCTGCCGCGTGCGGGTGGTGAACAGGTTCACATAGCCTTCCAGGGTCGGCTCGAACACCACCTTTGGCGGATAGGAAATCGCATCGGCCGGCGATTTGAAGCCGGTCATGACGATCCAGATCATCGGCATGATGGTGATCAGCGCATAGCCGATCACCAGGATGCCGGCGATCCATTTCTGCCGCGAAGACGGCTCGGTGATGGCGTGGGCGCTCATCGCTCCTTCACCCGGTTCAGCGCCTTCACATAGATCGACGCCAGCCCGAAGACGGTGACGAACAGGATGATGGCATAGGCCGACGCATAGCCGGTGCGCCATTTCTCGAACGCTTCGCGCTTGAGGTTGATCGAGGTCAGCTCGGTGGTGGAGCCCGGCCCGCCGCCCGTCAACTGCACGACAAGGTCGAACATCTTGAAGTTCTCGATGCCCCGGAACAGCACCGCCAGCATCAGGAAGGGCAGCACCATCGGGACGGTGATCGTCCAGAATTGCCGCCACTTCGAGGCGCGGTCGATCTCGGCCGCCTCATAGATATAGTCGGGGATCGATCGAAGCCCGGCCAGGCAGATCAGCATCACGAAGGGTGTCCACATCCAGGTATCGACAATCACGATCGCCCAGGGCGCCAGCCGCACCGATCCGATCATCTCGAACGAGGACGGATCGACCCCGGTGAAGAACGCGACCACGTAATTGAAAAGCCCGATCTGCGGCTGGTACAGGAAGGTCCAGAAATTGCCGACCACGGCCGGGGACAGCATCATCGGCAACACGATGATGGTGGTCCACAGACCGTTGCCGCGGAATTTCTTGTTGATCAGATAGGCCAGCGTAAAGCCGATCAGCACCTGAAAGAAGATCGTCCAGAACAGGAAATGCGCCGTGGCCTGCATCGTCAGCCAGATATCGGTGTCGGTCAGGATCCGCTCGTAATTGCGCAGGCCGACCCATTCGACCTCGCGGTTCCGGTTGGCGCGGAAATTGGTGAAGGACAGCCGGATCGTCCAGATCAGCGGGAAGATGTTGACCGCGAGCAGCAGAAAGATCGTCGGCGCGACGAAAATCCAGGCGATGGCCCGGTCGCTCAGGCCGCGCACCCGCCGGGCGATCGGCTGCGGCGTGGCCTTGGCAACGCGGTCAAGGGGCGTGTCGGGCATGTCTGCACTCGCATGGGCTGGAACGGGTCCCCTGTCGCGGGGACCCGGAAGCAAAGCCGACCGAAGGCCGATGCCCGGGATGCGCCGCGGCGCATCCCGGCCGGGATCACAGCTTGCCTTCGTCTTCGAAGGTCTCGGTCCAATCCTCGATCAGCAGGTCCAGCGCCTCCTGCGCGGTGCCGATATCGGCCACGATGTAGTCATGCAGCCGTTTCTGCATCGCCAGCAGCAATTCGGCATAGGCCGGTTCCTGCCAGAAATCCTGCACACTATCCATCGCCAGCAGGAAATCGGCGGCAAAGGGCGCGCTGTCGACGAAACCCGGGTCCTGCAGGACCGAGTTATGCGCCGAATAGCCGCCCAGTTCCCACCATTTGGCCTGCACCTCGGGCTGGGCGAACCACTTGATGTATTCAAGCGCGGCATCCTGCTTGTCGGAATAGGAGACGACCGAAATGCCCTGACCGCCCAGCGTCGATGCCTCGACATTCTGCGGCGGGTTGACGAAAAAGCCGATCGTGTCGCCGCCGGTGTTCGGGTCGGCATAAAGCCCCGGGAAGAAGGCGAACCAGTTCATCGCCATCGCCACCTGGCCCGATTTGTAGGCATCGAGCGACTGTTCCATATAGGCGTCGGTATAGCCCGGCGGGGTGCAGCATTCATAGAGTTCCTTGTAGAACGCCAGCGCCTCGACCGCTTCGGGCGAGTTCACCGCGCCTTCCATGTCATAGCTGCCGGGCTCGTTTTCGTATTTGAAGCCCCAAGCATAAAGCGCGCCGGTCGCGCCCATGGTGATGCCCTCCGAGCCGCGTTCGGTAAAGATCGACACGCCATAGCGGGTCTGCCCGCCGANNTCGGCGGCGCAAGATCCTTGCCGGTGGCCTCCTTGTAGGCCGCCATGATCTCGGGGTCCTCGAACCAGTCGCGGCGATAGAACCAGCCATTGGCGTCGCCCATTGCCGGCAGGGCGTAGTAGTTGGGCGATCCCTTGGGCCAGGTCGAATAGGCATAGACGGTCGCCGGCGCGAAATCGTCCATGCTGATGCCTTCGGCCTCGAAGAAGTCGTTCAGCTTGACGTAATGGCCGTTCTCGGCGCCGCCGCCGATCCACTGGCTGTCGCCGATCAGCAGGTCGCACAGCTTGCCGCCCGAGTTCAGCTCGTTCAGCATCCGGTCGGCAAAGTTCGGCCAGGGCACGAATTCGAAGTTCATCGTGTGGCCCGACTCCGCCTCGAAATCCTTGCTGAGTTCGACCAGCGCGTTGGCCGGGTCCCAGGCTGCCCAGCACAGCGTCAGCTCTTCGGCCTCTACGGCGGTGGCCGCCACCCCCGAAACAGCCGTCAGCGCGGTCGCCGCAAGCAGGTTCTTGGTCTTCATGGACATGTTCCTCCCCTTGTTTTCCCCCCGGAACGGCCAAAGCGCGCAGGCGGCACCGCCCAAAGGCTGCCTGCGACGATATAAAGGACGTACCTCAAGTAAAGCGAAAACTCTGATGTACGTACCTCATGGCGGTGGCAGCGCCGGGCGGAGGCCCCGATCCCGCTACCGCCCGGGCGCTAACCGACTGAAATCATGCCGCCGGCTTGACCCAGGCCGCGTTGCGCGAAGACGACCGGACGCATGCCTCGACAAAGGCGACGCCGGCCAGCCCGTCCTGCACGGTCGGAAAGATCACCTCGGCGGGGGGCGGCTTGCCGGCGGCGTGGGCGCGAATCGCCTGCGCGGCCTCGGTGTAGATATTGGCGAAGCCCTCCAGATAGCCTTCGGGATGCCCGGGCGGTATCCGGCTGATCCGGTTGGCAACCTCCAGCGCCCCGGCATTGGCCCGCGTCAGCTTGCGCGGCGGTTCGCCAAACGGCGCATGCCACAGGGTGTTGGGCTCTTCCTGCTGCCATTCGAGGCCGCCCTTGGTCCCGTAGACCCGCAGGCGCAGCGCGTTTTCGTTGCCCGGCGCGACCTGGCTCGACCACAGCATGCCACGCGCGCCGCCCTCGAATCGCAGCAGGACATGGGCGTTGTCGTCGACACGCCGTCCGCCGACGAAGCTTTGCATGTCGGCCGACAGTGCCTCGAGCCGCAGCCCGGTGACGAAACAGGCCAGGTTATAGGCATGGGTTCCGATGTCGCCGATCGAACCGCCGGCGCCCGACTGCGCCGGGTCGGTCCGCCAGGCGGCCTGCTTGTGGCCGGTCGTTTCGATGGCTTCGGTCAGCCAGTCCTGCGGGTATTCGACCTGCACGACCCGGATGTCGCCGATCGTCCCGGACGCCACCATTTCCCGCGCCTGCCGGACCATCGGGTAGCCCGTGTAGTTATGGGTCAGAACAAAAAGCGCGCCCGAACGCGCGGCGGCGGCCGCCAGTTTCCTGGCATCCGCCAGGGTCGCGGTCAGGGGCTTGTCGCAAATCACATGGATGCCGCGGCTCAGAAACGGTTTGGCGGCGGCGAAATGGACGTGGTTCGGGGTCACGATGGCGACCGCCTCGATGCCGTTCTTCAGCCGCGCCTCGCGCCTGACCATCGCTTCGAAGCTGCCATAGACGCGATCCTCGGGCAGGCCCAGATCGGCGCCCGACGCAAGGGATTTTTCCGGCGTCGCGCTGAAGCATCCCGCCACCAGGTCGTACTGGTCGTCGATCCGGCTGGCGATCCGGTGCACGCCACCGATGAATGCGTCGCGGCCGCCGCCGACCATGCCCAGGCGGATGCGCCGACCCGCCATGTCGTTCTTGCCCTCGATTGCCATGGTCTATCCCCCCAGCCCCAGCATCCGGCGGTTCGCCGCATCGTCCGTGCCGGCATCGGCGAAATCGTCGAACGCCTTCTCGGTCACCCGGATGATATGATCGCGCACGAACGCCGCGCCCTCGCGCGCGCCATCCTCGGGGTGCTTCATCGCGCATTCCCATTCGACCACGGCCCAGCCGTCGAAATCATGCTGCGTCAGTTTCGAAAACACGGCGCGGAAATCGACCTGCCCGTCGCCCAGCGACCGAAAGCGGCCGGCGCGGTCCACCCAGCCCTGATAGCCGCCATAGACACCCTGCCGCCCGGTCGGGTTCAACTCGGCATCCTTGACGTGAAACATGCCGATGCGTTCGTGATAGATGTCGATATTGTCGAGATAGTCGAGCGCCTGCAGGACGTAATGCGACGGATCGTAAAGCATCTTGGCCCGCGCATGGTTGCCGGTCCGCGCCAGGAACATCTCGAAGGAAATGCCGTCATGCAGGTCTTCGCCCGGGTGAATCTCATAGCAGATATCGACGCCATTCGCGTCGGCATGATCGAGGATCGGGCGCCAGCGCGCCGCCAGTTCGTCAAAGGCGGCCTCGATCAGGCCCGCCGGGCGCTGTGGCCAGGGATAGACATAGGGCCAGGCCAGCGCGCCCGAAAACGTGGCATGGGCCGAGATGCCCAGGTGCCGGCTGGCGGTGATCGCCTTTTTCACCTGATCCACCGCCCAGGCCTGCCGTGCTGCGGGATTGCCGCGCACCGCGGGATCGGCAAAGCCGTCGAAGGCCGCGTCATAGGCGGGATGGACCGCCACGAGTTGCCCCTGCAGATGGGTCGACAGCTCGGTTATCGCGACACCGTTCTCCGCTGCCTGCCCCTTGATCGCGTCGCAGTAATCCTTTGACGCCGCAGCCTGGTCGAGGTCAAAGAGCCGCCCGTCCCAGCTGGGGATCTGGACGCCCACATACCCGCAATCCGCCGCCCATCGGATGATCGCGTCCCAGGAATTAAATGGCGGCTCGTCGCCGGCGAATTGCGCCAGGAACAAGGCCGGCCCCTTGATCGTCTTCATCTCCGTCCTCCCGTTGTTCGCCCGGCCCCGAGACGGGGCTAGGGCAGGTTCTCTCTGATCACGATATCCGTCCGGATGCGTTCCTGAGCTTCGAAGATCGGCATGCCATCGGTCTTGGCCCGCAGCACGCGCAGCGCGCTGCGCACCAGATGACCGGCATTCTGGGTGATCAGCACATCGACCTCGCGATCGATCAGCGCCTGACGCGTCACCGGCGTCAGCTCATGGGCGATCACCGTCAGCGTGCCCAGCCGCCCCGCGGATCTGAGCCCCCGCAACAGCGGTTCGTTGCCCGCCCCCATCGAATAGACGCCGACGATCTCGGCCGATGCTGCCGCGGCGCGCCGGGCAATGCCGGCCATGCGGTCGGGGTCGTCATAGGATTCGACCGTGGGCAGGGGCCTGAGCTGCGGAAACTCCGACCCGATCACCTCGTCAAAGCCAAGCCGCCGCTCCAGGCTGTCGCGCGCCTGCAGCGAGTTCGTCACCACAAGAATACGACCGGCGCGATGGCCGGCGAAGCGCCCCATCAGCACGCCCGCCGTCCGCCCGGCCGACCGGTTGTCGATCCCGACGAAATAGTCCCGCGCCGAATGCGGCAGATCGGAGGCGAGGGCGACAACCGCCAGTCCGGCGTTCTTCAGATGGGCGATCGCATCGCGCACCTGCGGCGTCTCGGGGACCAGCAGCGCCACCCCGTCATGGCGATCGGGCCGAACCGATCGCAGCCGGCGCGCGATCTCGTGCGGATCGTTCACCGCAACCGAAACGATGCTGGCCGACAGGCGCTCGCCCTGCTGGGCGGCGATCGCCTCGGCGACGGCCCGGCGCAGGGTGCCGACGAACTGGCCCGGCCCCTCGGGCAGCACGAAGGCGAACCGGTACTGGCGCTGACGGGCCAGATTGGCGGCATGGCAATCGCGCACATAGCCAAGCCGCGAAACCGCATCCTGAACCCGCGCGATGGTCCTGGCCCGAACGCCGGGCCGCGCGTTCAGGACGCGGTCGACCGTGGCCAGGCTGACGCCCGCCGCCTTGGCGATGTCGTGGACGGTCGGCTTTGCCAAGCAGGCGGCCCTCCTCCAGGGGCAGTTTCGCGGGGTTTCTGAGGTACGTCAATCAACATCGGATGGCGGCGCCGGGCCGGCGCGGCGCCGTTGCGTCTTTCGCCTTGGCGGAAATATCCCGGGGGTGAATGGTCCCGCCCTGGCGGGACCAGAGGGGGCAGCGCCCCCTGACCTGTGCCGCCGCCCTTGACCAAGCCGGGCCAACGCCAAACGCCGGCCGCAAGGCCGCCGAGCGGGGGCTCGATGCCCCCCGAGGCGGCCCGCCCGATCGGCCATGGCCCGGTCCCGGGCGCGCCCGCGCGTGTCGGCCGCTTGACCCCCCGCCCGGGTCCGGTAGGGAGCGTCCATGACCATGCCCTTCGCCGCCCATGAACGCCAGATCGCCTGGCGCTATCTGCGTGCCCGCCGCGCCGAGGGCGGCGTCAGCACGATGACCTGGATCAGCCTGATCGGCATCACGCTTGCGGTCTTTGCACTCATCGCCACGCTGGCCCTGCGCGCCGGTCTGCGGTCGGATTTCGTCGATCAGATCCTGGGCGCCGAACCGCATGCCCGGGCGCTCGCCGCCCCGGTCTATGGCCCGGACGGGCGGCTCGACCGGGCATGGCGCGATTACGGTGCCATCGCCCATCGGCTGGCGGCGGTCGATGGGGTCGTCGCCGCCGCCCCTGTGGTGCGCGGCCAGGCGATGGCCACCGCGAAGGGCCGCAGCGCGGGCGTCGAAATCCATGGCATGCGGCCTGCCGATCTGCGCGCGCTGCCGCTGCTTGCCGATCCCGAATGGTCCCGCGGCGCGCTTGACGGGCTCGAACACGGCATCGCCCTGGGCGCGGGTATCGCCGCCGAACTGGGCCTCCGGGTGGGCGACCGGGTCCGGATCATCAGCCCCGACGGGGTGAAGACCGCCTTCGGCACCTCGCCGCGCATCAGCGCCTGGGAGGTCGTCTATGTGTTCCGCGCCGGCCGGCCCGATATCGACCGGACCCGGGCCTATCTGCCGCTCGCCGAGGCACAGGCATTCTTCAACCGCGAAGGCCGGGCCGACGAGATCGCCCTGCGCGTCGCGGCGCCCCAGGCGATCGACGCGCTGCGCCCTGCGCTTGCCCGGGCGGCGGGCGGGGACGCGCTGATCTGGACCTGGGAGGACGCCTCGGGCGCTTTCCTGCGGGCGCTTCACATGCAGGACAACGCGATCTTCATCGTTCTGGCGATCCTGATCCTGATCGCCGCGCTCAACATCGTTTCGGGGCTGATCATGCTGGTCAAGAACAAGGGCCGCGACATCGGCATCCTGCGCACCATGGGTCTGCCGCAGGGCGCGGTGTTGCGGGTCTTCTTCCTGTGCGGCGCGGCCGTGGGGACGGCGGGCACGGTGCTGGGGATCGCGCTCGGTGTCGTCTTCGCGCTGAACATCGACCATGTCTACGCGCTGGTCGACAGCCTTTCGGGTCGCGGCGTCGCCGACCTCGAGGCGCAGGGCTTCATCTTTCCCTCGGCCGTTCTGGAACCCGTCGACATCCTCGCCACGGCAGCGCTGTCGCTGGGGCTGAGCTGGTTCGTCACCCTGTTCCCGGCGCGTCGCGCGGCGCGGATGAACCCGGTCGAGGCGCTGCGCTATGAGTGACCCGGTGCTGCGGCTTCGCGGGATCGCGCGGCGCTACAATGCCGGTCGGCCCAACGAGGTCCGCGTGCTCGACGACGCCGCCCTCGACATCGCGCCGGGCGAGGTGGTGGCGCTGGCCGCGCCCTCGGGCGCGGGCAAGTCGACGCTTTTGCACATCGCCGGGCTGCTCGACCTGCCCGATGCGGGCGAGGTGATCGTGCAGGGCCGGCCGATGCAGGCCGCCGGCGACCGGGCGCGCACCGCCGCCCGGCGCCAGGCGATCGGCTTCGTCTATCAGTTCCACCACCTGCTGCCGGAATTCTCGGCCGCCGAGAACGTGATCCTGCCGCAGCGTGCCAATGGCGTTGCCGCGGGCCCGGCGGCGGCGCGGGCGGCGGCGTTGCTGGGCGAGGTCGGGCTTGCGGATCGGGCCGGGCACCGTCCCGCCGCGCTGTCGGGGGGCGAGGCGCAGCGGGTGGCGATCTGCCGGGCGCTGGCCAACCGGCCGGCCCTGCTGCTGGCCGACGAACCGACCGGCAATCTGGACCCGGCGACCTCGGACCGGGTGTTCGACATGCTTCTGGGGCTTGTCCGCGCGACCGGCATGGCCGCGTTGATTGCCACCCACAACGCCGAGCTGGCCGCACGGATGGACCGTCGGCTGCGGATCGCGGCGGGCCGGGTGGTGCCGGGCTGACGGGGGCGCTCGGGTCCCTTGGGCGCGCCCCGCGCGACGTTGCCCGAAGGGCAGAGGAGCGCGCCCGCGCCCTGCCGCCGCCGCGATCGGCCGCGTTCGGGCGGGGCATCGCTGCCGGATCGGGCATCCGGTCCGGGCTGACCGCGCCGCGCCGCCTTGCACCGAACGGGGCGAGCCGACATAACCGGGCCATGGGGATCGACCGCCAGCACGACCAATCCGCCAGCCTGCAGATCGGCCCGACCGATCTTGGCCAGGTGCGCATCTATGTGGCCGGTGCCGGCGTCGACCTGCCGATGGATTTCGACCCCGACGAGGCCGAGGAAATCGCCGACGAGTTGCGCGCCGCCGCGCGCGCCGCCCGGGCGATCGGCAACTGATAGCGGGGCGCCGTTCCGCCCCCGCACGGGTCGCGTTGCCGATGACAGGCGCGCTCAGCGCGCCATCAGCACCGGCATGACCGCGTCGGCCAGCATGTCGCGGGTCGCCCCGCCCAGAAGCGATTCGCGGAACCGCGAATGGCTGTAGGCCCCCATCACGATCAGGTTCGCCTGCTCGTCCATGGCATAGCGCGAGATCGTGTCGGCGATCCGGGGCAGCGTCCGGGGCAGCACGGCCGCCTCGACCCGGGCGCCGTGGCGCGACAGCCAGCGGCTGATCTCGCCGCCCGGGTCGCTTTCGTCGCGGCCATGGCGGCCGGGCGCGACCATCACCACCTTCACCGCCTCGGCCGCCGTCAGGAAAGGCAGCGCGGCGCGCGCCGCCGACAGCGCCTCGGCGGTCTGGTTCCAGCCCAGCACGATCCGGCGGGCGAAATCGGGCGCGGTCGCGCCGGGCACGATCAGCACCGGCACACGGCCCTCGAACAGCGCGGCCTCCAGGATTGCGCCCTCTTCGGGGTCCTTGCCCTTGCCATAGGGCTTGCCGATCACGACCATGTCCGAAAACCGTGCGGCGTGGCCGACGATGTCGGGGATCGCGCCGACCTGCGCCACCGCGCTGCGGCTGCCCCAGGACAGGCTTTCCGATTCGAGCCGTCGGGCGATCTGCGCCTCGGTGGCCTTTGCCGCCGCGCGCGCCCGGGCGATGCCCTGTTCGATCAGCGCCGCCGAGGCGCCGTCGAAATAATAGCCGACCTGCATCCGGTCGATGCCAAGGCACAGCACTTCGAGATGGGCGTCGCGCGACGCGGCAAGCCCGATCGCGGTGTCGAGCGCCCCCGCATCAAAGGTCTCGCCCTGCGTGACCAGCAGAAACGTCTTGAAGCTCATGGCCTGCCTCCCCGCTTGCTGTCACGAGTCTGGGCCGGCGCATCCGGAAATGCAAGCCATCGCAGCGATTGCGGCACGGGTTTTGATATGGATCAAGGACATGATTCCGCCGGGCCGCGACAGTACGGCGCAGGGATGCGTGGCGCGCCGCGGGGCGCCGCCATGCCGGTCGGAAACAGGGCAGGGATCGCGAAATGGATTATCTCAGGATCGGTGTGCTGGCGGTGCTGGCCTTCCTTGCGGGGATCGCGGCGTTCATGGCGCGCGACGCGGCCTACATGCTGCACGCGATCATCGTGCTGGCCGTGGCCGCGGGGCTGTTCGTCTACTATGTGCGGCGCTTCAACACCCCGCAGCCGGTCGCCGATCAGGGCGAATACATGGATGACGTGATCCGCGCCGGCGTGATCGCGACGGCCCTGTGGGGCGTGGTCGGCTTTCTTGCCGGCACCTTCATCGCCTGGCAGCTTGCCTATCCCGGGCTCAACTTCGACTGGGCCGAACCGTTTGGCAATTTCGGCCGGCTGCGCCCGCTGCACACCTCGGCGGTGATCTTCGCCTTTGGCGGCAACGCGCTGATCGCGACCTCGTTCTATGTGGTGCAGCGCACCTCGGCGGCCCGGCTGTGGGGCGGCAACGCGGCCTGGTTCGTGTTCTGGGGCTATCAGCTGTTCATCGTGCTGGCGGCCACCGGCTATCTTCTGGGCGCCACCCAGTCGAAGGAATATGCCGAACCCGAATGGTATGTGGACCTCTGGCTCACCCTGATCTGGCTGGTTTATCTGGCGATCTTCCTCGGCACGCTGATGCGGCGGCGCGAGCGCCACATCTATGTCGCGAACTGGTTCTATCTCAGCTTCATCATCACCGTGGCGATGCTGCACGTCTTCAACAACCTCTCGGTGCCGGTGTCGATCTGGGGCTCGAAATCGGTGCAGGTGTTCTCGGGCGTGCAGGATGCGATGACGCAATGGTGGTACGGCCACAACGCGGTCGGTTTCTTCCTGACGGCGGGCTTTCTGGGCATGATGTACTATTTCGTGCCCAAGCAGGCCGAGCGCCCGGTCTATTCCTACAAGCTGTCGATCGTCCATTTCTGGGCGCTGATCTTCATCTATATCTGGGCCGGCCCGCACCATCTGCACTATACCGCGCTGCCCGACTGGGCCTCGACGCTGGGGATGGTGTTCTCGATCGTGCTGTGGATGCCCAGCTGGGGCGGCATGATCAACGGGCTGATGACGCTGTCGGGCGCCTGGGACAAGCTCAGGACCGATCCGGTGATCCGGATGATGGTGCTGTCGATCGGTTTCTACGGCATGTCGACCTTCGAGGGCCCGATGATGTCGATCAAGGCGGTCAACAGCCTGAGCCACTACACCGACTGGACCATCGGCCATGTGCATTCCGGCGCGCTGGGCTGGAACGGCATGATCACCTTCGGCGCGCTTTATTTCCTGGTGCCGCGGCTGTGGCAGCGCGAGCGGCTCTATTCGCTCACGCTCGTCTCCTGGCATTTCTGGCTCGCCACCATCGGCATCGTGCTTTACGCCGGTTCGATGTGGGTGTCGGGGATCACCCAGGGGCTGATGTGGCGCGAGGTCAACAGCCTGGGCTTCCTGGTCAACAGCTTTGCCGACACTGTCGCCGCGATGCATCCGATGTATGTGGCCCGCGCGACCGGGGGTATCCTGTACCTCGCCGGGGCGCTGATCATGGTCTACAATCTGTGGAAAACCGTCACCAGCACGGGTGAGCGGGCGCCGGCCCGCAACGCCCCGGTGCCGGCCGAATAGGGGGGATCGACCGATGGCTGATCAACATTCCGGCGGTCCCAAATACGGCTTCTGGACCAGCAAGCATGGATACATCGAGCGCAACGTGACGCTCCTCGCGGTCCTGTCGCTGATCGTCGTCGCGGTCGGCGGGCTCGTCCAGATCGTGCCGCTGTTCTACCTGGAGAACACGATCGAGGATGTGGAGGGCGTGCGCCCCTACACCCCGCTCGAACTTGCCGGGCGCGACATCTACATCCGCGAAGGCTGCTATGTCTGCCACAGCCAGATGATCCGGCCGATGCGCGACGAATTCGAACGCTATGGCCATTACAGCCTGGCCGCCGAATCGAAATACGATCACCCGTTCCAATGGGGATCAAAGCGGACCGGCCCCGACCTTGCGCGGGTCGGCGGGCGCTATTCGGATGACTGGCATGTCCGGCACATGATCAACCCGCAATCGATGGTGCCCGAATCGATCATGCCGGGCTATGCGTTTCTCATCGAGCGTGAGATCGACGGCCGCCATATCGCCGATCTGCTGCGCACCCACCGGCTGGTCGGCGTGCCCTATACCGACGAAATGATCGACAACGCGGTCGCCGATTTCCGCGCCCAGGCCGATCCCGAAGCCGATTTCGACGCCGCCGACGCGCTGGAGGCACGCTATTTCGCGGCCGCCTATCCGAGCTGGGACGCGAATGCGGAAGCAGACCCGCCGATCGTGGTGCCGGCGCGCAATTTCGACAGCCGGCCGGAACTGACCGAGATGGACGCGGTCATCGCCTATCTCCAGGTGCTGGGCACGATGGTCGACTTCTCGACCTACACGCCCGACGAAAGCCGCTGAGGGAGGCCGCGATGGAAACCTATTCCGCGCTGCGTGGCTTTGCCGACAGCTGGGCGCTTCTGGTCATGTTCCTGGCCTTCGTGGGCATCGTTGCCTGGGCGTTCCGCCCGGGCAGCCGGGCCACCCATGAAGACATCGCCAACATCCCGTTCCGCCACGAAGACAAGCCCGCCGCCCCGCCCGAGGCGGAGACCGAGGAGACCGCCCGATGAGCGACAAGCCAACCGATCCGCACAAGGACGAGGTCGAGACCACGGGCCATGAATGGGACGGGCTGACCGAACTCAACACGCCGCTGCCGCGCTGGTGGCTGTGGACCTTCTATGGCTGCATCATCTGGGCGGTCGGCTATACCATCCTGTATCCCGCCTGGCCGCTGGTCGAACGGGCGACGCCGGGCCTGCTGGGCTATTCGACCCGGGCCGAAGCCAGGCAGGAGCTTGATGCGTTTGCCGAACGCCATGCCCCGCTCAATGCCCAGCTCGAAGCGATCGACATGACCCAACTCGCCAGCCAGCCCGAGCTTCAGACCTATGCCATCCAGGGTGGTGCCGCGGTGTTCCGCGCCCATTGCGTGCAGTGCCACGGTTCGGGCGCCGACGGCATCGCCGATGGCAACGGCTATCCGCATCTGGGCGACGATGACTGGCTGTGGGGCGGCGGCATCGACGACATCCTCTACACCATCACCCATGGCATCCGGAACGAGGATGACTGGGACGCGCGGTGGAGCGAGATGCAGGCCTTCGGCAATGACGGCATCCTGACCGGCGACGAGGTCGATCGGGTGGTGCAGCATGTGCTGGCGATTTCCGGTCAGGAGCATGACGCGGCAATGGCCACGGACGGGGCCGAGCTTTTCGCCGTGCATTGCGTGTCCTGCCACGGGCCCGAGGGGTTGGGCGACCCGACCCAGGGCGCGCCCAACCTGACCGACCGGATCTGGCTTTACGGCGGCGATGTCGCCAGCCTGACGGAGACGCTGATGAATGGCCGCTTCGGCATCATGCCCGCCTGGGGTGCTGCGGGCAATGGCCTGAGCGAGGCGCAGCTGCGCCAGGTCGCGGCCTATGTCCACCAGCTGGGCGGTGGCGAATGAGCGTCTGAGTTTCTCCCTGTCGGCGGGCGCTTGCGCCCTCGACACCTGGCCGGCCCCTTTCGCGTTCCTCCCGGGGGTCGGCTTTTTCTTTGCTGCGCGCCGCCCCGTCGCGCGCCCGTGTTCTGCTTCGGGTCAACGCCCGGCGCGCGGCTCGTCGTTGACAGGGTGGGATCAACCGAACCATGATGAAATCGTCCGATTGAGCCCATCGGTGAAGGTCGGAAAACAGGGGGGACGATCATGGCCGATGTGCCGCAAACGCTTGAGTTCAGTTATGGCGAAACGAACTACACAATCCGGCTCTACAAAGAAGAGAGTTTGCGCTATCAGCTGGTGCCCGAAGACGGCTCTGCGGTCACGATCGACCAGGAGGTGATCGACGCGGCGCAAAACGTCCTTGACCAGAATGCCCCCGACGGCATGACCCTGACCCTGCATCGAGTGAGCGGCGCGAACGGCGACGACAGGATAGAGTTCATACAAGAAGGGGCCGTGTTCGCCAAGGGCGGCGACGACATCATTGATGCCTATGCCGACAGATGTACCAAGCAAATCCACACCTATGCCGGCGCCGGCGACGACACGACCGTTCTTCGGTTCCAGGCCATCCCCGCCGGCGGGGACCACGCGCATGGGCACCATGCGCGCGGCGATGACGACGGTTCACGCGTACGCGGGAACGACATCTTCGATTTTCGGGACCTGGACAACGTCAGGGGGGTCGTCGTCGGCCGCATCGAGGATTTCGAGGCGACGCGCGACACGATCGAGATCGAGGGTGTTGCGATCAGTCTGGCGGGTGGCTTTGCGTCCGGCAAGGTCAAGGGCCATTCGTGGCGTGTTGTCGAATACAATGGCGACCTCGGCGACGACACCTCGCAAGGCGGGCCGCAGCAATGGCTATTGATCAAGACAGCCGAAGGCGGCACGGTCTTCTACGCGCTCGAAGGCGCCCGTGTTGACATCGACGGGACAGGGCAGGAAGCGCATTTCATTAAATCGCTGCCCAATTTCGCGGCTCTCAAGACGGTCTCTTTCGCCGATCCGGTGAACTACGTCCCGCTGGATAAGAACGGGAACGAATACGTCCAGGACGACGGCGGCGTGTTCATCAACGACGATGACGAGGCATATGACGGTCATGACAAGAATAAGGACGTCACAACCGTGATCGCGGGCACTGAGGTGGGCGATGTCATCTCTGCCGGGCTCAACAGCGACACCGTCCAAGCTCTTGGCGGCAACGACAAGGTCTGGGGCGGCACCGGGCACGACACCATCGACGCCGGGGCCGGCAACGACACCGTCTGGGGCGGGCGTGGCAACGACACGCTTTATGGCGNNCGGCAGCGGCAACGACACGCTTGCAGGCGGCGCCGGCGATGACAGTTTGAGCGGTGGCGCCAACATCGACACGGTCGATTATGGCAGCGATGGCGGAACCGCTGGCGTTACCGTGGATGTGGCGGCCGGCACCGCCATCGACAGCCATGGCGATACCGACACGCTGTCGGGGTTCGAGGTCATCATTGGGACGGCGCAGGCAGACACGCTGTCGGGTGGCTCTGTCGATGAGACTCTGTCTGGCGGCGACGGCGACGACTTCGTCCAGGGCGATGG